>PMPX01000365.1 GCA_003169235.1 Acidimicrobiaceae bacterium | reverse complement strand
GGCGATGACGGCATAAATGCAGATCTGGCTGAACAGGTAGGTGCGGCCGACGTTCAGGACGAACGGGAGCAGGATGGCCAGGCCCAACGCCAGCCACGCCCCCGACACCGAGACCCGCCGGCGCAGCCGGTCGGCATGGCGCGCCACCGTCGCCCTCCCGCCCTCGGACCAGGTCGAACTGCCGCCCGTACGCGTCCCCTTGTGCATGGCGCGGACCCGGATCAGCAGGACGACCAGGATGAGCGCGTAGAAGATGGCCACGTCGATCGCCGTCGCGTTGTTCGACGACAGCGTGTTCCACTGCAGGAGCTCGTAGAAGATCCCCACGCCGATCCCGGCCACGAAGGCGACGGTGAGGTTGACCATGGCGCCAATGAGCGCGGCCGTGAGCGCGAACAGCAGCAGGTCGGGGCTGAGGGCCTGGGTCAACGCGCTCGTCTGGCCGGGTGCGTTGAGGATGGCGTTGAAGGCGGAGAGCGCACCGGCCACGGTCCAGGTCAACGTCGAGGTGCGCCGGATCCACACCCCCGAGAGGCGGGCCGAGTCGGCGTTCTCCGACATGGCGCGCATGGAGAGGCCCCAGTTGGTCGAGCGCACGGCCACGGCCAGGGCGATGGCGACAATGGGCGCCACGATCATGGTCAGCACCTGGGCCGGCGTGAAGATGACCGAGCCGATGGAGAACGAGATGTCGAAGGGCACCGGCACCGGCTCGTACAGGTTCTTGGGCCGGATGAAGGGCAGCGCGGTGAGGGCCAGCAGCACCTGGCTCAGCCCGATGGTGGCCACCATGAGCAGCACGCGGGCGCGGGCGAAGAGCCGGCGCAGCACCAGCTCGGAGAGCGCGCCGACACCGGCCGCCAACGCGATGGAGAGGACCAGCGAGAACCAGTACTCGAAGTGGAAGTCGGCGGTGAGCTTGACCAGGAAGACGGCGGCGATGACCCCGACCTGGCCCTGGGCGAAGTTGATGATCCGGTTGGTGCGGTAGATGAGGACGAGGCCGACCGCGAGCAGGCCGTACCCGAGCCCGATGATCGCCCCCTGCAGGACGATCCCGCTCGGGGCGGACAGCGCCAGGAGTGAGAGCACCGTCAGGCGAGCCCGGCGCCGGCGGCACCCAGGAAGACGGGACGCAGGAGGTCGTCGCGCTCGAGAAGCTCGGCCGTGGGGCCGTCGAAGCGGATGGTGCCGCGCTCCATGAAGAAGCAGCGTGAGGCCAGGCTCAGCGCCCGGTTCACGCTCTGCTCGACGATGATCACCGTGGTGCCGGCCGCGTTGATCCGCCGCACCATGCCCATGAGGCGGTCGACCGTCATGGGGGCCAGGCCGAGCGCCAGCTCGTCGATCATCAGCAGGCGTGGCTTGGTCATCATCACCCGCGCCAGGGCCAGCATCTGCTGCTCCCCGCCCGAGAGGGTGCCGGCCGGCTGGTCGATGCGCGCCGACAATTCGGGGAAGACCTCGAGGGCCTCGTCGAGTGCGGCAGTGGCCCGGGCCCGGTCGCGCCGCAGAATGTGGCCCCCGATGCGGAGGTTGTCACGCACGGTGAGGCCCGAGAAGGTCATCTTGCCCCCGACGAGCAGCGCCACCCCCTCGTCGATGATCTGCTCGGGCTCCAGGTAGGTGGAGTTCATGCCGAAGACGCGGATCACGCCGCGGTGGGGGTGCGACAAACCCGAGACGGCGCGCAGCAGCGTCGACTTGCCGGCGCCGTTCGTGCCCAGCAGGGCCACCATGTCCCCCTCCTCGACCTCGAGGTTGACGTCGAAGAGGACCTGGTTGGTGCCGTAGAAGAAGTCGAGGTTGTGGACCTGGAGGGCGGGGATCCCCCCACCCGCTTGCCGCCGCTTCCCCTCGGCGTAGCGTTCGAGCACGTCCTCGATCACGAGGGTGATGTCCCGGCGCACGCAACGCGAGCCGATGACGAGCAGGAGCCCGCCCACCGCGCAGACCGGGAAGATCAGCGTGAGCGACACGATGATGCCGTGCAGGCCGCCGATGGCGTCGGAAATGGCGCCCACCAGCACCGACCCGGCGAAGCCGCCGAAGACGAGCGAGTAGACGCCGAACATGGCGAAGCAGATGGTGCGCATCTCGGGCGGGGCCGTGGCGGCCAGCGTCAGGAAGATGCAGATGGCCAGCGGTGACACGGCGGCGCCGGCCAGGAACTGCAGGGTCACCACCATCCAGAGCTGGGGGACGTAGAGGGAGAGCACGAAGAACGCGCCGTAGGCCGTGATGCAGATGCCCGAGATGACGAGCGGGCGCTGGGGGGCCTTGCGGAAGTAGCGGTCACCGAACACGTAGGCGAGCGGCAGCCCGAGGAAGGCGGCCAGGCCGATGATGGCGTACACCTCGCTGCGCGAGGCCGTGTCGAGGTGGAACTTGTCGATGAAGAACAGATTGCCGAACAGCCCGGCGCCGGTCCCGGCGAAGCCGAGGATGGCCACGGCCACCAGCTCGTAGTACAGGGAGCGCACCCGCAGCAGCCGGGTCACCGCCGAGCCGAGGAGGACCCGGGGNNCCGGCTCCTTCAGCGTGAAGAGGGCGAAGCCGAGCGGAATGCCGGCCAGCGCGACGAGCAGCCCGTAGCGCCAGTCGTGTGCGATCGTGACGACGAAGCCGAAGATCAGGATCCCGATGGTCTGCGACAGCGGGTCCGAGAGGTTGTGCCAGCTGAAGATCCGTCCCCGCCCCTCGGTGGGGTAGGCGTCCGACAGGTACGAGTTGTGCACCGTGTTGTTCACCCCGGTGCCCACCGAAGCGGCCAGGTAGAGGAAGGCGAACCACCAGACGTTGGGCGAGAGCGCCATCAGGCTGCCGAACCCGGCGAAGACGAGCAGGGCGACGCCCGCCACCAGCTTCCGGCTGCCCCGGTCGGCCCACAGGGCCAACGGCACGGCCCACAGGAGCTGGGAGACCTGGGCGATGAACGCCACCGCACCAAGCGAGGCGTTGGACATGTGGAACGAGATCTTGAGGTTGTTCCCGATGAGCGCGATGCCGTTGCCGAACGTGCCCGGCACCAGCGCCGCCGCCGTCAGGAGGATCAGCGGGGCGTAGCCGTAACTGTTCAGGATGCCGATCAGCGGCGGCGGCTTGCCCTCCCCCGTGCCCGGCATGACGTCGATGTCCGCGACCACGTCTGGGTCCCTGACCTGAGCCACCGCCTCCCGCAGCAGGTCCTCGGGGACGGCAAAGTCGAACAGCGGGTCGTCGGGCACCGGATGGGGACTCTATCCCTGACACCGGCGTCACAGAGGGTGGCCGCCCTCAGGCCGCCGGGCGCACCGTCGCCACCGTGAGCGGGCCGTCGGGGATGACGGCGACCCGCGCACCCGGGCCGAGCCGCGCCAGCGCCCCCGCCACGGCACGGTCGAGGTCGGGCGCCGGGACGAGGAGCGCTCCCGCGATGGCGCGGCCGTCGAGCCCGCCGGCATGCAGCTGCACCTCGGCCCGGGCGAGCACCCGTCCGAGGACCTGGGCCTGCCAGCGGTCGAGCTCGGGGTCGCCGGTCCCGCCGGCCAGGTCGTCTGCCGTGGTCGCGACCTCCAGCAGGCGGGCGAACGCTCCGCCGTCGGGCACGCCGTCCTCGCAGGCGGCGGCCATGACGATGATCCCGCCGGCGCGGACGATGCGCTCGGCGGCGGCCATGCCCTTGACGGCCTGGTAGAGGTTGCGGTCCAGGGGATACCCACCGTTGGTCGACACGACGAGGTCGAAGGGCGCCGCCACCTCCCGCACCGCGGAGGACCGTACGTGGGCGCAGGCGGCGTCGTGGGCGTCGGGCAGCGGGCCCGCGAAGACCGCCGCCACCCGGCGTGCCCGGTTGATGGCGACGTCGAGCGACAGGTGCGGTGGCGCCAGCGCCGTGGCGGCGCGGACGAAGTCGTGGACCGGGTTCCCGACCCGGGTGACGAACGTGGCCCGCTCGTCGGCGATCCGGCGGGGATGGTGCGCCTCCAGGATGGTCTCGGTGGCGGCCAGGCCCGGGCAGACCGCCTTGGGGCCCCCGCTGAAGCCGGCGAAGAAGTGGGGCTCGACGAACCCGGTGACGATGCGCACGTCCGCCTCCACGTACTCGCGCTGCAGGAGCACCGCCGTCCCGTCGACCTCGCCGACCCGCACGTGCGCGTCGCTCGTGGCATCGTGGTCGACGATGGCGTAGCGCGCCACGATGTCCGGCCCCACGAGCTCCTCCATCTCGGCAGCCGTGGCCTGACGGTGCGTCCCGGTGGCGCACAGGAGCGTGATCCGCCCGTCGGGCACCCCGGCGTCCGCCAGCTCGGCCAGCAACGGGGGCAGGACGGTGCGGTTGGGCATGGGACGCGTCAGGTCCGGGAAGACGACCGCCACCCGCCCGCCGCGCCCGACGAGCTCGGCCAGCGGCGGCCCGGAGCGCGGGTGCCGGAGGGCGTCGGTGATGGCGGCGGCCTCGTCGTCGAGGGCCGGCAGGTCGACCGGCGTCACGACCTCGGCGGTGTCGGGCACCTCGACCGACGTTCCCCGGCGGCCGTAGGCGAGCTCGACGCGCACCGGCTCAGTAGATGGGGCTGCGGCCGGGGCCCGGAAGCGACTCGGTCGCGGCCAGCACGGCCTCGGCGACGTGGTCGGCGCGCGGCCGCAGACCGCGGTACACCTCGACCGCCGCGGGGTCCGGTTCGATGAGGGCCTCCACCGGGTCGAGCGCGTCGAGCGAGAGCCCCATGCCGAGGGCACGGCCCGCCAGCAGCGCGGCGCCGGCCGAGGCCGCCTCACCGGAGCGGTGGCGCGTCGCGGGCACGCCGAGCACGGAGGTCAGGACCTCGACCCAGACGGGCAGCCCCGACCCGGCGCCGCCCAGGGTGACGCCCGCGGCCGTCGAGCCCCCGAGGCGGCCCACCGTCACCACCTCCATCACCCGCAGCACGTCCCAGGCCACCGCCTCCATCACGGCCCGCGCCAGGTCGCTGGCCCCGTGGGCGGCGCCGAGGCCCACGAACCCCGCCCGGGCGTCGTCGCGCCACCACGGGGCACGCGCCCCGTCGAGCCAGGGCACCGCCACCACCCCGCGCGCGCCGGGCAGGCTCTCGCCCGCCAGACGGGACAGCTCGTCGGGCGTGCTGCCGAGCAGACGGCCGAGCCAGGCCAGGAAGGAACCGGCCGCCGACAGGCCGCCCTCGAGCAGCCAGCCCCCGTCCGCCGCCCGCGTCACCACCGCGCCGGCCGGGGAGGGGACGGGGCGCTCGTGGACGGGCACCGACACGTTGCCGGTGGTGCCCCAGCTGACCATCGGGTGGTCCTCGGACGCACCCGACCCGAGCACCTCGCACTGGCGGTCGCCGGCGCCGATCACCACGGGGATCCCCGGACGCAGGCCCAGCTCAGCGCCCGGCACCGACTTCAGCTGGCCGACCACGGTGTCGGACGCCACGACGCTCGGGAGCTTGCCCAGCGCGGGGCCCGCCAGCTCCCGCACCGCGTTGCCGTCGAAGTCGTACAGGCCGCTGCGCGACGCGAACGTGGCGTCGGTGACGGCCTGGTCCGTCATCCGGTACACCACCAGGTCGCGCGGCGAGAGGATCAGGTCGGCCGCGTCGAGGCGCCCGGGCTCGTGGTCGGCCAGCCAGGCCAGCTTCGCCGCCACCGCCCCGGCGTCGAGCGGGATCCCGGTGCGGGCCCGGTTGATGTCGTCGCCGCCCATGCGCTCGGCGAGCACGCGCGCCTCGGCTGCGGCGCGATGGTCGGACCAGAGGATCCCCTTGCCGACCGGGTCGCCCTTCGCGGTGACCGGGACGAAGGTCTGCCGGGCGCCCGAGCACGCGACGACATCGACCTCCGCGAACGCCCGCGGGGCCTGGGCCCGGGCCTCGGCGCACGCGATGACGAGCGTGGTCCACCAGCGCAGCGGGTCCTGCTCGGCCCAGCCCACCTCGGGGTGCGCCGTGGTCAGCTCCGAGCGGGCCAGCGCAGCCAGCCCGCCGTCACCCCACAACCCCACCTTGGTGACGGTCGTCCCGAAGTCGATGGTCAGGATCACCGGCCGTGCACCAGCGCGTCGACCAGGCCGGCCATTTCCGCCGGGTCGGGGTCCTGGTACAGCGTCCGGCCCATGGCCATGCCGGCGCCCCCACCCTCCATGACGTCGCGCACCTCGTCCAGCACGTGGTCGCGACCCGCCTCGGTGCGCGGTCCGCCGAGGAAGAGGACGGGCACGCCCACGCTGGCCACCACCCGGGCCACGGCGCGCTGGCGCTCGGCGCCCGGGCCCGCCGCGGGCACCGGGACCTTGATCACGGGCGCACCGATGTCGTGGGCGATCACCGCCGCCAGCACCACGGAGTCGGTGTCGCGCCGCACCCGCCCGTCGTGCCACACCAGCGGCTCAATGAGGGCCTCCAGCCGAGCCTCCCGTGCCTGCTCGAGCACCTGGCCGAGGAGCTCCAGGGCGGACGCCGTCACCGGGTCCTCCAGGTCGATCCGCGTCATGTGCTTGACGCCCGTCCAGCCGTCGGCGGCGGCCCGGGGCACGCTCGCCACGAGGCGGTCGTCGAGCTCGAAGGCCGAGCCGGCCAGGCCGGTCCGGTTGATGGAGAGGTAGGTCCGGTGCAGCGCGGTCAGGTGACCCGCCGCCGCCAGGCCCGTCAGGGGCTCGGCGGTGGCCAGGATCCCGTCGCAGTAGGGCAGAGCCTGGGCCAGTGCCCCGAAGAACTCGGCCCAGTTCTCGGTGGTCAGCACCGCCCGGGCGCGATGGTCGGCGGCCAGGATGAGCGAGGGGGTGGGCAGCGGCCCCGTGGCGGTCATCGGGCGCCGGCCAGCGCCAGGACCACCTTGGCCAGGGCCGAGAAGTCCTCCCGGCCGTAGCCCGCCGCGCTCGCCGCCGTCAGCAGCTGGCGCGCCGCCGCCGTGGTGGGCACCGACACGCCCTGTCGCGCCGCGTAGGCCATGGCCAGGTCGACGTCCTTGGCCATGAGGTCGGTCATGAACCCCGGTGCCCAGCCGTTCGACGCCGGGCTCTCGGGGATGACACCGGGCACCGGGAGGCGCGTGCGCACCGCGACGCAGTCACCGGTGGCGTGGGTGAGGACCAGCAGCAGCTTGTCCATGTCGACCCCGGACGTCACCGCCATCGCGGTGGCCTCCGCCGTGGCGGTCATCTGCGCGGCGTAGATCACCTGGTTGCACAGCTTGACGACCTGGCCCATGCCCGCCCCACCGACGTGCACGATCAGTCCGGCGAAGGGCTCCATGGCCGGCTCGGTCTCCGCCAGGACCGCGGCCTCCCCGCCGACCATCAGCGTGAGCGTGCCCTTCTGCGCGCCGGCGGTGCCGCCCGACAGCGGGGCGTCGAGATAGCGCGCGCCGGTCTCGGCGACCCGGGCGTGCTGCGCCCGCTCCACCTCGGGGTCGATGGTGGAGCAGTCGACGACCGTCCGGCCGGGCCCGAGCGCGGGCAGCATGGCGTCCACCACCTCGACCACCTCAGGCGAGTTGGGCACGCACAGGAAGATCACCTCCGAGGCCTCGGCCACGCCCCGCGCCGATCCCCCGTCGGCGGCCCCGGCGGCCACCGCGGCGTCGATCGGCCCGCGGCCACGCGACGCGACCGTCACGTCGTGGCCGGCGGTGACCAGGTGCCCGGCCATCGGCAGCCCCATGGCGCCCAGCCCGATGAATCCGATGCGCATGCGAGTCCCTCCAGACGTCTCGGCCGGTACTAGGCGAACTGGGGCAGCCACTCGGCCGTGCCGGCGAGCAGCCCGTCGACCATGGCCTCCATGGCACGCAGGTCGCCCCGACCGGCCAGCGGGTCCAGGGCGAACGCCTCGGCGGCGAGCCTGCGGTCCCCCCGCATGGCGGCCTCGACGGTGAGCTCCTGCGTGGCCACATGACGCCGGACGATCTCGTCGTAGGGCGCCGGCAGCACGGACCGGTCGCGGCCGCGGATGCCGTCCCCGTCGATGACGCAGATCGACTCGAGGACCACGTCGGGCGGGAACCCCACGGCCTGGCCCGCGTTCGGGATGTTGACGGGCGCCTCGAAGGGCTCCCCGGTGAGCATGGCCTGGATCATCGGCGAGGGCAGCTCACCCGACTGCCAGGTCTGCAGCTCCTTGGTGTCGGCCAGCCAGGCGTCGACGTCGGCGATGTACCCGGCCTGGTGCTCCTCCCGACGGGAGATCGGGCTCAGCTCGATGTTGTACGCCGCGCCCCACTCGGACTCGGGCGTCAGGGCGAACGAGACGAACTCGGCGATGTGCCGGTCGCCGGCGGCCGGGAAGGTGCCCCAGCGGTCGAGCAGCGTCAGCTTGAACAGATGGCGCTGGGCGAAGTCGAGCTTGGAGAAGGTCTCGGCCTCCGGGCGCCCCTCGTAGGGAGCCAGCGAGGCCAGGCCACCCACCTCGTCGACCAGCCCGCGCAGCACGTCGAAGCCGTCGGCGCCGTCGACCT
>PMPX01000368.1 GCA_003169235.1 Acidimicrobiaceae bacterium | reverse complement strand
ATGCGGGCGGCGCACGTCGTCTTGACGTCGCCGTCGACCGACAGGGACACGGCCACGGTGGCGAACCCGCAGCCCACCTCGTCGACCTCGGTCGACTCGACCTCGCCCCGCAGCGACATGGTGTCGCCGGGGAAGACCGAGCCCTTCATCCGGAAGGTCACCCGGGCCAGCCGGCCGTGCGGCCCGGTCCAGTCGGTGAGGTAGCGCTCGAACCAGGCCGCCTGGTTGGGCGTGTTCAAGAAGATGTCCTGGGTCCCGTTGCGGTGGACGGCGAAGTCCTTGTCGTGGTGCATGGGCCGCCAGTCGCGGGTGGCCAGCGCGCCGAGCACCACCGTGGTCGCGCTCACCTCGTAGTCCAACGCCGGCAGCGCGTCGCCCACGGCGACTTCGCCCAGCAGCAGGCGGGGGGCGCTCACGACCCACCCCCCGACGCACGGCGGTAGCCGAAGCCGGTGTAGGACTCGACGGCCACCAGGTCGCCGTCCTGGTTCGTATAGACGACGTCGATCACCCAGAACCTCCCGGTGCCGAGCTTCGTGGTCTTCTCGTCGCTGATGGAGCGCAGCACCTGGTGGGTCCGCAGGAGGTCGCCCATGCGCACCGGCGTGTGGAACTCAATGGTGTTGTCGGTCATCACGGCCTCGGGGAGGGCGAAGCGCTCCTTCAGGTCGAAGTGCACCTGCAGCGGCAGCGCCTCCTCGGTGCGGCCCGGGGCCCAGTGGTGGGGCCGGAACCAGACCGACACCATGGTCGGGGGCGCAATGGGCCCGCCGGTCAGCGCGTCGGCCACCTCGTCGTCCCAGAAGAGCGGGTTGCCGTTCTCGACCGACGAGCACGACGTCCAGACGTAGCCGCGCTCGACGGGGAACTCCCCGACCTCGTGGTACTGCTCCTTGCCGATGAGGTCGAGCGTGGTGGCCAGGGCAGCGGCGTCGTCGACCGTCATGCCACCACCCTCCGACCNNGGACCACGCCGCGGGCGGCGAACTGCGGGTAGGCCGCCACCTCGGCCACCTCGAGCACCGGGGCGACGCAGGTGTCCGCCCCGGCCAGTGCCTCGACCCACTCGTCGCGGCTGCGGGTGGCGAAGGCCGTCGCGAAGGCGGCGCGGATGGCGGGCTGGGCGGCGTCGTCCAATTGCACAGCCGCCAGCTCGGGGCACCCGAGCGCGGCGCACAGGTTGGCGAAGAACTTCGCCTCGATCGCCCCCACCGCCACCCACTTGCCGTCGGCCGCCCGGTACGTCCCGTAACAGGCGTAACGGCCCGAGAGCACGTCGTGACCGGGACCGATGTCGCCGCCCCGCGCCAGCTGTTCGTCGATCGCCAGGGACGTCAGCCACAGGACGCCCTCGGCGACCGAGACGTCGAGATACGCCCCCCGCCCCGACCCGGCCCGCCCGGCCAGGGCGGCGGTGATGGCCAGGGCGGCCTGCATCCCGCCGGCGGCGGCGTCGGCCACCGTGGCGCCGGGCAACGGCGGCGCGCCGTCGGGACCACGACCGCTCATGGCCAGGTAGCCGCCCACGGCGAGATAGTCGATGTCGTGCCCCGCCCACTGCGACGCGGGACCGGACTGCCCGTAGCCGCTGGTCGAGCAGTACACCACGCCCGGGTTCCGGGCCGACACCGCGTCGTAGCCGATGCCCAGGCGGTCCACCACGCCCGGCCGGAAGCTCTCGACCACGACGTCGGCCGCCGACGCCAGCGCCAGGAAGGCCTCCCGGCCGTCGTCGTCCTTGAGGTCCACCAGGACGCGCCGCATGCCGCGGTGCCCGCTGTAGGCGAAGAACTGGGGCTCAATGGGCGACGCGTCGGCCGACGGCACCGGCCCGACCTTCACCACGAGCGCGCCGTAGTCGGCGAGCAGGCGCGTGCAGCGCGCCGCCGGCCCGACCGTCGAGAGGTCGAGGACGGTGACCCCGCTCAGGGGACCCGGGGGCGAGGGGGACGGAGCGTCAGCCACGTCAGAAGTTCTTCGGCAGTCCGAGCTTGCGGCGGGCGATGATGTTCTTCTGGATCTCCGACGCCCCGCCGCCGATGGTGTCGATCACGGTGTAGCGGTAGGTGGACTCGGAGCGCCCGGCCAGCGGCGCCTCCTCGGTCTTGACCCGCAGCTGCGACCCCGGCCCGGCGATGTCCATGGACGCGTTGGCCAGGCGCTTCGAGAGCTCGGTGGCGAACAATTTGTACTCGGACGCCTCGGCGGTCGGCGCCGCGCCGCCCTTGGAGGACTCGAAGACGAACTTCAGCCCCATGACCCGGGCCACCTCGAGCTGGGTGGCCAGCTGGGCCAGGCGCTGGCGGATCACCGGGTCGTCCTTCAACGGCACGCCGTCGCGAGCGGTCGTCTTCACGTACTCGACGAGCACCTCGAAGCGCTGCTGCATGGGCGAGAGGGTGAACATGGTGAAGCGCTCGAGGTCGAGCGCCTCCGAGATGTACTGGAACCCGCGGCCCACCTCGCCCACCACGTAGTCGTCGGGGACGAAGACGTCGTTGAGGAAGACCTCGTTGGTGCGCTCGTC
>PMPX01000016.1 GCA_003169235.1 Acidimicrobiaceae bacterium | reverse complement strand
CACCTATCCGCGCGGCCCCTAAGGGGGCATCGAAAGGCGACCGCTAGGCTTCAGGCGTGCGCCCGACCGCCAATTCGCCGACCACACTTCAGTATCCGGCGCTTCAACCGATCTGGTGACATCTTCTGAGGATGTAGATATCCAAGCGCAAGTCCGCGACCCTGCGCCGAGACGAAAGCGGAGGCGGAGGCTCAGCCGCCGGGGCAGACTCGTGCGCGCATTGATCGTGGCACCGCTCGTCGTCGTGCTGTTATGGGCGACCGTTTCCTATACCGTCTGGATGCTGCGGCCCACGAGCCTCTCATGGAATGTGAATAGCGTTGAATGGGTGAGGTACAACGTCCCCTTCGGCATAGGCAACTGGGTCGCCGACCACGTCGAGCAGGTTTACTACAGCAACCAAGCGCCCAAAAAGGGCGGGCCGCAGCTGAAGAGCCTGCCGAAGGTCGGGCTAAAGCACACCACGGCCCCAGCGACGACAGCATGGCCGCCGGCGATCACTCCGATTTTCTCCAACCCGCTTCCCGGCGAGGGGGTCTGGCAGCCGACCGGACCATCGATCGATGGTGCTGCACCCGTTTTGGTAACGACGTATCGTCCTGACCCCAACTACCCACAGATCGTGGCCTACGTCGCCTGGTTCGACCACACACGTACCGAGCTCGCGTATTACCCGGGCCGCTATGAGCCGCCGAATGCAGCCGTGCGCGGGCCCACGATGGTCCCATACAGCCAGCGTTCTCGTCTCCTTGCGACATTCAACGGCGGCTTCACCTATGTCGACGGCGACAACGGGTCAGCCGATAACGGCCAAACGAACGAGCCGCTGAAGGACGGCAATGCGACGCTCATTGGATATACGGATGGTCGCGTCGACATCGTGGATTGGAGCGGGGGACCGAACCCAGGCCCGGGCGTCGCATGGGCCCGACAGAGCCTGGCTCCGATCGTCTGGAACAGTCAGCTGAATCCCACGTTGGACACTAATCCGGACAGCCCGCAGTGGGGATACACGCTCGGCGGCGTTACCCAAGTTTGGCGCACTGCCGTTGGCATCGATGCTCGAGGCAACCTCATTTACGTTGCCGCGAATTATCAGACAGTGGTCAGCATCGCGCAGATCCTTCAGCACGTCGGAGCGGTGCGGGCAATGGAGTTCGACATCAACCCTGAATGGCACACGCTCAACACGTACAACCCCCCGGGCCTCAACCCCACGATGGTTGGGCCCAACCCGAATCAGTCGCCCGACCGCTACCTCGTCCCCGATGACCGTGACTTCTTTGCGGTCTACCGACCGGTTCCCGGCCCGGTGACTGTCCCCTTCGGGTAAGGACCGCTCGCCGCGACCATTTACATCGCGTTCGCCTGTAACAGGCTTCAACTCCACGCCAAAGTGCCCCCGAGGGCCCGGACGGTGGGGCAGTGCGGCACCATGGGGCACCCGTTCTTCGCTGCTTGGACGAGGCGTAGATTTGGCCTGAGACCTATAGAAAGGACGTGCGATGGCGGAATCATCGTGGCGGCGAATGTTGGTCCAGGTCGCAGGCGCCTCAGCAGCAGTCGCAGTGTTGCTGCTTGCCGCAGGGTTGAGTCCGGCCTGGGCACAGGAGCCGACGATGTCATCCAGGGTGGCCGATGCTGCATCCCTCACAAGGCCCCACATTGGAAACACACAGCATGGTTATTGGTTGGTGGGATCCGATGGTGGAGTCTTCTCCTTCGGATCCGCTCAGTTCTTCGGTTCAGCGGCCAACTTGCACCTCCAATCATCCGTCGTTGGCATCGCACCCACGCCTGATCGTGACGGGTACTGGCTCGTGGCGTCGGATGGCGGCGTCTTCTCCTTCGGAGATGCGAACTACTACGGTTCGATTCCCGGTCTGGGAATTGGACCCGATGACTCGACCCTCCGGCCCAGCTTGGACGCCCCTATTGTGGGCATGGTTCCTTCGTATGACGGCCATGGCTACTTCTTGGTGGCCGCCGACGGTGGCGTCTTCGCTTTCGGGGATGCCACATTTGAGGGCTCGTGCCCGGGCATCGGTGGTTGCCCGGGTGGTGGCATCGCTGACGTGATGACGGACGGCACCGGCAATGGCTACTGGGCCGTCAGTTATGCCGGTGATGTTCAAGCCTTTGGTGATGCGACCAACTACGGAGGCGCTGCTCAATATTTGACGAATGTCACTGGCGAGGTCCTCTCGGCTGTGAGCACCCCGAGTGGACGCGGCTATTGGATTCTCATTTCGAACGGAGAGGTGTATACGTTCGGTGATGCGGGCTATTTCGGAAGCCCATTTGGCCAGATTCAGTTCTCGAATCCCGCCTCAGCAATCTTCGCCACCTCAGACGGCGATGGATATTGGATAACAACGTTCAGCGGGGCGGTGTACGCCTACGGCGACGCTCCGTACTACGGCGGCGTGTCATCCCATCACCTCAACGGGTTGATCGTCGCAGCAACTGGCTCCTAAATGGGGTCGATGTGTTGCCTGTCCCCGCACGATGCTCGCTGCCGGGTGGAGGTCACTCAATCGGAGGGCGAATCAGGGCGATAATTGGTCTTAGTGAATGAAGGCCGGGACAGATCCTTTGCGGCCTACGTCAGGGCGACGGTTGCTGCCAAGGGGTTTGGCCTCCGAGCGTTGGCAGCCGCACTCCTATGCGCGGGTCTGATCGTGAGCCAGGGCATGCTCGGCGTAATCGTCGTCCTCGCCACCCTAATTGGGGCACCGATCCTCGCCTACCCCCTATGGCGGCGGTGGGGACGCACCTCCCGCCTCAGTGACTGACGGGGTATCCCCGAACAGTGATACTGCTCTGAAGGATCACACCGCTTCGCTGCTGGTTCTCAATAGTTTCGGGAGCGCTGGTGGATTCGGCCTGACTTGTTGTTCTGAGGCGCCCTTTGGCGTCGTCGGCCGGGTCCTTCCAGCCGAACATTGACCACGGCACGCCCCGTCTCGAAAGAGGGTGATTGGCCCGGGTTGCTACCAACAGCCCGGACCGCCCGTCACTCCCATCCGGAACGGCCGTGCCACCCCTCAACCGTTAAAGCAGAAAGGGATGACCATGACCATCGTAGAAGCTGCGCGTGGTGTGACCGGTGGCGTCGACACCCACCTCGACGTCCATGTGGCCGCCGCGCTTGACCCGCTCGGGGTCCTGCTCGGTTCGCGGTCCTTTGCCACGACTCCTGCCGGCTACCAGTCACTGCTGGCCTGGTTGGAGAGCTTCGGCAGCGTCACCAAGGTGGGCGTGGAGGGCACTGGCTCCTATGGCGCAGGCCTGGCCCGCTTCTTGCGCCGATCGCACATAGAAGTCATCGAGGTCGACCGCCCTAATCGAGCCGAACGACGCCGATCGGGCAAGTCGGATCCTCTCGATGCCGTCGAGGCTGCCCGAGCGGCCCTCGGTGGCCGAGCCACCAGTATCTCGAAGTCAAAGGACGGTGCCGTCGAAGCCATCCGGGTACTCGTTGTGGCCAAGCGTTCGGCTCGAGGAGCCCGGATCAAGGCGCTGACGCAGATGCGCCACCTGGTGATCACGGCCCCCGACCAGCTGCGTTGCCGCTTCACGGGCGTCACGATTGGGGCATTGGTCAGCGAAGGGGCGAGGCTCCGACCGTCGCGTACTGGTGATGAGGTCATGGCGGCCTATAAGGCGTCGCTGTCTTCCTTGGCGCACCGAATCCAAGAACTCGACGACGAGATCGCCGAGCTCGATGTCAGGATCGAGACGCTCTTGATGGAAACTGCTCCGGAGCTGCTCTCCCTCTTCGGTGTCGGTCCGGACACCGCCGCCGCCCTTTCGATCAGTGCCGGCGACAACCCCGAGCGCCTGCATTCAGAGGCAGCCTGGGCACACCTCTGTGGGGTGGCACCCATCCCGGCGTCGTCCGGCAAGAGCGCTGGTCGCTATCGCCTCGACCGAGGTGGGGATCGCCAGGCCAACGCCGCTCTTTGGCGCATCGTCATCGTCCGCATCGCTCACGACCCAAGGACCACCGCCTACTTCGAACGCAAAGTGAAGGAAAGACGTACCAAGCGGGACGTCATCCGCCTTCTCAAGCGCTACGTCGCCCGCGAGACCTACCACTACCTGCCTCGCGGCTGAACCCGAGGCCGTGGGTCTGGCTCAGCCCCTAACTGTCGCCCTACGGGGCTGACTTTCCGGCGACTCGCCGACCCACGGTCCGGGACCACTTCTCTGCCAACGCGTGGCTTGATAAGAGCATGTCCTCACACCGAGTGACTCATCACTGTTCTGCCCGCTGTTTGCACTCCCGAGTTCCCAAATTGGGGCTTGACAACTGATAGGAGCGTCAGTGACGCCGGGAGGGCGGCGCAGTTGGCCATGAACCGAAAGACATCCCAGGCCAGAATGTCTCTGTGACCTCCTCGCGAGTGGCACCACAAAGAACACTTCAATGAGGGTCCGAGGGCGTCATCTACTAGCTAGTGCCGCCGGAGTCATCCTGGTAGCGGTTTTGACGACCTCGACCGCCACTTCCTTTGCATCGTCCGCGCAAGCCCCCTCCCCGGTGGGCCCGACCGTCGCCTGTTCGACCGTGATCGCATCTGGTCCAACGCTTGGTCAGGTCGAGACCCATTTCGCTTCTGGACTCCTTACACCCTTTGGCGTTGCTATCGGATCCGACGGCAAGCACGCGTTCGTTGACTCGTTGATCAACCCCACCGCACCTCAGTCAGGGTCGAATCCCATGAGGGATGAAAGCGGCATCAGCGAGTACTCGATCTCCAGCAGTGGTGGCCTGGCTTCTGAGCGAATCGGGCCCGTTTCGGACGGACCCCTGCTCGGTATGGCCGTCAGTCCGAATGGCCGTGAGCTCGTGGCCGCAGGGGCCAGCGGTGCCAGTGTCTTCTCGGTGTCCCGCATAGAGCAAGCGGGTTCGGCACCCTCATCGTGGCTGGTTGGCACGTTCACGAGCCACGGCCAAGGTGCCATCGAAGCCGCCGTTTCACCCGATGGTCATTACGTCTTCGTCAGTCTCGAAGACAGCGACCAGCTGGCTGTGTTCAATCTGGGGAAGGCGGAGAGAAGTGGCTTCGGGCACACCGACCTGGTCGGCTACGTACCCATGGGTGTCGCTCCCGTGGGCATGACGATCTCCCCAGACGGACGCTATCTGTACGCAACCAGTGAGGCCGCCACAGAGTCCGGGACCCAAGGAACACTGACCACAGTCTGGGCTTCCTCCGGTCTGACGG
>PMPX01000173.1 GCA_003169235.1 Acidimicrobiaceae bacterium | reverse complement strand
CGTCGGAGGCAACCAGCCAGTACCCTCCGGTGGCCGTGTCGGGCGCCGTGCCCACGATCGGGGCGGTCAGGTGCTGGACGCCCGTCGATCCGTAGAAGGGCGCGTTGAAGGCGAAGAGGCCGCCGTCGGACGCCACCTCCCAGTAGCCACCGGTGTTGGGGGCGGCCGTGATGCCGACGATCGGCTTGTCCAGGGGCTTGCCGCCCATCGACCCGAAGAAGGGGGCGTCGTAGGCGAAGATGCCGCCGTCGGATGCCGCCATCCAGTAGCCGAACTGGACGTTGACCTGGTTGGAGGCCAGGGAGTCCTCGAGGCCGAAGTAGGTCGACGACCCGGGCTGCAGGCCCCCGGTGAAGTTGACGTTCCCCGTCGTCGTGTCGGCGCTGATGTTGGAGTAGGTGTTGTCGGGTCCCTGGTAGTCGCTGCCGTTCGGGTCAGGGCCAGTGGGACCCGAGGCGCCGGCCAACTGGGCGGCGCTGCAGTAGCTGTCGCCCGTGTAGCCAGGGTTATTACTCAGCGAATTACCGCCGGTGCCGGGACCGACGCTGGTGCTGGCACCGTTCAGCGCGTAGGTGCAGATCCCGTCACCCTCGAAGCCAAAGAGCGGAGTTCCGGTCGACGAGCCCGAGAGCTGGAGGGCATAGACCGGCTTGCTCGACTCGTTGACGATCCCAACGAGGGTGTCGTCGATGTTGTCATACGGCGTCTGCTGGCCGGCCGTCGGCGTCGAGGCGGATGTGCCGTTGTTGTCGTCCTGGAGCACCTGCTCGCCGTTGTTGCTGACCACGATCAGCAATCCACAACTGTTGTCGAAGCCGATGGCGGGACATTCGTTGAAGGGTGCCGTGGTCGATGTGCCGGGGAAGCCCGTCACGTCGTGACCGGTGTCGGCCGCCCTGGCGGCGTGCGACACGTCCCTCGAGGCCGCCGAAGCCGCCTGCGGTGCGATGAGCGCCACGCTCCCGACGAAGGCGAGCAGCAGGCCGGCGGCACCCAGCCCCCGCAGGTGGGCCGTCCTTTTCCCTCGGAGCCGGCCAGACCTCTCTGCGAGAACGTCGGCGTGCGTGCTGAGTGGCATCTGGGGACCCCCTGTGCTCGAGTGATGCGTTTGTATCACCATTCCCGCTCGCGTGCACGGAAAACCTGCGTGCGTAGTCAATCCAGCGTTTGGTGGGCTGGCGGCAACCGAAGTGACGATGCCGATTCCCCGACGCCTCCGCGCTCAGCGATCGACGCCGAGCACCAGTCCGCTCGTCGGCACGCCGGTGCCGGCCGTCACCACGACGTGCTCCAAGCCCTCGACCTGGTTGACCGAGCTGCCGCGCACGAGGCGCACGCCTTCGGCGATCCCGTTCATGCCGTGCAGGTAGGCCTCGCCGAGCTGCCCGCCGTGGGTGTTGATGGGCAGCGCGCCGCCGAGCTCGATCCGGCCGTCGCGCACGAAGTCCTTGGCCTCGCCCTTGGCGCAGAACCCGAGCTCCTCCAACTGGTAGAGGACGTACGGGGTGAAGTGGTCGTAGAGGATCGCCGCCTGCATGTCATCGGGCCCGAGACCCGACGTCTCCCACAGCTGGCGGGCCACCACGGCCATCTCGGGCAACCCGAGCAGGTCGTCGCGGTAGTAGCTCGTCATCATGTCCTGGCCCCGGCCCGAGCCCTGCGCCGCGGCCCGGATGACGGCCGGGGCCGTGCGGAGGTCACGGGCGCGCTCCAGCGACGTCACGACGAGCGCCTGGCCGCCGTCGGTCTCCTGGCAGCAGTCGAGCAGGTGGAGCGGCTCGACGATATAGCGGCTGGCCTGGTGCTCCTCGAGCGTGATCGGCTGCTCGTAGAACCAGGCCTTCGGGTTGGTGGCCGCGTGCGTGCGATCCGCCACCGCGACACGCCCGAGGGCCTCGCTCGTCGCGCCGTGCACGTGGAGGTAGCGCTGGGCCGCCATGGCCACCCACGAGGCGGGTGTGAGCAGGCCGACCGGCAGGTAGGAGGCCATGTGCGCGTTCTCCGCCGTGGGCAGCGGGGCCCTGCCCTGGACGCCGGCACCGAAGCGGCTCCCCGAGCGTTCGTTGAAGGCGCGGTAGCAGACGACCACGTCGGCAACGCCGGAGGAGACGGCCAGCGCTGCCTGCTGAATGGTGGCGCACGCCGCGCCGCCGCCGTAGTGGATCCGGCTGAAGAAGGTCAGCTCACCGATGCCGAGGCTGCGGGCGATGTCGATGTCGGGATTGGTGTCCGTGCTGAAGGTGACCATCCCCTGCACCTCGGAGGGGGCGATCCCTGCGTCCCGGAGCGCGGCGTCGACCGCCTCCACGGCGAGACGCAGCTCCGAGCGCCCCGACTCCTTGGAGAACTCCGTCGCCCCGATGCCGGCGATGGCCGTCCGGCCGGAGAAGGTGTGGGGCATCAGCCGCCGCCGTTCGACGACTCGTCCCCCAGCGGGAGGACGACGCTGACCGTGCCCGTCACGTGGTCGCCGAGGTGGTTGGCCCCACGGATGGTGACCGTGACCACGCCGCTGCGGCCGTCGTCGGCCAGGGCACCCTTCGCCGTCACCGATCCGGTGAGGGTCATGGTGCAATCCGGGTAGTTCGGTGCGCCGAGCCTGATGTTGACCTCCGACA
>PMPX01000045.1 GCA_003169235.1 Acidimicrobiaceae bacterium | reverse complement strand
AAGCGCGGCGTCTCGTCGGCCGCCTACGGGCGCCCGTCGGCGGCGACGACATCGGCCCAGCCGAGCATGCCGGCGCCGGCGGGATTCATGAACGTGATCGCCCCGCCCTGGTTGATGGCGCACACTCCTTCGCCGAGGCTGCGGGTGATGACCGAGAGGTCGTCCTTCTGCCGCTCGACCGCCGCGTAGAGATCGGCGTTGGCGAGGGCAACGGCGCCGACCGAGGCCAGCGCGTCGAGCAGGGCGCGGTCGGCGTCGTCGAAGGGCTCGGTGCGGCTGCGGCCCGAGACGGACAGCCAGAGCCGCCGATCGGTCAGCTCCACCGGCGCGGCCAGGGAACTGTCCTCGCCCCGGGGCCGCTCGGAACCCAGCGTGACCTCCGGTGACCGCAGGAGC
This sequence comes from Acidimicrobiaceae bacterium, assembly GCA_003169235.1. Taxonomy (GTDB): domain Bacteria; phylum Actinomycetota; class Acidimicrobiia; order Acidimicrobiales; family RAAP-2; genus Bog-473. The sequence continues at coordinate 4,335 of PMPX01000045.1, read as the reverse complement.
GAGCCGGCGGAGCTGAGCACGGCGGCCCGAGTCTCGTCACTGCCGATGGAGCGGTGCACGTCGAGGGTCGCCTCGAAGAGGCCGCGCAGCCTCCTGTCGTGTCGGGCCGAGAAGTGGCCCTCCCCCAGAGAGCGGGCCAGGAGCAGGGGCACGACGGCGAGCGGCAGGAACTCCGCCCGGGTGGAGAGGAGCAGCGCCGTCGGGATGGCGAGGCCGACGGCGGCGGCGGCGACCAGGAGCTTGCCCAAGAGGCCACCGAACACGGCCTCCCGCCACGGCGTCCCAAGGGTGGCCAGGACGGAAGCGATGGCGGCGGTGTTCAGGACCAGGTAGCACAGGGACGCCACCAACGCCGCCCCGACCTGTGCATACCCGACCGTGTGGCCCGGCCCGTGCAGCAGCACGAAGACCAGCGCGGCGACGCCGGCCGAGGTGACGACCCGGCCGGCGTTGAAGACGGACTTGAAGAGGCTCCGGTTCTTCACGACCTGCACGAGGATCGCGGCGACGGCGAACACGAGCACCGTCATGGCGGCGGGGACGAGCAGGATCAACAGGACGAAGAAGCCCTCGTCGAGATCGAACGTGTCGGATCGGTCGTCGATGGAGAGCCATATGGGCCAGACCCAGCTGGCGGCGAGCAGCGCGCCGAACACCCCAGCGACCACGACGTCGGTGACCGTCGGCCAGCCCGTGACCCACAGGCGGTGCGTGGCGAGAGCCAGGGTCACGAGACCGGTCGCAGCCCACGCCGCGACGACGCCTCGTGCGCGGCCCGGAGGACCCGTCCGCCCGCCCGTCATGGCACCGCTCCGTCCGTCGTCACGTCCAGACCGATCCGTTCCACCCGAGCCGATGCACATCGGAGGATGTGACGACGTCCGTGGAGGTTCCACTTCCCGGCTCCGCCCCTCCGAACGTGGGGCCGCGCGCGGCGGCGAGCGTCCGCCATCCTGCCCCTGATCCCCATTTCGGCCTCTTCCAGGTGGAACGTCACATCCTGCCGAACCCCGATCAACGGGCATTTCGACAACGCTTTCCCCGAATTTCGACCCGTTGCGCGTGCCTCTTGATCCCCAATACGGGACCTTGGTTGCCAAGCGGTTGCCGCGTGGCGCGACGGCAGGACCGACGCGGGTGTGGTGGTTCCCGTCTGTCCGGTGCCTTGGGCGCACGACCTCGGGCCGCCATGGGTGCACGACCGTCGCACCCCGGACCTCACACTGCGGTGGTCACCCGCCCGTCCCGGTACGGCCCTCGTCGCGCTGCTTGCGGTACTCCCTCAACCGGTGCCAGAAGACCACCACGACGGCGATGACCGCGAGGAGGCCCAGGAGGTAGCCGGCGTAGCTGAACGCCTTGATCACGTGGTTGTAGCTGCTGCCGAGGCTGTATCCGAGAGAGCAGAGCGCGGTGCACCAGACGGCACACCCGATCGCCGTGAAGACGCTGAACTTGCCGATCGCCATCTCCCCGAGGCCGGCCGCGAAGGACACGAAGGATCGCAGCAAAGGAATGAACCGGCCGAAGAGGACGACCGGCTCCCCCCTCCGGGCAAACCAGGCGTCGGCGCGGTCCAGGTCCCGGTGGGTGAGGAGCAGGTACCGGCCGAACTTGTCGACGAGCGGCCGACCGCCGTAGCGGCCGATGGCGTAGCCCGCCAGCGAGCCGAGGAGCTCGCCCAGGATCGCGAGGACGATGACGACGGCCAGGGAGAGTTGCGAGACGTGGTTGGCCTCCGCGCCCGCAGAGCTCGCAAGCACCCCGCCGAAGATGAGGGCGAGCTCGGCCCCCACCGGGAGGCCCATGGCCGAGATGAAGCTGAGCACGAAGACCGCGCCGTAGCCCACTGACGCCAGGAAGTGCTCCACGTCCTACCCTGCCTCGGCCATCGGCACGGCGGTCATCATTGGCGAGCCGACCTCCCGATGCAATTCGCACCGCACGGTTCGATGCCATTCGCTCCGCACGGACGGCCCGCGGCCGTCTAGCGCGAGGTCCCACCGGACGTCACGACCGGAGGGGTGGTGGTCGTCGTGGGCGGCACCGTGGTCGTGGTGGTGGGCGGGACGGTCGTCGGGGTGCTCGTGGTGGGGGTGGACGTGACCGGCGTGGCGCCCCCTGCCGCGGGAGAGGTCGTGGTCGTGGTGGGAGGGACCGTGGTCGTGGTGGTCGACGTCGTCGGGGCCGTCGTCGGGGCCGTGGTCGGACTGGGCGCCGTCGAGGCGGCCGAACCGCCGGGGTGCTCCTTGGCCACGGTCACCCCGATGAACGCTGCCGCGCCGCCGGCGACGAGGACGGCGGTTCTGGTGAGCCGACTGATGCGGGCTTGCGCCCGCGTGCGGGCGGTCGGTGAGTACTGATCCCGGCTGCGCCTCACGACGATCGGAGTCCCGGCGACTTCTGCGCCCGCGCGCGCCCTCTCGAGGTGTCCACGACGTCGACCAGCGTACGATCCCAACCTGAAGAACCGGTGAACGCGGGCCGAGTGCAAGCTGGCACGCGCAGCCCCTAGCCTGAAATCCATGTCACACGCGAGTTCGGGCACCCGATGAGGGTTCTGGTGGCCGAGGACGATGCGGCGTTGAGGTCCGTGCTGGAGCGCGGGCTGAAGGAGCAGGGCTACGTCGTGGACGCAGTCGCGGACGGCGCCGCCGCCCTTCGCTACCTCCGCTCGTACGACTACGACGTCGCCGTCCTGGACTGGCGGATGCCCGAGCGCACCGGCACCGAGGTCGTCGCCGAGGCCAGGAGGCAGGGCGACCGCACCCCCATTCTCATGCTGACCGCCCGCGACGCACCATCGGACAGGGTCACGGGCCTCAACGTCGGTGCCGACGACTACCTCGTCAAGCCGTTCGACTTCTCGGAGCTCGTCGCCCGGATCCAGGCGCTCCAGCGCCGTCCCCCACTCGCCTTGGACCCCGTGCTGGAAGTTGCCGACCTGCGCTTCGACCCAGCCACCCGAGAGCTGACCGTGGCAGGCGCTCCCGTCACACTGACGGCGATCGAGACCTCGCTGGTCGAGCTCATGTTGCGCCGCTCACCCAATGTGCTGACGCGGCGGATGATCGCCACACAGGTCTGGGACGACGAGGCGGACGCCGTCGGATCCAACACCATCGACGTCCACGTCGGACGGGTCCGGAGCAAGCTGGCCTCCAGCCGGGCGCGCATCGAGACGGTACGCGGGACGGGGTACCGGATGGTCGAGTCGTGAAGCTGACGAGGGCGCACCGGCGGCACGCAGTCCGGGTCGCCGCGGTGGCGACCCTCATCGTGATGGTCGGCTACGTGATCGCGGCGATCGTGCTCAACCTGATCGTCACCAACCACCTGGTCGGCACCACGGACGCGCGCCTGGCCGACCGGCTCCAGGACACCAGCCAACAGACGCTGACCCTCCCCGACTCGAGCACGCCGGAGGCGAAGCCGGACCTCGACGACGTGCCGCTCTTCCTGTGGTCGATCGCCCCCTCCGGCGTGGTGACACCCCTGACACCGACCGCGCCTTCGCTGCCCACACACCGGTGGGACTCCGGCCCTGTCACCCTGAACGTCGGGACGTCGACCTTCCGCTTCGACGCGCTGCGCAGCCACGGCACCGTCCTCGTGGCCGGACAGAGCACCGCCGGCACATCGAACGTCCAATCCGCTCTCCTGGTGGCCGAGCTCGTCTTCGGCGTGATCCTGGCCATCGCAGTCTTTGCCGGAGCCACCGTCGTCGGCCTCCGCGCCTCGGCTCCCTCCGAACTGGTCCGCCGTCGCCAGGCGGAGTTCACGGCGGACGCGTCGCACGAGCTGCGGACACCGATCTCGGTCATTGAGGCAGAGGTCGAGCTCGCGCTCGTTCGGCCCCGCGACCCGGCCACCTACCGGGATGTGCTCCAGCGGGTCGGCCGGGAGAGCACACGATTGCGCCGGATCATCGAGGACCTCCTCTGGCTGGCCCGGGCGGACAGTGAACCCTCACCCGGTGACCTCGACCAGGTCGCGGACGTCGCCGATGTGGTCGAGGGCTGCGTGGAGCGGTTCGGCGCCCTCGCCGCGACGCAGCGGGTGAACCTCTCGGTGGGGAGGGTCGGCGGCGGCCCCTTCACGGTGCAGGCGCAGCCCCAACTCATCGACCGCTTGGCCGGCGTCCTGATCGACAACGCCTGCAAGTTCGCCGGCGAGGACGGCCAGGTGGAGGTCAGTGTCCGCGACTGGGGCAACCGGGTCGACCTGCGCGTCGACGACTCGGGACCCGGGATCCCCGAGGACGAGCGGGACGCCGTCTTCGACCGGTTCCACCGAGCGACCGATGCGGTGGGCGGCACCGGGCTCGGCCTCGCC
>PMPX01000011.1 GCA_003169235.1 Acidimicrobiaceae bacterium | reverse complement strand
ACGGAGCTGGTGTGCGTGACCGATGGACGTATGAGTGGCACCGAAGGCGGGGCCACCGCGTTGCACGTCACCCCGGAGGCGGCCGTCGGTGGTCCCATCGGACTCGTCCGTGACGGCGATGAGGTCGTCCTCGACGCCACGACCGGGAGACTCGACCTGCTGGTCGAAGACCGAGAGCTCGCTCGTCGAGCCGCCGAAGCACGCCCCAGCGCCTCAGCGGCGAGTCGCGGCTACGAACGCCTCTACCTCGACCACGTTCTGCAAGCCGACGAGGGATGCGACTTCGACTTCCTGGTCGATCGTTCATAAGAAGGCGTCGTGACCTCATCGGCTCGAGGAATCTCGGAGTACCGGAGACGGGGATCGTCCGATGAAGCCGGTACATTACCGACGGGTCCCTCCAAGACGCTGTTGTTCGGGTGGCTCCTCGGTCTCACAGGCCGGCCAGATTTCCAGACAGCGTAAGGCGATTCGTGGTCGACGATCGATCCGTGCCTCAAGCTGAGATCGACGGCGACCGCGGTGTCATCGAGGCCAACGCCGAGCGGCTACTTCGCCTGCTCTTGACCTTGCCGGGTCGGCGCGACGACGCCCTGGCCATCGTCAACGGGTTCTTCGGCGATCGGCTCGCTGATCAAGGATCCACCTTGGCCGTCCCCATGACGTTGCGCTCGAGGACTCATGCTCTGGCTCTCGACCGCGACGGCCTCGCCGAAGGCCTTCCCCAGGCGACCGGCCGGATCTGCGTGGTCGTTCATGGGCTGATGGCCAATGAATCAGTGTGGGGATTCCCCGGCGATCACGACACTACCTACGGCAGCTTGCTGGCCCGAGACCACGGTGTCACGCCTGTCTACCTGCGCTACAACACCGGGCGGCATATCTCTATCAACGGGCGGGAGCTGGCTGGCTTGCTCCACCGCCTCGTAACGGCGTGGCCCGTACCTGTCCACGACATCTCGCTCATCGGACACAGCATGGGCGGCCTGGTGATCAGGTCCGCGCGCCACTATGCATCCGCCACGCGACCATGGCTGGATGCCATCAGGCTCCGGCGGTCATGGAGCTCGTTGAGTCAGTCCGCGCCGCGCTGCGGTCATGCATCCCTTAGTGAGGTTACTGATGACCTTGCAGCCAGTTAGGAAGGCCGCTGGAAGGTCCGCGGCGGGTGCAGTTGGCACTTGGCGAGTATCTGCGTAGGAGCCGCGCCAACGTGAGCGCTCGGCCGCACCTCGAGGCGGCGGTCGAGACGTTCGAGCGGTTGGGAACAGATCCTTGGTCGCGCCGCGCAAGGGGCGAACTCCGGGCTACCGGGCAGTCCAGATCGAGAGCTGGCCACGTTGCCAGCGCAGATCTCACCCCCCAGGAACGAGAAATCGCAACGTCACGAGCTGCCTGAGAGATGCGCTGGCGGGACTCGACCTCGCCGGCCGAGGGGGTGCCTGGTTCGAGTGGGCCGATCGACCTCGACCTCGCTGGCCATGTAGATGCGCTCGATCTCGTCGGCGGCGTCCACACTGGCGCCCGGCGACGAAGAGAGGTCGAGCACCACGCAGCAGTAGAGCTTTCCTTCGCCGGTCGGATGCTCGGTGATGTCGGTCAGCCACAGCTCGTTGGGACGGGTGGCGGTGAAGTGGCGCTGGACCAGGTCCTCGCAGGTGGGCGCGTTGACCAGGTTCTTGTCGCCCTTCTTCGGCCCCGGAAGGCCCCGAATACCCAGCTCGCGCATGATCCTCTTGACCAGCTTGGTGTTGACGATGAGCCCCTGTTCGATCTCCAAAGCGGCCTTGACCCGCAAGATGCCGTAGGTGCCTCGAGAGCGGGCGTGGATGTCGGCGATGGCGTCGGGCCAACACCACTTCGCACTTTGTGCATCAACAACAGACGGCGGATCTCCCGCTCACCGGGCAGACCTTGATAAGGCCGTGAAAGCCTGCTGAGCTAGTTGTGCGGCTCATTGGCCGACAGGGGCGACCTCGAGAGGAGGAAGCGATGGCTCATGAAAGGGAGCCCGTTGCGTTTCTGGGCATCGGCACCATGGGACATGCCATGGCCACCAGGGCGTTGTGGGCCGGTATCCCGACGATCGTCTGGAACCGTGATCCGAACGCAACCCGGGGTCTCGCGGAACGTGGGGCAGTGGTCGCCGATTCTGCTGCTGACGCAGCGCGCCGGGCCGCCATCGTCGTCACGATGGTGACAGATGCGAACGTCGTCTTGGCGATCGCCAAAGACCAAGGCATGTTGGCTGCGCTGGCCCCAGGTGCGATCTGGGTACAGATGAGCACGATTGGCGACGCGGGAATGAAACGTGTCGAGTCCCTTGTGAGGGCCGAGCGTCCTGATGTGGTCCTGATCGATGCACCGGTCTCGGGGAGCAAAGAGCCGGCAGAGCAGGGTCAGTTGACGATATTTGCTTCAGGTCCTGACTCTGTACGTTCGCGACTCGGTCCACTTTTTGATGCGCTGGGCAGGCGAACCATCTGGGTGGGACCCGTCGGGACCGGGTCGAAACTCAAACTCGTTGCCAATACGTGGCTGGCGTTGGCGGCGGAAGCCGTCAATGTATCGGTGGCCTTGGCGCATCAGTTGGGCCTCGAGACCGAAACATTGATTGATGCTCTGAGTGATGGTCCGCTTGTGTCCCCCTGGCAAGCGGCCAAGCTGGAACGAATCGCTCGCGATGACTTTTCGGTCCAGTTCGCGCTTTCACTCGCACTCAAGGACGTGCATCTCGCTCTGGAGGATGCCGGCAGCGAGCGCTTCGTGTCACTTGCTGCCTTGGCGGAGGAATGGCAAGAAGTGGTCGGTCTCGGGTTCGGCGAAAGCGACCTGACCGTCGTTGCGCAGGCGCTTGAGCAAGAAGGAGGCCGCGAGTGACCACCAACGTGCCCGCCGAAGATCGCTACGGGTCCATGACCTATCGCCGTTGTGGGCGTAGTGGCCTGTTGTTACCTGCGGTGTCGCTTGGGCTGTGGCAGAACTTCGGTGACGACCGACCACTTGATACTCAGCGTTCCGTCCTGCGGCGTGGATTCGACCTGGGTATCACCCACTTCGATTTGGCCAACAACTACGGACCCCCGTACGGAAGTGCCGAGATCAATTTCGGGCGGATCCTCCGCGAGGACTTCCGCGCGTACCGAGACGAGCTCGTCATCTCCACCAAAGCCGGTTGGGACATGTGGCCGGGTCCCTATGGTGACCTCGGGTCTCGGAAATACCTCCTCGCCAGCCTCGATCAGAGTTTGGGGCGCCTTGACGTCGACTACGTCGACATCTTCTACCATCATCACTTTGATCCCCAAACACCCCTCGAGGAATCGCTCGGTGCCCTCCACACAGCGGTCACTTCCGGGAAGGCGCTCTACGTGGGCATCTCCTCCTACTCAGATAAGCGCACCGCTCAGGCAGTCGCCATCCTGCGTGAATTGGGCACTCCACTGCTCATCCATCAACCTTCGTATTCGATGTTCAATCGCTGGATAGAAGACCGCCTGCTCGACGTCCTCGCGACCGAGGGAGTGGGGTGCATAGCCTTCTCTGTCTTGGCACAGGGACTTCTCACTGATCGCTACCTCAAGGGCATTCCATCCGACTCCAGAGCCTCGCGGGACGGCTCGCTCACTCCTGACATGCTCAACGAGGAGAATCTCAGCCGTATCCGAGCCCTCAATGTCATTGCTCAGGGAAGGGGGCAATCCCTCGCGCAAATGGCAATCGCCTGGGCATTGCGCGACGCCCAGGTGACGTCCGTCCTCATCGGGGCCAGCAGTGTCGCCCAGCTCGAGCAAAACGTGGCAGCTCTCGACAGGCTGGAGTTCACCGCTGATGAGGTCGACACCATTGACCGCTACGCCGTCGAGAGCAACATCGACTTGTGGCGCACGCCAGCGACATCTTGAGCAGCCCGAGGGAGCTCGGACCCAAAGGTCGGTGGGATTCCAGCAAAATCCCACAGATTTAGGACTCGATGTCAGAGGTCGGTTCCCTGCTGGGCGTGGGTTGTGTCGCATGATCCCAGGAGGTATCTAAATCGGTCCAACTCGATCAGTCCGTAGAGTCCAGCTAGACGGAACGAGGTCTCATAACCCGAAGGTCGGAGGTTCACCCGGCGAGCGCCGTCGCGGGGCCTGACTGGCACCGACACTGGCCGCGACACCCCATGAAGCTCGACTCTCGCCTCCGATCCGGTCAGCTTGGAGGCACCAGGGCGCCGTTGACCGAGGTCCAGCCCGATGGGAGTGAGGTCGGTGTGCCACTGAACCCACCGGACACGACACCCGTGAGGTTCAAGCCGGCGAGTTTCGCTCCCTCCAAGTCGGTGTTGGAGAGGTTGGCACCGTTGAAGTCGTCGCCGGCGACCAACGCGCCGGCGAGGTTCGCGCCACTGAAGTCGGCGTCGGTTGCTGTTGGCGCGATGAAGGACGTGTTCCGGAGGTTGGCGTCCGAGAAGTTGGCGTGGGTCAGGTCGGTGCCGAGGAAATCGGCGCCGGACATGTCGGCGTGAACCAGAAGCGCAGAGGACAGGTCGGCGGTGATCAGGTCGGCGCCGGAGAGGTCGGCGCCGGAGAGGTTTGCACCGGCCAGATCGATCTTGGAATAGTCCGCGCCGACCAGGTCCGCGCCGACCAGGTCCGCGCCGGAGAGGTCGGCGCCGGGCCCTGCCAGGTACCCGTCGACGACGCTGAACGCAAAGGGGAGCTGGGCCGGGACCGTCGTGATGCCGCCGGAGGTCACGCCCGTCATGGCGGCACCGCTGAGGTCGGCGTTCGTGAGGTCGGTACCGGTGAGGGTGTCGTCGGTGAGGTCTGCTCCGGCCAGGTCGACGTCTGTCAGGTCCTGGCCGGCCAGATCGACGCCGGCCAGGTCGACGCCCGGCCCCGCCAGGTACCCGTCGACGACGCTGAACTCAAAGGGTGACTGGGCTGGCACCGTGGTGATGCCGCCCGAGATCACACCGGTCATGGTGGCACCGTTGAGGTCGGCGTTCGTGAGGCCAGTGTCTTTGAGACTCGCGTCGTAGAGGTTCGCGTACGCCAGATCAGCACCGGTGAGCATGGCAGCGGTGAGCGTACTGCCGGCAAGATCGACGCCGAGGAGGTCGGCGTACGCCAGGTTCGCTCCGGACAAGTTGGCCCCGTTCAGGTCAGCGCCCTCAATGTCGACGTGCTTGAGGTCCGCACCGCGAAGGTCGGCGCCGGCAAGGTCAGCTCCCGGGTAGAGCAGGTGGCCGTCGACAGGCACGCCGGGAACGATTGCCGGACTGGGTGAAGAAGGCTCGCTCCAGTCCGCGGCAACCTGGGCGGCGACCGTGAAGGTGTACCGAGCTCCGTTGGCGAGACCGCGGACGGTGCAGGTGGTCTGACCCGTCGTGGTGCAGTGGCGGCTCCCTGGCCGAGAGGTCACTCGGTACCGGTCGACCCCCCCGCTGCCGCTCGACGCCGGGGCCTTCCAAGAGACGGCCGCGTTGCCGTTGCCGGCGGCGGCCTGCAGCGACGTGGGGGCGCTCGGTGAGGAAGCGGTCGCCGCCTCGGTCGATGACGTACCGCCCAGCAATGTCGCGGCCGAGATCAGGCTCGCCACGATCACGGAGCCGACCTCGCGTCCGTAGCGCATGGCGCTGGACCCCTTTCCTCCCGACAACGCGCCCCGCTGCTCCTGCCGGTCACCGGCAGAAGCGCGCATTACAGTCTCTTTAGGCGGAATCGTACGCGGAACGGAGGGGCAACGTGAGGCGGAGCGTCCGAACGCCAACCAGATGGAGTCGCCTGGTACTCGCCGTGGCATTGGCGGTCGTGACGGCGATGCTGGCGGGCACGATTGCCGCGGTGGGTCTGGTTGCGAACTCCGGCCAAGCCGGTGCGGCGGTGCACTACGTGACCGCCCCCGCATCGTTGGTCAATCCGTTCGTCGGCACCGCCAGTGTTCCGGGGTGGACGCCCAATCCTTTTGTGGGAGCCCAAACCAGCGGCAACACCTTCCCCGGAGCAGACGTGCCGTTCGGGATGGTCCAATGGAGCCCCGACACCCCGACCAGGGTGAATACGGGCGGATACGGCTACGACGACACGTCGATCATCGGTTACAGCTTGACCCACCTTTCTGGTACCGGTGGCCCGACTGAAGGCGATGTCCCCATCCTCCCGGTGGTGGGAACCGTGCCGGCGGATCCCACCAGCGCCATCGAGCCCCTCCACCACGAAGACGAAGCCGCTTCACCCGGCTACTACAGCCTCGTGGCTGGTGGGGTGAGAACGCAGCTCACCACCACCACCCGGTCGGGCATGGCCATCTTCACCTTTCCCAGCGTTTCAAGAAACGGCACGCTCCTCTTCAAGGTGTCGGACAGCGCGAACACCGCGACGGCGAGCAACTTCCACGTTGTCAGCGGTACCGAGGTCGACGGTTCGGTAACGACCAGCGCCTACAGGATGTACTTCGACATGGTCTTCAACCGGTCGTTCACCTCCTCAGGGAGTTGGAGCACCAGCGGCAAGGGCGGGGACGTGACCTTTGATACCGCAACGGATCCTGTGGTGGAGGCCAAGGTCGGTATTTCCTACGTGAGCACAGCCGACGCCGTGCTCAACCGGCGCGTCGAGAACCCTGGCTGGAACTTCCAGTCAGTCAGGAATGCCGCCCACCGGACGTGGAGTTCCCTTCTGGGAAGAGTTCAAATTGCCGGTGGCACCAAAGCCCAACAAGCGACCTTCTATACCGCCCTCTACCACTCGTTGCTCCAGCCCAACGTGTTCAATGACGTGAACGGTGAGTACATGGGATATGACGGAAAGGTCCAGAAAGTCGATCCGGACCAGAAGACGGAATATTCGAACTTCTCGGAATGGGATATCTCCCGGAGTGAGATTCAACTCCTGTCGCTCCTGGTGCCGAACAGGATGGACGACATGATCACGTCCATGCTGAACGACGACACACAGACCGGCCACCTCCCCAAGTGGTCGCAGGACGATTCTGAGGGCTATGCGATGGTGGGAGACCCGGCAGACGACATCATCGCTGACGCGTACGCATTCGGGGCCCGAAATTTCAACCTTCATCAGGCGCTGGCGGACATGGAGAGACAAGCTGACGTTTCGAGCGACTTCCGTCCTGGCCTCAGTTACTACGAGCGCGATGGATATCTCCCGATAAACGGGACGTACGCGTGTTGTGATGCCAACGCTCAGGTGTCGACGCAGGAGCAGTACAACGTCGACGACAACTCCGTCGCCGAGCTGGCCAGCGAGTTGGGAGACAATGACGTTGCCAAGAAATTCGCGACCCGCGCCCAGAATTGGCAGAACGTCTTCGATCCTGCCAGCGGGTTCATGCAACCGAAGCTTCTCAACGGTGCATTCAAGCCGGGGTTCGGTCCCGAGCCGGGGTTCGGCCCCAACCCTTTCAATGGCTTCACCGAGACCGACTCCTTCGTGTCGACGACCATGATCCCCTTCGACGTCAAGGGCCTCGTCGACGCCGAAGGTGGAGACCAGGCCTGGATCGCGCTCCTCAACGGTCTGACCTCGAGCGTCGTGGCCAACGGTACCAACCAGGTCCAGATGGGCAACGAGCCGTCGTTCGGCGTCCCCTGGGAATACGACTACGTCGGCGTTCCCTTCAAGACCCAAGAGGTCGTCCGGGAGATCCAGGACGAGGACTACGCCGACAGCCCCACCGGTCTGGCCGGGAACGACGACCTCGGAGAGACGAGCTCGTGGTACGTCTGGTCCGCTCTCGGCGCGTACCCGGAGAATCCCGGGTCGTCCGAGGTCGTGCTCGGGAGCCCGCTCTTCACGGACATCGTCTTCCACCTGGGTGATGGCGGGACCATAACCGAGAACGCCCCCGACGCTGCTGACAACGCACCGTACGTACAGAGCCTGACCGTCAACGGGACGAGCTGGACGCGGACCTACCTCAGTTCCACCGTCTTCACCAAAGGCGGGACATTGGACTGGACGCTCGCCACCTGGCCCAGCACCACGTGGGGCGCTGCAGCCAACGATGCGCCACCGTCGAGCACCGAGGGGTTGCTCCCCGCGCTCGGGTACGTGTCCAACAGCAATGGTGAGAGTGTCGTGGACCCCGGATCGAGCGCGACCATCTCGCTCGGCGTCCAGAGCCTGTCCACGGTTTCCCAGCACATCAGCTGGAGTGCGAGGTCGGAAACCCGCTCCAGCATCGCCTTGGAACCGGCTGCCGGAACGCTCACGGTCAAGAGCGAATCCAAGTCCGCGGAGCCGATCCATCTCCACGTCCCGGCGACCACGCCGGCAGGGACGTACACGGTGACCTTTACCCTTCACGCGGCCAACGGCACCGCCCTTTCGGACGTTGTCACCGAGGTCGAGGTTCCTTGAGCCGCACGCTTGGAGCAGCGCGTCGCTATCCCACGCGGCGGCAGGGGGTTCCGAGCCAGGAACTGACGTGAACAGAGCCCTCGAAAAGAGTGATCCAGATTGCCCGAAGGTCTGTGGGATCCCACAGAAATCCCACGGATTCGCTTTTCCGCGTCGGAAGCCACTTCCCTGGTCGGCGTGGATAGCGTCCTATTGCCCCAGGTAGAGCCACAAATCAGTCAAACCGGAGCAGTCCACTCGATCCCGTCGGACGAAATGAATGGGTCTCATAACCCGAGGGTCGGAGGTTCAAATCCTCCC
>PMPX01000283.1 GCA_003169235.1 Acidimicrobiaceae bacterium | reverse complement strand
CCGGCTGGCATCGACGCCCGGGGTTGTCGAGCATGGCCTGTTCCCGCCGCAGCTGGTGGCCACGGTCCTCGTCGGGAGGGGCGAGTCGGTCGACCGGATCGACCTTTCACCCCGCGCTTGAGAGGGGCTTGCTGCTGTGCACAAGGTGATCAGTGCACGGTGCCGGGGAGCTTGGCCTTGGCTCCGAGTTTGTAGGCGATGATCAGTGACTGGCCCGATAGCGGCACGGCGGCCCCGGCGATGACGTAGTCGCCGTCGATGGTGACGGGAGCGTTGGAGCCGGCGGACAGCGGTGTGTTCAGCAAGATCGCGCCGGTGGTGGCGTTGAACGCGTACAGGTGACCGCTGTAGGTGGTGGTGAAGACGACATTGTTGGTGACCGCGGCGGCGCCGTAAGGGGAGGAGGGAAGCTTGTCGTCCCATTCGATCTTCCCGGTGTCCTGGTTGACCGCGACCATCTCGCCTGTTGCCTTGGGGATAGAAGCCTCGAACGCCTTCGAGCTCTCCGTCAGGCCCTTCACCGAGAGCGGCACGGCCAGGTTGTTCACGGCAGCGAACGTCGTGGACCCGTCGGTCGCCAGCTGAGACTCGATGCCGCCGAACACGCCGGGCTCGAGGCTGAACGTGGCCGGCAGCGGGATGGTCGAGGTGGGCGTGGCGTTTTCGGTGATCAGCCCGGCGTTGCTTGGTCCGGTGTGCACGCCGACCGGGAGTTTCCACAGCAGCTTGCCGGTCTGCGCGTTCAGCTCGATCAAGATGCCGGCCTTGCCACCGTCGATCACCACCGGCTGTCCGTTGGCGGTGGTGATCACCGGCGAGTTCTGCAGGTCCCAGTCGAACAGGTCGTGCGGGGTGAGCTGGTAGTACCACAGCAGCTTGCCGCGGGGACTGAGCTTGACGACCGAGTCGGTGTACAGGTTCGGGCCCGGCCGGCTCGTCCCCCATGGATAGCCGCTGGGCCAGCCGCTCTGGCCGATCGGGCCGGGGTTCGCGATTCCGATGTAGAGGTCGCCCTGGGCATCGAACGACGGCGGATCCCACAGGCCGCCGCCGGAGTTGAGGCCCGGGTTACCCCACAGGTCCTGCACCTCGTCCCAGGACCATTCCGGCGCGCCGGTGGCGGCGTTCAGCGCGTAGAGCGTGTAACCGCCGCCGAAGATGACCAGGGCGGGCCGGCTCCCCGCTCCGGGCTCGAACCAGGCCGAGGAGGTGACCAGCCCGCCGTCGGACGTCGCGTCACGGGGCTGCTGGCCCGGATAGGGCGTGATTGCGTTCTGCGAGGCGAGCCTGACCTTCCAGCGCAGCTTCCCCGTCTGCAGGTTCACGGCATAGAAGAAATCGTCCCATGAGCCCACGTACACGGTGCCGTCGACCACGGTGGGGGTCGCCGTCACGGCGTCGCCGGTCGGGAGGAACCACGCCTGACGCATTGTCCGGACCGAGGACTCGGTCAGGGTCGTCCGACCGTGGAAGGTGTGCTGGGCGTCGTGTCCGTAGCTGGGCCAGTCCCAGGAGCTGACCGGGGTGGGGGTGGTCGCCGACGCGGATGGCGTGCCGCTGGTCGACGACGAGAAACGCCCGCATCCGGCCAACGCGACTGCGCCGAGAGCGACGGTCCCGAGCATCCACCGGGCACCGCGCCCGCCCCGCGCCCGCCGCAACAGCCTCCCCCCCGACAACCGACTCAGCCGAAGCCGGCGACCGCGGGCTTGTCGGACGTCGGCCCCTTGGCGGGCGCCGGGTTCTCGGCGGGGCCCGACAGCGGTGCCTTGATCTTGCCCGACGGATACGGACAGCGCGTGTCAGCGGGGACGCACACCGTCACGCTGGTCGGGAAGTCGAAGCCGCTCGCCACGACCGCCGGCGTGGACGGTTGGCCGTTGGTGAAGGTCACGCGCATCACTCGGCCCCCGTAATTGGCGGGTCCGCATCCCGTCAGGGGACCACTGCACGCGATGTGGATGTCGACGAAGTACAGCGTGCCGTCGGGTGCAAAAGCCATGCCGAAGGGGTTGTACTGATCCGGGCTCTTCCCGAGGTCCGCCACGGTCGTGCCGGGCACGGAGCCCCGTCCCGGCTCGGGCTGCCCGCTGGCGGTGACCCACACGATGGACGGATCTCCGATGTAGCTGCTGATGGCATAGCAGCCGCAGGTGGGGTCCTTGGCGATGCCCGCGGGGAAGGAGACCTTGTAGAAGGTCGACACCTGGATCTTGCTGCGCGGGTACACCCCTCCCGGACACTGCGCCGCGCTCGTGGGGAACGACGCGTGGACGAAGCGCAGCACGCTGGAGGTGCCCACGTTCGGCACCAGCAGGTCGCCGCTGGGGGCGAGGGCCATCGTGCCCGGCTGGGCCAGGCCGCCGGTGCCGTCCGTGTGGTGCGGCCCGTACCCACCGGCGGTGGGTCCGTACAAAATGCATTCGGTCGTGTAGTTCGGCGCGAACCACTCGACGAGCCGCCCGCTGCTGGGCGCTGGGAACGAGCCCTGGGCGGTCGCTATGTCGTTGCCGAAGATGTTCTGATGGCTGTCGATTGCGCACCCGGTGTACGTCTGGTTGTTGTTGAAGACCCCATTCGAGGAAGGCGGTGAGTCGCTTCCGATCGATTGGCCGTGCATTCTGTACGGTCCGGGCACGTAGAGGGTCTGGCCGCTGAACGAGCCGTTGGGCTCGTCGAGCTCTTCACCGTCGGCCGGCTGCTTGTACGGCTTGAGCCCACCGAGGTTGTGCTGGCTCGGGAGGGTTGGGTCGTAGCCCCCGACGAAGCGGCCGTCGGGCAGCACGCAGACCTGCCCGTTCAGGTCCCAGGCCGGGAGCAGCTGACCCTGCAGGCCCGTCGGCATGGAGAGGAAGTCCACCTCCTCGTTCTGGTCCCAGTAGACGAGGTAGCCGGACTGACCCTTCACGCCGCCGTGCACCGTCGGAACGGAGCTCCCCGGTGTGGACGCCGAGGGCGCCGCGGATGCCGGCGGAGCCGCAATGGGCGCGGCCAACAGCGCGCCGAACGTCAGCGCGGCTGCCAGCCACCAACCCCCCGATCTGAATCTCCCCATAGCAATTCCCCCGTGCCCAGCCTGACGCCGGCGTCATAGTAGGCACGTCGCCGCGCTCCATGCTCGGCACACCGGCACGGTCGGTGGGTGCGCCTCAGTCCGCCCTTCGGGCGCGCCACACCTCTTCACAGGGCCACCGATCCGCCCACCCGCCGTCGACGAAGGCAAACCTCGTCGTCGCGCCCGGTGATGGCCGGATCTCGATCAGGTCGTGGATCTCGAAGCCGTTCGCCCGCAGCAGACGGATCCAGTCGCCGTGGCTCAGGTGGAACTCAATGGTGGGGTCGTCGGGCCACTCGAAGCGGTGCATGCCGAATTGCGGACGGAGCAGCTGCGCCGTCGCGGGCTGCCCGTCCTCGTCAGGCACACACAGCATCAGGAGGGTGCTGTTCCCCAGGAAGATCAATGCACCCCCGGGCCGCAGCACCCGGGAGGCCTCGGGGATCCACCGGTGCGGGTCGGCCCAGATTGCCGCCCCGTACTCGCTGATCACGAGGTCGAACGTCGCGTCGGCGAAGGGGACGTGCTCGCCGGACGCCCTCACCAAGGGAAAGGCCAGACCGAACTCGTCCTGGAACTGCCTGGCGATCCCGAGCTGCCCTGCGGATGGGTCGACCCCGACCGGCGCCGCCCCACGGCGAGCCAGCCACGCCGAGACGTAGGCGGTGCCGCACCCGAGCTCGAGCACCGCCTTGCCGTCGAGGTCGTCCGGGAGGAGGCGGACCGTGCGTTCGGGCACGGCGAAGATCCCCCATGTCGCCTCGGTGGCGGACCATCCTCGCCGCGCCGCCGCGAGCTGATCGTCGTGCCGGTTGTCCCACGCCTCGGCATTCACCGAGATGTAGTCGAACCCTCCCGCCTCCACGTGGACCACCCTAGGCAGCGAGATGCCGTCGTGCCCGCCTTCACCTACCCGAGCGGGCCCCTCCAGCCCGGCGAGCCCGTCCGGCCGCCGGCCGCGACCCGCAGGCCGATGAAGTTGCGCTGGGCCTCCACGGTCCCCGCCCCGAAGCACAGGCCGCGGATGTCGCGGTAGGCCCGCTCGAGCGGGTACTCGCGCGAGTAGCCGTAGCCGCCGTGGATCTGCATCGCCTCGTCGCACACGAACTTGGCGGCCAGGTTGGCCGCCGTCTTGGCCAGGGCGGTCTCGAGCGGTGGCGGCGTCCCGCCCGGACCGGCGAGGCGCACGGCCCGGGCCAGCAGCAGGCGCGCCCCCTCGAGCTGCACCGCCATGTCGGCCAGCTTCCACTGCAGGCCCTGCAACTCGGCCAGGGGGCGGCCACCGATGACCCGCTCGTTCATGTAGCGCACCGCGTGCTCGAGCGCGCCCTGGGCGGCGCCGATGCACATGGACGCGTTGCCGCAGCGCTCGTGGTTGAGGTGCGAGAGCAGCACCTTGAACGCCGCGGTGCTGCCCGGGTCCCCCGCGAGCAGCACGTCGTCGGCCGTGATCTCCACGCCGTCGAAGGCCAGCTCGGCCTCGGTGGCGGCGTGGATCCCCATGCCCTTGTGCCGTCCCGTGACCGACACGCCCTCGCGGTCGGTGGGCACGATCACCGCGCCGATGCCCTTGGCCCCCTCGCCACCGGGCCAGCGGCACCAGACCAGCACGCCCTGGGCCACGTCGCCGAGCGTGGAGTAGTTCTTGTAGGCGTTGAGGCGCCAGCGGCCCGGCCCGTCCTCGACGAGGGCGGCCCGCATGTTCTGCACGGCCGAGCCGGCATCGGGCTCGGTGATCCCGATGCTGATGATCGCCTCGCCGTCGGCCACCGCCGGCAGCCACCGCTCCTTCATGGCCTCGGGGCCGAGATGCTCGATCCCCCGGGGCGGCCCGTTGAACGTGAGCTGGCAGCAGATGGCCGACGACACGTCGGCCCGCGCGATCTCCTCCAGGACGATGGAGGCCTCCACGTCGCCCAGGCCCATGCCACCGAAGCGCTCCCCCACCGTGATGCGCAGCAGGTCGGCCGCGGCCAGCGCCTTGCGCACCTCGGGGGGCACCGCGCCCTCCTCGTCGCCCTGGTGCGCCCGCGGCGCCACCTCGCGGGTCGCCACGTCGCGGGCGAGCTGGCGCAGCGCCGACTGGTCCTCG
Organism: Acidimicrobiaceae bacterium; assembly: GCA_003169235.1. Lineage (GTDB taxonomy): Bacteria > Actinomycetota > Acidimicrobiia > Acidimicrobiales > RAAP-2 > Bog-473. The sequence continues at coordinate 3,148 of PMPX01000283.1, read as the reverse complement.
CTCTCGGCGAGCAGGTCTGTGCCGGGGACCTCCGAGTCGCTCATCAGCCGAGCTCGGTCCCGACGATGCCCACGAAGCTGACGCCCTCTCCGGGTGCTCCGCCGAGGTTGTGCGTGAGCCCCAGCGTCCGCCCGGGGCCGACCGTGTTGATCTGCCGGTCGGCCGGCGCCTCGCCGCGGAGCTGGAGCCAGCACTCGAAGAGCATGCGCAGGCCCGAGGCGCCGATCGGGTGCCCGAAGGACTTGAGGCCTCCGTCGGGGTTGACCGGCAGGTCCCCGTCACGGTCGAAGGTGCCCTCCAGCACCTCCTTCCAGGCGGTGCCCCGCTCCGCGAAACCCAGGTCCTCCATGAGGACGAGCTCGGTCGGCGTGAAGCAGTCGTGCACCTCGGCCATGGCGAGCTGGGCCCGGGGCTCGGTGATCCCCGCCTGTGCGTAGGCGTCGGCCGCCGAGCGCACGACCTCCTCGAAGGTCGTGTAGTCGTAGTCCGGGTCGATCGGACCGGCGGCGGGCCCCGCCACGAAGGACAGCGCCTTGACGTACAGCGGGTTCTCGCAGTAGCGGTGCGCGTCGGCCGCCCGGCAGATGATGGCCGCGGCCGAGCCGTCGCTCACCCCGGAGCAGTCGAAGACGCCGAGATCGCCGGCCACCAGCGGGGCCTTGGCGATGGTCTCGAGGGAGACCTCCTTTTGGAACTGCGCCCGCGGGTTGCGCGCCCCGTTCTGGTGGTTCTTGAACGCGATGCGGCCCATGACCTCCTTCAGCTGGTCCCGGTCGACGCCGTACCTGTGGGCGTAGGACGGGGAGAGGAAGGAGAAGGCGGCGGGTGACGACAGTCCCGGGTCCGTGCCGTCGCCCACGGGTCGGATCCCCGTCAGGCCCGAGAACCCGGTGTCCTTGAGCTTCTCGACGCCGATGGCCATGGCGGTGTCGTAGGCGCCCGAGGCGACGGCGTAGCACGCGTTGCGGAAGGCCTCGGAGCCGGTGGCGCAGTAGTTCTCCACCCGGGTCACCGGCTTGTAGTCCAGCTTCAGGGGGCGCGACAGGGTCACGCCGCACACGCCCGAGGTCATGGTGCCGAGCCAGAATGCATCAATGTCGTGGATCGACATCCCCGCCGACGCCGCCGCGTCGGTCGCCGCGTCGGTCAGGAGGTCGTCGACGCCCATGTCCCATCGCTCGCCGAACCGTGTGCAGCCCATGCCGATGATGGCCACCTGGTCCTTGATGCCGCTGCTCGCCATCGCTCCTACTCTCCTCGCTTCGGTTCGCCGGCGCCGTCGCCCTCCGCGCCGGACGGCGCGACCTGGTCGGTGGCGGGGCGGGCCTTCCAGAAGTAATTGTGCACGCCCTGGGCCGTCCACACGCGCCGGAACGTCATGGCGACCCGGTCCCCCATGGACAGCTCGGACGCACGCACGTCGGTCATTTCGCAGCGGTAGCGACCGCCGCCGTCGAAGTCCACGATGACGCCCACGACCGGCGGCGACATGGAGTACGCCAGGTGGTCGATGGTGAAGGTGGCCACGGTGCCGGGCACGTCGGCGAGGCGCTCGGGGGCCATCTGGTCGATGGCGTGACAGGCGAGGCAGGCCCTCGTCGGGGGCATGTGGCGGAAGCCGCACACGAGGCAGCGACTGGCGACGAAGCCGTACTTCCACTCCTCGGAGCGGTGCACGGTCGGCGCGCCGGGCCGCTCGGGGTCGGGGCGGCGCGGCGGCTCACGCCGCAGCTGCCCCCGCCAGGTGAGGAAGGTCGGGTACGTGAGGTCGTCCCGCCCCGCCGCCACCTGCTCGGCGACCGTCGGCACCCCCGCCTCGGCCCGGGCCCGCTGCGCGCCCACCAACGCGTCGGTGGTGCGCAGGATGAGGCTGTCGGCACCATCGGCCAGCGAGAGCACGGCGATCACCTGCCCCGGCTCCGCGCGCTCGAGCACGTCGCACAGCGCCACGCCGGCGTGTGCCGCACCCAGGTTGCCGACCGCGCCGATCAGGTCCGGCGCGAGCACCCCGTCGCGCACGCCGAGGCCCGATGCGGTGGCCTTGACCGCCCGGACGTGCAGCCCGGTGACGATGGCGTGGTCGACGTCGCCTTCGGCCAGCCCGGCGTCCTTCAGCGACGCGGCGAAGGCCTCGCGGGCGAGAGGCACATAGAGCTCCTCGCCGAAGCGCTCCTCCCACACGTGGCTGTCCGCCTCGCCCGGCACCCGCCAACGGTCCAGGAACTCGTCGCTGGCGGCACCGCGGCCCACCAGCTCGGCGACGGCGCCCTCCGGCCCGCAGGCGAAGGCGGCCGCGCCGTCACCGCTGTCACGCTCCTCGGCCGAGCCGGCCAGCCCGGTCCGCAGGTCCGACAGCACGGCCAGCGTCGTGCGACCACCGCCGGCGGAGGCCAGCGCCTGGAGCAGGGTGGCGATCGCCGAGCGTGAGGCACCGGTGAAGTCGTAGGCCCCGCTGGCACGCCCCAGGCCGAGCGCGGCGTGCACCGTCGTCGCGCTGGTCTTGTCGAGGTAGCCCGGGTCCGGGGTGGACAGGAACAGGTCCTGGACCGCCCCCGACCCGGGGCCGGCGGCCAGGGCGTGGCGGGCGGCCTCCACCCCCAGGGTGGTGGTGTCCTCGTCGTAGGAGGCGACGGCGCGGGTGCCCCGGCCTCCGCCGCCCCCCAGCGTCGAGGCGATGGCCGAACGCTGCAGTCGCCAGTAGGGCAGGTAGGTGCCCCATGCCGTGATGCCTCCACTCATGCCCTGATCCTATGTAGGACGGAGGCCAGGCCCGCGAACAGGGTGGTCCGGCACCGGGGCACCGGCCGGCACGGACCCTTTCGGGACGCCCCCCCCGGGGGGCCCGCCGCCCCGCACCGCCCCGGATCCTCCCGGCGGCCGGCCCGGCTCTCGCCGGAGCTGATCGCCCTGGTGGACTACCCGGCGATCCCCACGATCGGGGCGTTGAGCACGATGGACCCCGTGGATCCGTAGAAGGTGGGGCCGTTCGAGGTCGGGTAGGTGAAGACCCCGCCGTCCGAACCGCTCAGGTAGTAGCCGCCGGCGACCGCGGTCATGGCGACGATGGGCTTGTTGAGCTTGATGGAGCCCGTCGATCCGTAGAAGGGGGGCCCGCCGTTGGCCGGGTAGGTGAAGATGCCCCCGTCGG
>PMPX01000091.1 GCA_003169235.1 Acidimicrobiaceae bacterium | reverse complement strand
GCGACCAGCCAGTAGCCGGCCCCGTCCGCCGTCACCGCCATGCCCACGATGGGCGCGTTGAGGTGGAGGGAGCCGGTCGAGCCGTAGAACTGGGCCGAGCCGTAGTTGAAGATGCCTCCGTCCGACGCGACCAGGTAGTAGCCGTCACCGGCGGGCATCACCGCCATGCCGACGATGGGCTTGTTGAGCGGCTGGCCCCCCATGGAGCCGAGGAAGGGCGCCCCGGTCCCGTAGTTGAAAACCCCACCGTCGGAGGCCACGAAGCGGTAGCCGGTGCGGGCGATGGGGGCGGACATCACGAAGGGATTGGGTCCGGTGCCCGTGCTGGCGATACCCACGGCCACGCACTGCCAGTTGGTGACGCAGGACACGGACTGGGTGTCGGTGTCCGACGCTCCCGGTTGGCTCGGCGTGGTGGCGACCACCCAGGCACGACCGTTCCACGTCAAGGACTCGGCGAGGTCACCCGAGCTGGGCGACGAGTTGCCGACCGCCGAGCACGACGTCTGGCTGAAGCAGTCGATGCCGGAAAGGTGGTTGCTGGCCGAGCCTGCATTCGGGCTCGGCACGACGGTCCACGCCGTGCCGTTCCACACCTGTGTCAGGGTCTGATAGGTGCCGGCATAGCCTTCTCCGGCGGCCATGCACCACGAAGGCCCGATGCACGACACGCCGTTGAGGTACACGCTGCTCTGGCCGGCTGGGCTCGCGCTGGGCACGACGGTCCACGCCGTGCCGTTCCACTGCTCCGTCAAGCTGGCACTGTCCAAAGTGCCCACAGCCATGCACATGGTGGCCGAAGTGCACGACACGGCGTTGAGGAACCCGCCGCTCCCGGACAGTGCGGGTGTCGTCTGCAGGGACCAGGTCGTCCCGTCCCACCTCATGGCCACGGGTGCGTACACCCCGCCGCCGAAGAAGGCTTGACCCACGGCAACACACGCCGTGGCGCTCGTGCACGAGACTCCCGCCAGCTCGCTGCTGTCGGCACCGGCCACGGGAGGACTCGAGACGATCTTCCATGCAGAGCCGTTCCATTGTTCGGCCAACGCGTTGTCGCCGACGCCACCCACTGCGACACACTGCGTCGTGGAGGTGCAGCTGACCGCGAACAGCGCGCTCGGTCCCGACACCGTGGGAGCCGCCATCACCGTCCAGGACGAGCCGTTCCACTCCTCGAGCAGCGGTGTGGGTCCTGTCCCCTGCTGCCCGACGCTGACGCAGAAGGTCGCGTTCACGCAGGAGACGCCGTTCAGGATGCCGTCGGTGACCGTGGGCGTGCTCCCGATCGTCCAGTTCGAAGCGCTGACGGTGGCCGGGACCGTGATGGGGGACGATGCCCCGACGGCGGCCGGCGCGGCGACGAACGCACCCCACAGCGCGCAGACGATCAGTGCGGTGAAGATGCCGATTCGGCGCATGCCTACTCCTCTTGTCGACGTTCCCCAACCCCGGGTTGAGCACAGTACGCCGAGGGGTCGCCGCTGTCGTGGATCCTCCCGGAGGCCGCCCCGGCTCTCGCCGGAGCTGATCTCTCAGGCGGTGGCGACCACCACCATCTCCCAACTGTCGAGTTCCAGCTGCCCGCCACCGCCGGCCCGGAACTCGACGTTCCGGAAGCCGGCGGCCTCGAGCCACACGACCCATTCGGGCGGGGTCGGCAGCCGGACGAAGTACGACGCGTGCCGGACCACCCCGTCCCGGTGGACGGTCCGCTCGACGATCATGCGGCCCCGCAACGGATCGAACGTGGAGACCTCCACCATGGTGTGGTCGCCGCGCCGTACGACCACGGCGTCGGGCGCCGGGGTGAAGTGCCGGACGCCGCCGTCGTGGTGCATGGTGTCGATCGCCACCTTGCCGCCCGGGCGCAGGACGCGGTGGAACTCCCCCAGGACCCGGTGGCAGTCGTGGTCGTCGTAGTAGCCGAACGAGTTCAGCCAGCACACGACCGCGTCGAAGGGCCCGTCCACCGGGAGGCTGCGCACGTCACCTTCCACATAGGTGACCGCTTCGGGGCGTAATTTCGGATCGGCTCGGGCCTGGTCCAGATAGGCGGGCGTGAGATCGACGCCCGTCACGTGCAGGCCCGCCGCGGCCAGGCGGCGCGCGATCCGGCCGTGACCGCAGGGCGCATCGAGGATGCGTGACCCCGTTGGCAGGTCGAGCAGCCCGAGGATCTCCGCGGTATCGGCGTCCGAGTGCTCGTCGTCGATCGACTCCTCGTAGAAGTAGAGGTAGTCGTCGCCGAACGTGGCCTCCATGTCGAACGTCATACGACATCATCGCCGCCGGTAGGGTGCTCGTGCATGCGAGAGCCCGACGATCTCTCCTTCGACGCCGCGACCGCGGTCCGGTGCACCGGCTCGCCGGGCCTCTTCGCGACCGATGTCCACGAGCTGTGGACCGTCGGCGACAAGCCGAACGGCGGCTACCTCCTCGCGCTGCTGGGCCGGGCAGCCGGCATCGTCGGCCGCGGTGACGACCACCCGGACTGGGAGGTGGTGTCCTCCTCCATCACCTACGTGCGGCCGCCCGACCTCGGGCCTGCGACCGTCCACGCGACGTTGCTGCGTCGCGGACGCTCCGCGGCGCACGTGCGCGCCGTGCTCGTCCAGGGTGGCACCGACCTGGTCGATGCCGTGTTCGTGCTCGCGGAGCTCCCCGCCGAGGGGATCGTCCGCTACGACGCCATCGGGCCGCTGCGCTCGCCGGACCCCGACCAGTGCGTCCGGCTACCGCCGAAGATGCCGGGTGGTGTGCACGTCGGGATCATGGAGGTGCTCGACCTCCGGCTGGACCCGGCCACGCTGCCCCTCGCCGACCCGCACCCACCCGCGGACGCCCATGCCGAGCTGCGCGGCTGGACCCGGTTCGCCGACGGGCGCGAGCCGGATCCGCTCTCGCTCCTCATGACGGTCGACGCCATTCCGCCGGCCACCTTCCGCATCGGCTCGACCGGCTGGGTTCCGACGCTCCAGATGTCCTCCTACGTCCGGGCGCGCCCGGCTCCCGGTTGGCTGGGGATCCGCATGACGGCCGGCCTGGTGGCCGGCGGCATGGTCGACGAGACCTGCGTCCTGTGGGACAGCCGGGGTCACGTGGTGGCGCAGTCGATGCAGCTGGCCCGCGTGCGCTTTGCCGACGGTGCCTGAATCACGACGGCCGCCTGAATCCTCAGCCGGGTCCCAGCGCACAGGGGTTGGTGCCGGCGCGCCGGTCGATTCTCATGTGAATCCAATGTCACGCTCAAGAGAATCCAATGCCAATGCAAGGGCACTCCAAGTTTGGGTGGGTAACCAGATGGGGTGCCCCTCCAGACCGAATCGCGACGGTTGGGCCATCGACCGGCGCTCGACGGGATCCGCGGCATCGCATGGACGGTGGTGTTCTTCTCCCATGCGTTGACCCTGCCGTTCGCGATCGGCCAGGTCTCCATGTTCGTCTTCTTCTCGCTGAGCGGGTTCCTCATCACCGCGCTCCTGCTCGAGGAGCGGTCGAGGACGGGCCGGGTGTCGCTCCGGAACTTCTTCGCGCGCCGGGCGCTGCGCCTCCTGCCGGCGCTGGGCTTCCTCCTGGCCGGCTGGCTCGTCGTCGTCCTCGCCACACGAGGCCACGCGCCGTGGACCACGACGGTGCCCGGAGGGGGGACCGGGACGGGCACCTCGCCATGGGCCGCGCTCGAGGGCGTGGGCGCCGCCCTCTTGTACGTCACGAACTGGGCCGAGATCGCCAGCTGGTTCTCGGGTTACGTGCCGCTCGGGCACCTGTGGTCACTCGCCGTGGAGGAGCAGTTCTACCTCCTCTGGTCACCAGCGGTCGTCCTGCTCCTGGCCCATCGCCGCCGGGCTGTCGTGGGCTGGGCCGCCGCACTGGCCGCCACGGCCTCGTTCCTCGACGTCGCGTTGCGCGACGGTCACGGCGTGTCGCTCACCCTCGACATGAGCACCGACACCCGGGCCGGGGCCTTCCTCGTCGGTGCCGCGCTCGCGGTGGCCTGGTCACAGCGGGCCTCGTGGCTCGGCGCGGTGACCGGGCCCGGGCGGCGACCGACGGTCGCCGGCGCCCTCCTCGTCCTGGCCTGGGGCTCCTGGGTCTTCGCCCACCGCGTCCACAGCCCGGTCTTCATCCTGACCTGGGTGGCCGTGTCCGTCGCCGCCGGCCTCCTCGTGGTGGTCTTCCTCGGCGACCACAAGGACGCGCGCCCGGGGGTGGTGGGCTCACCGGTCACGACCTACGTGGGCCGCCGCTCCTACGGCCTCTACCTCTGGCACTACATATGGCTGACCTGGCTCGCCGGCATGGGCCTCCCCGGAGTGCCACTGGCGCTGGCCGCGACCTTCGCGACCGCCGAAGCGTCGTGGCGGCTGGTCGAGCGGCCGGCGCTGGCGCGCAAGCGGCGCTTCTCCCCGGCGCCCGAGCTCAGGCACGAAGTGCCGGCTGCGGCACCGCTCCTTCCGGTGGCGGCCGAGATCCCGGCCTGATCGGCGGTCAGGCGGGAGCGCGGCTCCGCCGGCGCCCGAGCCGGCCGCTTCTCAGGCGGCCTGCTCGCCGTCCTCCTCGCCGTCCTCCTCCTCGTCGTCTGCGTCGTGGCAGTCCCACGAGCAGTACCCCGCGATCCGAGGGGAGGCCGGGTGGAAGCCGCAGCGTCGGCACAGCGTCGTCATCGTGGTACTCGCTTTCCAACTGGAGATTTCGTGCATCGTCGATTCCATTCCTTCACTCCCCGCCACCGTCTTCGATCGTCCCCGAACGCAAGAGAGCCGCTCCCCTGGTGGGAAGCGGCTCCTCGACGTCGGGACTCTTTGAAAGTCCTCTCTACGGCGTCGGGGCCACCTCCGGGCTGCTCAGCTTGGGGATCCCACAGATCTGTACCTCGGACATGGCGACGCGCGACTGACCGAGGGAGTTCCCACCCTCCTGGCCGAAAACGAGCCAGGCGTTGCGCATGTTCTGCTGCGTCATGATCTGCTCAGTATACGAGACCCGGTCACGCCCCCCGGCGCGCGAAGGGGTGCGGAGGAGAGAGTTCATGCGCGCGTCACATTCGCGCCGTCGGTGGCCGGTGGCCGAGAGCCGGTGGTTGAGAAGGTCAGATGGAGGAGCCGATGCCCGGGTAGCCCCCGCCCCCGAAGCGCTGGTCCAGGGCGTCGTAGTCGACGGCCCATCCCTGGCGGGGCAGTGCGTCGACGAACTCGACCCGGGACGGCTTCTTGTAGGAGGCGATGAGCGAACGGCAGTGCGCGATCAGCTCCTCCTCGGTGACCGCCTCTCCGTCGGGGCCCTCGGCGCGCACCACGACGGCCACCACGCGCTGGGTCCACTTGGGGTCGGGCACGCCGATGATGGCGGCCTCCTTGACGCCGCGGTGGCGGGTCAGGCAGCTCTCGACCTCGGCCGGGTAGATGTTCTCGGCGGCGGACTTCACGATCCGGGTCAGCGGCGCCACGAAGGAGATCGACCCGTCGGCCTCGCGACGGCCGAGGTCGCTGGTGTGCCACCACCCGCCGCGGGTGCGCTCGGCGTTGAGCTCGGGCCGCATGTGGTAGCCGCTGGTCAGCACCCGGCCTCGGGCCACGATCTCCCCGGTCTCGCCGGCCGGAACGTCGTTGCCCTCGGGGTCGACGATGCGCACCTGGACCCATGGAGAAGGGCGGCCGCTGGTACCGGTCGCGCCGATGCCCAGGGCGTTGAAGGTCAGCATGCCGGTGGCCTCGGTCTGGCCGTAGCCGGCCGGGTGGGTGCCCCAGGGGCTGTCGTCCACCTGGATCATGGCGTTCCAGGCCGCGTTGCCGCCGAACGTGCGCAGCGAAGAGAGGTCGTAGCGACCGTCCTTGTTGAGCTCGAGGATCTCGGCGGATGTCGGCCCCATGAAGAAGCCGTAATTGCACCGCTCGGCTTCGACCAGCCGGCAGAGCTCCTCCGCGTCGACCCGGCGCGTCATCACGTTGGTGCCACCCATTCCGAGCGCGGCGAACGTCGTCATCAGCGTCGCCATGTGGAACATGGGCCCGGAGTTCAGGTACACGGTGTCCTCGGTGATGTTCTGCACCAGCGCCACCGTCAGCGCCTGGGACAGGACCGCGTCGTGCGAGAGCAGCGCGCCGTTGGGCCGCCCCCCGAAGGCGGCGGTGAACAACGCGATGACCGGGGCGGCCGGGTCCACGGCACGCCCAGGGTCGCCCGGGGCCCCGGAGGAGAGAAAGGCCTCGTAGGCCTCCTCGTCGGCGGTGTCGGTGTGGGCCTCGGCGTGGGTGTCGGCATCGTGCAGGAGCCAGCGGGCCGTGCCCCCCCAGCGCCCGCGGGCCTCCTGCACCGGCGCTCCGATCTCCTCGGACTGCCAGATCACCACCGCCGGCGCCACGTCGTCGAGCACGGTGACGAGCTCGTCCGCGCTCTGGCGCCAGTTGGCGGGCACCAGCACGCCACCCACCTTGGCGCAGGCCACCAGGGTCTCGACCAGACGGTGGCAGTTCTGCCCGAGCCACAGGACGGTGTCGCCCTCACCGAGCCCGGCGGCGAGCAGGGCGTTGGCCAGCCGGTCCGTGCGGGCATTGAGCTCGGGATAGGTGCCGCGGTACGCGGCGCACACGAGGGCGGTCCGCAGCGGACGGCTGCGGCTGTGCTCGCGCACGACGTCGCCGAGCGTGAGGTCGTGCAGCGGGTCCACGCGTCGATCTCCCGTGCCGGCGGGTCAGGCCGGCATGGAGTCGAGCCGGGCCCGCAGCTCGGGCTTGACCACCTTGCCGGTGGCGTTGCGGGGCAGCTCGTCGACGAAGATGAACTGCCGGGGCACTTTGTAGTCGGCCAGCTGCTGGAGCCCGAAGGCGCGCAGCGACTCGGCATCCGCCTCGGCGCCGGGCTGGAGCACGACGAAGGCGACCACGTCCTCCCCGAGGACCGGGTGCGGCGCGCCGACGACCGCGACCTCCTTGATCGCGTCGTGCTGGACGAGGACGTGCTCGACGTCGGTGGCGTGCACGTTGTTCCCACCGCGGATGATCACGTCCTTGGAACGGCCCACGATGTAGAGGTAGCCGTCCGCATCGAGCTTGCCGAGGTCGCCGGTGACCAGCCACCCATCCCGCCAGATCTCTGCCGTCGCCTCGGGGTCCTCGAAGTACTCGCGCTGGCGGCCGGGCATCTGGAGGCGGACCTCCCCCACCTCGTCGGGCGGCAGGGGGCGGCCTTCGGAGTCCACGATCCGCACGACGGCCGGCGGGGCGATCTGGCCGACCGAGCCGGGCCGCTTGACCGCCTCCCCCTTGGGCATGATGCAGTAGGCCGAGCCGGCCTCGGTCATGCCGTAGTTGTTCGACACCAGGGCGTCGGGCATCTTGTCCTGCAGCCGCTCGAGGACGTAGGGGGCGAGGGGCGCGCTCCCGACCGAGCACATCTGCACCGAGGACAGGTCGGCGTCGGCGAAGCGCGGGTGGTCGATGAGCAGGTGCGCCATGGCGGGCACGAGGAAGACCGCCCGGGGGTGCTGCTCCTCGACGACGCGGAGCCAGCGTTCGGCCTCGAAGCGAGGCTGGTAGATCACCTGCATGCCCAGCTTCATGGGCGTGTAGACGAGCGCGATGCCGGCGAAGGTGAACAGCGGGCTGGCGTGCACCCAGCCGTCGCCCGACCAGTTGGGCTCGACCGCGCCGATCATGGAGCCGTTCGAGTGGCGCACCGCCACCCCCTTGGGCCGGCCGGTCGTGCCCGACGTGTAGAGGATGTCGGCCAGGTCGTCGGACTGGCGCGGGGCCTGGAACGGCGAGCGGTCGCCGGCCGTGACCTCGGCCCAACCGAGCAGCGGCGGCGCGGCGCCCCCGGCGGCGGTCGCGGCGTCCCCGGTCCCGGCGTCGACCAGCGCGACGAGGCGGCCGTCGGCGGCCTGGAGGTCGCTCTGGAGCAGGTCGCCGTCGGCCACCACCACGGTGGCTCCGGAGTGGGCGAGCACGTGCGCCACCTCGGCGGGGGCGAGGCGCGGGTTCATCGGCACCGCCACTCCCCCGGCCCGGTGGGCCGCCGAGTACGACACGAGCCAGCGCAGGGCGAGCTCGGGACGGAGGTGGATGCCCACCCGCCCGCCGGGCTCGAGGCCGGCGTCGAGCAAGCGGCGCGCCATGGCGTTCGCCGCGCCGTCCCACTCGGCGAAGGTCAGCGACCCGACGTCGACCACCTCGAAGGCCGTGCGGTCGCCGAATTGCTCGGCCATACGGGCCAGATGCTCGTCCATCAACACGGATGTGTGTCCCCCAATTGACTGGTCGGTGCGTGAACGTTGACGCTGGCGTCAGGTTCGGTGCAGCTTGGCCGATGCACCTGCGGGGGTCAATCGCGGAGGCGATGACCTGCGCCTGCCTCTGCTCGACACCGTGGGCCTGCCGGGGGCTACGCCAGGGCGCTGGTGCCCGTGCGGGCCTCGCACCACTCCCACAGACGGGGGCCGTCCGCCGCAGAGGCGCCGCGGGCCGTCCAGGGCAGGTGGTGCTCTCCGCGCAGGTGCCGGTCGTGGAAGAAGCCCTCGGTGTAGGCCGGATCCTCTCGGCGCGCCGCACCGGCCGCCAGCCAGGCCACCGTGTCGGCCCCCTCGGCCGGCGTCCGCAGCAGCGGTCCGAGCTTGGCGAAGGAGGGCAGGCCGCTGGCCAGCCCCGGGGTGTCCACCCAGCCGGGGTGCGCCGCGTAGCTGGCGACCCCGTCGGCGCCCCAGCGGCGGGCCCACTCGTGCGACAGCACGACCTGGGCCCGCTTGACCCGGGCATACGCCGTGGTGCCCCGATAGGAGGCCGGCGACATCACGAGGTGCTCCAGATCGAAGCGCTCGGTGTACATGCCCCCCGACGAGACGGTCACGATGTTGGCGTCGGCGGAGCGGCGCAGCAACGGTCCGAGCAGCTCGGTCAGGCGGAACGGGGCCAGCAGCCCGGTGGCCACGGTGAGCTCGGTGCCGTCGGGGGCGCTCCGGTACTTCGGGTACAGGGCGCCGGCCGCGTGCACGAGCCCGTCGAGGTGGTCGTGCACCGAGGCGACGCGCTCGGCGAACTCGCGCACGGCGCCCGCGTCGACGATGTCGAGCACGACCGGCTCGGCGGTCGCGCCCTCCGCCAGGTCATGGGCCCGGCGCGCCGCCGCCTCGGTCCGCTCCCGGTCCCGGCCGACCAGCCACAGGGTGGCATGGAGCCGCGCCAACTCGTCGGCGACGGCCCCGCCGATCCCCGAGGAGGCACCCGTCACGACCACCACCCGCCCGGCGAGACTGCCCGGTGGGCGCCAATGCTCCATTTTCGAGCGGACGGCATACCCGGCGCGGCTGAAGCTGCCGGCCACGGTCGCCTCGAGCGCCGTGTCCACCACCCCGGAAAGGCGTGACCGGCTCATGCCAGGGCGCGGCGCAGCCCGGCGGCACCACGGTCGGCCATCTTGGCGAACGACTTCGCCACCAACGGCGCGGCCAGGCGCAGCACACCGCGTGGCTCGAGCACGGCGTCGTAGCGGACGCGCGAGCCTGATCCGGCAGCGTCCACGCTGATGGTGTCCCTCGACGTCATCAGGCCGTGGCGCGCCTCGAGCACGACGCGGGACGGCCGCTCCAGGGCTACCACGGTGTAGTCGAACGTCACGACCCGACCGGCGACACGCACGCCCAGGCGGTACACCGAGCCCACCTGGGCCGGACCCGATCCCATGGCCTCGGCCTCGGTCACCGAGGGGTCCCACTCCAGGGCGTTGGAGAAGGTGGCCAGGTACTCGAACGCGTCCTTCTGCCCCCTCGGGGAGTCGATCTCGGTGCTGTAGGTCGCCATGGAGTCCCTTCGTGCCGCGCACGGGTGTGGCCGCTCTGCGACTAGTTTAGTGCTAAACAAAATCCTTCAACCCCCGGAGTCCCATTGCGCATCGCCATCGTCGGAAGCGGCATCGCCGGCATGACCGCGGCCCACCTGCTTCGCCAACAGGGCCACGACGCCCACCTCTTCGAGGCCGAGGGGCGCCCCGGCGGCCACGCGCACACCGTCAGCGTCGACCTCCCCGGTGGCCCGGTCGCCGCAGACACCGGCTTCCTCGTCTACAACGAGCGGACCTACCCCCTGTTCACCCGCCTGCTGGCCGACCTGGGGGTGGCCACGCACCCGAGCGACATGAGCTTCAGCCTCTCCGACCTGCGGTGCGGGCTGGAGTGGCGGGGCACGTCCCTGTCCACCGTCTTCGCCCAGCGGCGCAACGCCGCCCGGCCGGCCTTCCTCGCCATGTTGGCCGACATCGTCCGTTTCAACCGCCTGGCCCGCCGTCTCCTCACCGACCCCGGCGCGCCGTCGGGCACGCTGGCCGACCTCCTCGATGACCACCGGTGGTCGCAGGGCTTCCTCGACTGGTACCTGATCCCGCTCGGCTCGGCGATCTGGTCGGCCGACCCCGCGACCTTCACGAAGATCCCGGCACGGACCTTCGCAGAGTTCTTCAGCCGCCACGGGCTCCTGGGTCCCGGTGACCAACCGGCGTGGCGCACGGTCACGGGTGGATCGACCCGGTACGTCCAGACGGTCCTGGAGCCGTTCCGCAACCGCGGACGTCTGCACCTCGGCGCCGGCGTCTCGAAGGTGCGGCGCCAGCCCGACGGCATTGAGCTCCTCCTCCCGGAGGGACCGGCGACCTTCGACCACGTCGTGATCGCGACCCACAGCGACCAGGCGCTGGAACTGCTCGGCGATCCGAGCGACCAGGAACGGGCCGTGCTCGGCTCCATCCGCTACCAGCCCAACCAGGCCACGCTGCACACCGACACCGGCCTCCTGCCCGTCAACCAGCGGGCCTGGGCGTCGTGGAACTACGTGCGCCCCGACGGTCCGGCGCAGCGGGCGACCCTGACCTACTACCTGAACCGGCTCCAGGGCTTCGACGCCGACCGTCCCGTGCTGGTCACGCTCAACCGTGACGACGAGATCGACCCCGACAAGGTCGTGGCCCGCTTCGACTACGCCCACCCCGTGATCGACCAGGCAGCCGTGGCGGCGCAGCAGCACCAGCGCGCCCTGAGCGCCGGGTCGGTGTCGTTCTGCGGTGCGTACTGGGGCTACGGGTTCCACGAGGACGGGGTCCGGAGCGCACTCACCATCTGTGAGCGTTTCGGGGCGCGCCTGTGAGCGCCCGGTCCGCCGGCCCGCTGCGCAGCGCGCTCTACGAGGGGACGGTCACGCACCGGCGTGCCGACCCCTCACGCCGGTTCAGCAACGAGGTGGCGCTCCCTCTGCTGTTCCTCGACGAGCTGCCCGCTCTCCGTGCGGTCCACCCCCTGGTCGACCTCGACCCCACGCCGCACCGCCGCCTGTGGCCGGCCGCCATGAGGTTCCGGCGCGACGACTTCCTCCCTTCGGACTCGGCCTCGCTCCTCGACTCGGTGACCGATGCCGTGGCCGGCGCCGGGGGCTCGGTGCGCGGCCCGGTCGCCATGCTGGGGCACCTGCGCACCTGGGGCTGGCTGTTCAACCCGTTGACGCTCTACTACTGCTTCGACCCGTCGGGCCGGGACGTGGAGTGGACGGTGCTCGAGGTGTCCAACACCCCGTGGCACGAGCGGTGCCGGTACGTCGTCGGGCCGCCGGGTGCGCACACCTTCGCGAAGGCCATGCACGTCTCGCCCTTCCTCCCCGACGACGCCACCTACACGCTGCGCTACTCGGCGCCGGGCGATGGGGTGCACGTCGGCCTCGACCTGGAGGCACCCGCCGCGGCGACGGCCTATCGTCAATCGAACGAACAGGACCCGCAACGAGCAGACCCGCAGCTGGCCGCCTCCATGGTGCTGCGTCGCCGCCCGCTCGACCGCGCCGGGCTGGCCCGCCTCCTGTGGCGGTACCCACTCATGACGGCACGTGTCTCGGGGGGCATCTACGCACAGGCGCTGCGCCTGACGGGCGCCCGCGTCCCGATCCACCCGCACCCGGGTCGGGGTTCGACGTGCCCGGCCCTCCCCTCGGCGGAGGCGACGTCACCCGAGCCCGTCCATGCCTGATGCCGCGGCCCGCCTGGTCGTCGACCTGGCACGCCGCGCCGCTCGAGACCGCCCCGGCACCCTGTGCTTCGAGGGCGCCGGGCTCCCGGGCGGGCGCCCGATCGTGACCGGGTCCGGCGACCCGGTGGCCACCGTCATGGTGCACGACCCCAGAACGTGGCGCACCGTGCTGCGGCGCGGCTCACGCGGCCTGGCCGAGAGCTACATGGACGCCTGGTGGGACACCGACGACCTGACCGCCCTCGTCCGCGTCGCCTTCCACCGCACCGCGCCGCTCCGGCGCGTCCTCGACGCGTCGGCGAGGCACGTCGGGCCCCTGCTGGCCGGGATGCAGCGCCTCCGTCCGCCGAGCAAGAGTGACGACCGGAACAACATCGCGGCCCACTACGACCTGTCGAACGAGTTCTTCGCGGCCATGCTCGACCCGACCATGGCCTACTCGTGCGCGTACTTCGCCGACGGTGAGGCCACGCTCGAAGAGGCCCAGGTGGCCAAGTTCGAGAGGATCGCCACCAAGCTGGCCCTCGGGCCCGAGGACCACGTCGTCGAGATCGGGACGGGGTGGGGCGGGTTCGCCATCCACGCCGCCGGGCATCATGGTTGCCGCGTGACCACGACCACGATCTCGGAGGCCCAGCGCGCGCTGGCGGAGAAGCGCGTCGCGGAGCACGGGCTCGCCGACCGGGTGACCGTGCTCGGCGCCGACTACCGGGACCTCGAGGGCCGCTACGACGCGCTGGTCTCCATAGAGATGGTCGAGGCCGTCGACTGGCGACGACACGACCAGTTCTTCGCCACCTGTGCCCGGCTGCTCACGGACCGGGGCCGGATGGCACTCCAGGCGATCACCATCGCCGACGGGAGCTTCGAGCGGGCCAGGCTGCACGACGACTTCATCCGCGCCATGGTGTTCCCGGGCGGGTGCCTGCCGTCGGTGACGGCCATCGCGGCATCCGTGGCGCGCACGTCGGACCTACGGATCGTCGACCTGGAGGACATCGGCCCGCACTACGCCGAGACGTTGCGGCGCTGGCGGGGCAACCTCGAGACGCGGCGCCTCGACGTGGCACGCCTCGGCTTCGACGAGCGCTTCTGGCGGTTCTGGACCCTGTACCTGTGCTACTGCGAGGCTGCCTTCATGGAGCGCCACGTGTCCGACGTGCAGGTGGTACTCACGAGGCCCAGGTCACCCCTCGGCGGCGTCGGGCGCGACTGAGCCAGCCGGACGCCGCCCGCTCAGGGTGAGCGGCGCTCCAGATCTTCGACGACCTCGCCGAGCTCCCGGGCGTCTTGGCCGCTCCACCGTGCCCCCAGGCGCGCGGCATGCTGCTCGCCCGCGATGCCGGCGCCTCCGACGAGCACGGGCAGTCCCGGCCTCACCTCCCGGACCGCCCGCACGATGGCCCGCACGGACCGGTCGTGGTTCCCCGCCGTCACCGCGACGCCGACCGCCAGGGGCCGGGCCGCCTTCGTCACGGCGGCAGCGAACGCGTCGGTCGGCACGTCCGCGCCGAGGTCGACCACGTCGTAGCCGCGGCCGCTCAGGACGTTGGCGGCCATGGACGTGGGCAGCCCGTGCAGCTCGTGCGGCGGCGTCCCGAGGATCACACTGGGCCGCTTGGGCCCACGCCTGGTGAAGCGGGCACCCAGTCGCCCGACCATCCGCGTGGCCACCCCCGTGGCACGGTGCTCGTCGTCGACCGTGTAGTCGCCGGCCTCCCAGCCGTCCCCGACGGCGCGCATGGCGAGGGCGAGCTCGTCGAGGAGGACGTCCTCGGGATCGGACCCCGAGCCCAGGCGTGCCTCGACGATGGCCCACGCCCCAGCCTCGTCGCCGGCGACGAGACGGCGTTCGAGCCGGCGCGCCGCCGCCGCCCGAGTCGACTGCCGGGTGTGCGCACGCGGGCGCCCGGCCACCACAGTCCCCTGACGCGCTCCGGCCAGGGCGCGTGGGTCGACCCACCATTGGGAGCCGACTTTGGTGGCGGGCAGCCGGCCGGTCCGCACGTAGCGGTAGGCGGTCATGTAATGCACCCCGAGCCGGTCCGCGGCCTCATGGAGGGTCAGCAGGCCCGAGCCGGAGCCTGGGTCGGGCCGGGCCGAAGGGGTGCGCACCATTTACTGATAAACCTTAGTGCCTGGGGGGCACTGGCGCGCGACCCCGATGGCGCCTACTCCTTCTCGTCGCCCCCCTCGGCCATGTGGTCCTTGATGGCGTTCACGACCGTCGGGTCCATGAGGGTCGTCACGTCGCCGAGCGGCCGGTCGTCGGCCACGTCGCGCAGGAGGCGGCGCATGATCTTGCCACTGCGCGTCTTGGGCAGCTCGGGGGTCAGCATGATCTGCCGCGGCTTGGCGATGGGCCCGATTTCGCGCGCCACGTGCTCGCGCAGCTCCTGGACGAGCGCCTCGCCCTTCTCCCCCTCGGCCGCCTCGGTCCCCTTCACGGTGACGAAGGCCACGATGGCCTGGCCCGTGGTGGCGTCGCTGGCGCCCACCACGGCCGCCTCCGCCACGGCGGGATGACTCACCAGGGCGTGCTCGACCTCGGTGGTCGAGATCCGGTGCCCCGAGATGTTCATGACGTCGTCCACCCGGCCCAGCAGCCAGAGGTCGCCGTCCTCGTCCCGCTTCGCGCCGTCGCCCGCAAAGTACCGGCCGGGAAATCGCTTCCAGTACGTGTCGACGAACCGCTCGTCGTCGCCGTAGATACCCCGGGTCATGCCCGGCCACGGTTCGGTGAGGACGAGGTACCCGCCCTCACCGTTGCCGACGGATTCGCCCTCGTTGTCGATCACGTCCGCCGACACACCGGGAAACGGCTTCATCGCCGCGCCCGGCTTGGTGGCGGTGATCCCCGGCAGCGGCGTGATCATGATGCCCCCGGTCTCGGTCTGCCACCACGTGTCGACGATGGGGCACCGCCCCCCACCGATGTGCGTGCGGTACCAGATCCAGGCCTCGGGGTTGATGGGCTCGCCGACGGACCCGAGCAGGCGCAGGCTCGTCAGGTCGTGGGCGGCGGGGAGGTCCTCGCCCCACTTCATGAAGGTCCGGATCGTGGTCGGGGCGGTGTAGAGGATGTTGACCTTGTACTTCTCGACGATCTGCCACCAGCGGTCGCGGGTGGGCGTGTCCGGCGTGCCCTCGTACATCACCGACGTCGTGGCGTTGGCCAGGGGGCCGTAGACGATGTAGCTGTGCCCGGTCACCCACCCGATGTCGGCGGCCGTCCAGAACACGTCCGTCTCGGGCTTGAGGTCGAAGATGAGACGATGCGTGGCGGCGACCTGGGTGAGGTAGCCGCCACTCGTGTGGAGGATGCCCTTCGGCTTCGCCGTCGTCCCGCTGGTGTACATGATGTAGAGCGGGTGCTCGGCGTCGAACGCCTCGGCGGCGTGCGTCTCGGGCTGGCGCGGCACGAGGTCGTGCCACCACACGTCACGCGCCTCGTCCCAGGCCACGTCCTGGCCCGTGCGGCGCACCACCAGCACGCGCTCGACGTCGGGGCACTCGGCCACGGCCTCGTCGACGGCGGGCTTGAGCGCGCTGGGTGCGCCGCGGCGGTACCCGCCGTCGGCGGTGACGACGAAGTGGGCGTCGCAGTCGAGGATCCTGCTCCGCAGGGCATCGGACGAGAAGCCGCCGAAGACCACGGTGTGGGGCGCGCCCAGGCGGGCGCAGGCCAGCATGGCCACCACGGTCTCGGGGAGCATCGGCATGTAGATGGCCACCTTGTCCCCGGCCCGCACACCCAGCTCGGTCAGGCCGTTGGCGGCCTGGGACACCATGACCAGGAGGTCGGCGTACGTGATGGTGCGGGTGTCCCCCGGCTCGCCCTCCCAGTGGAAGGCGACCCGCTCGCCCAGACCGGCTTCGACGTGGCGGTCGACGCAGTTGACCGCCACGTTGAGCGTGCCACCGACGAACCACTTGGCAAAGGGCAGCTCCCACTCGAGCACGTCCGCCCACGGCGTGTCCCACGTCAGCCGCTTCGCCTGCGAGGCCCAGAACGCCAGTGGGTCGGCCTCCGCCTCCTCGTAGATCCCGGGCTGCGCATTGGCCTCCTTGGCCAGGTCCTCGGGAGGGGGGAAGGTCCTCGTCTCGTGGAGAAGGGCCGATAGCCCCTCCTCTCGGGTCTCGCTCACTGCGACCTCCTTTCGGGCCGGTCCGACCGGGACGACCTCCCCGATCATTACCCACCCGCGAGGTTGCGGGTTCATCGGCGTGCCGACCGGCAGGACCACCGTGGAGGCCATGCCGCTGATCACCCCGGCCCAAGAGGTGCACTGCACAAGGCGAGGGCGGCCGTCACGACGCCGGCGATGCCACGGCCCTGGCGATGGCGGTGTGCTTGTGAAGCGGTGTGGTTGTGAATCTGCCCGGGCGGATCCGGCTGGTGGCCGGACGACCGCGGACTCGTCGCTCACGCCGGGCCGGCTGGGTCCTGACGGAGTTCGAAGCCCTCGAAGCGGAACGCCGGCGACACCGTCGCACCGACGAGCGTGAACCGGCCCAGTGACCGGGCCGACTGCCAGACCCCGGGCTCGACCACCACCTGGGGCACCTGCCCGGATGCGACGTCGGGTCCGACGATCCGGACCAGCGGGGACGCATCGACCCGCTCGAGCGTGAGCTCGAGCGGGTCGCCGGCGTAGAAGTGCCACAGCTCCGTGGCGTCGATGCGGTGCGGGGCAGAGACCTCGCCCTCGAGCAGCAGGTAGTAGATGGCGCTCCCCCGGGGCCGCCCGCCGTCCTCCGCCGCGGCCACCCAGGTCCGGCGGTACCAGCCGCCCTCGGGGTGCGGGGAGAGATCCAGGGAGGCGATCAGGAACTCCCCCGGGCGCATGCCCCAGTCTGCACCCTCAGGAGCGGGTGACCCCCAGGGCGGAGGCGACGGCGACCGAGTGCTCGGCTGCGCCGCCGAGCAGGGCACCGGTCGTCTGGGCCCGTTTCACGAAGAGGTGGCCGTCGTGCTCCCAGGTGAAGCCGATGCCGCCGAAGGACTGGATGGAGTCCCGGCACACCAGGCGTTGGCAATCGTCGCTGGCGGCCTTGGCCATGGAGGTCGCCGTGGCGCGAGCGGGCGTGTCCTCGTCGATGGCGGCGACCGCGTAGTAACACAGCGAACGAGCGCGCTCTATGGCGAGGTACATGTTGGTCATCTTGTGCTTGACGGCCTGGAAGGACCCGATGGCCACGCCGAACTGCTTGCGGTCCTTCGCGTAGGACAGGACCGTCTGGAAGAGCGCGTCGCAGGTGCCGACGGTCTCGAGTGCCAACGCGACGGTCGCCTCCTGGAGCGCCCGCGTGACGCCGAGGGTGGCGTCGGGGCTCCCGGGCTCGCCCAGGGCCCGGTGGTCGGGGACCAGGACGCGGTCGAACGTGGCGGTGGCGAGGGGCCGGCTCGCATCGAGGGAGTGCAGGGCGGTCAGCCGGGCCTCGCCGGCGGGCACGACGAACGCGCCCATGCCGTCTGCGGCGCGCGCGACCACCACCACCTCGTCCATGCCGGCGTCGCCGAGGATGCCGACCTTGGTCCCGTCGAGAACCCACCCGCCTTCGGCGCGCTGCGCGGTCATGGTGACCGCGTCCAGCGCCCACCCGCGGGGGTGGTCGGCGAACGCCAGCGTCCCGGTGATCGCACCGGCGGCCACCGGCGCGAGGAACCTCTGACGCTGCTCGGGGGTGCCGACCTCGCGCACCATGGGGGCGAACTGGGTCACGGTGGCCAGGAGGGGGCCGGGGGCGACGACCCGGCCGAGCTCCTCGGCCACGACGGCGGTCTCCACGAGGGAGAGCCCCAGGCCGTCGTTCTCCTCGGGAACGGCCAGGGCGGGCCAGTCGAGTGCCACCATGGCGGCCCAGAGCGCCTCTGGTGTCTCGCCGGTCTCGACAACGGAGCGCACCAGGTGGAGGGGGCACTCCTTGTCAAGGAAGGAACGGACGGACGATCGCAGCTCGTCCTGCTCGCCGGTGAATTCGAGCTCCACCACCCTCCTCCCCCGGCGTCGCCGGTTCCTCGTCCGACCCCCGTTGCAGGCCACCGTGGGCGGCCGGCCGCGGGCGAGTGTATCTGACGCTCCGTCAGCCCAAGCCCCCCTGTGCTACCTTATCGGCGCACCGTTTTCTGGGAAGTACGTCGACGGGTGTTACCCGGGGGGGTGGGGG
>PMPX01000001.1 GCA_003169235.1 Acidimicrobiaceae bacterium | reverse complement strand
GACCGAGCGCAAGCGATCCGAGAATGAACTGCAGACCCTTACCAAGACCGGCGGTCTCACCCAGGATGGAGGATGCCGGTACACGATGATCAAGGTACGTCATCTCCACGGTCTCGAGGCCCTTGTATCCCAACTTCTCAATGCGCCTACTAACCGTGATCCCCTCGAACGATTCGCCTGGCTCCTTTGCCACGATAAAGCAGGTGATTCCCTCATCTGTTCGAGCGGCCAGCGCGACGAGTGACGAGCGTTCACCGTTTGTCACCCACATCTTGCTGCCGTTAATCACGTATTCGCCGCCATCCAAGACGGCCCGGCAAGTGATCGCTTGAGCGTCCGAACCTGCGTCGGGTTCGGACAGTGAGAATGCCGCCCGGCTTGCACCGGTCGCCATTGTTGGCAGCCACCGGGCCTTTTGTTCCAAGGTCCCGAAGCGACAGACGAGGCTTGCCGCAATCGTGTGCGTATTGAGCACTCCCGCGA
The DNA here is from genome assembly GCA_003169235.1 of Acidimicrobiaceae bacterium. GTDB lineage: Bacteria > Actinomycetota > Acidimicrobiia > Acidimicrobiales > RAAP-2 > Bog-473. The sequence goes on along the minus strand of PMPX01000001.1, from coordinate 3,940 downwards.
GGGACATCCATCCATAGGCGAGCTCCTCGATGAGTCGCGCGTATGTGTGAACGTCCAGGGCCAACCCCCCGTATTCTTCGGGAATCCGTGCGCCAAACAGACCGAATGCCTTCATCTGTTCGACCCAAGCTTCTGGGTATTCGTCGGCGTGCTCGAATCGTGAAACGTGTGGGATTACATCTTTCCGAACCCAGCCGCGGATGGTCGAGACGAGCGCATCTGCGATCTCTGGGTCAAAAGTCGTCATGAGCCACCAAGGGATCTATTCAAAACCATAGAAATCTGCTGCCTTCCGGTAGAAGTTGAACCTCAACTACACGTGGCCTTCAACAACACCAAGAGCCGCTATGTTCTCGTCACCAAACCCGAGCTCTTTCATGACCTCTCCTGTATGCTCGCCGATGCCCGGGATTTGAGATAGCGACTGAGCGACGCCGTCGACGAAGAATGGCGACGCCAGTACCTCTGCTGTCCGTCCGTTACCGACGTTGACGCGCTGCCAGCGGCCGCGTTCTTCCATCTGTGGGTGTCTGGCGGCATCGCTCAGCGTGTTGACTCGTCCCCATGGAATGTCCGCGGCATCTAAACGCTCCGTGAACTCGTTGTCTGTCAGTTGGCTGATCAGTTCTTCAAGAACGGGTTCGAGGTTTGCCCGGTCCGATGTGCGCTGGGCATTTGTCGACCAACCAGCCCGTTCGAGGATCTCTGCGCGCTTCAAGACGAGCTCACAAAACCGCTTCCACTGCCCGTCGTTTTGGACAGCGATATTCACGAGCCGGCCATCTGCTGTCTTGTATGCACCATACGGGACGATCTGGGCATGACGTGCCCCCGCTGGTGGCGGGGCGTGACCGCCGTTTCTTTCAGCGAGCAGCAGCGGTGAGAGCCAGTCAGCCATTACATCGAACAGAGCGACGTCGATTCGGCAACCTTCCCCGGTCTGCGTGCGCCGCACCAACGCGGCATTGACCAAGGCAAACGCGTAGGTTCCTGTGCCAAGGTCGGCGACCGACATTCCGCATTTGACCGGTTGAGTCGGCGTTCCCGTGGCGGCGACGGCGCCCGTCTCGCCCTGAATGAGAGCATCGTAGGCCTTGTTCTCGGCATATGGGCCGTCGATGCCATAACCGCTCACGTAGCAGCGGATAAGACCAGGCCGACCAGCGAGAACAGAATCTGGAATGAGTCGTTCCCGTGCGCTTGGCGCGAGGTTGCAAACGAACATATCACAATTGTCGATGAGCCGCATGAGGACGTCCATTCCGAGTGGCGTCTTCAAGTCGACTGCGACACTGCGCTTACCGCCGTTCAGCCAAACAAAGTGCGCCGAGGATCCCGCAACGGACGTGTCATACGCCCGCGCGAAGTCTCCGGTCGGTGGATTCTCGTNNGGAGCAGCCACGGCCTGTTCAATTGAGACAACTCGGACACCGTCAAGCAATCTCGCCACCTCAGGTGTCCTCATCATGCTTGGTAAGATCCGCCAGCGGAGTCTTTGCGGCTGGGAAATGTGCCGCCTGTCTGTGAGCGGTCCTTCGGTTCACCATCACGGTCCTGGTGTACGTCAAGACTGTGTCGCCGTGCTGATTGAGCCCGCGTGTGAAGCACGTGACGAGACCTGCATGCGATCGAGACTCCGATGTTCGAAGAGCCGTAATCAAGCTCTCTGCGTACAGGGTGTCGTCAACGAAGACAGGGTGTAGGAGCTTAATGTCGGTCCACCCGAGGTTCGCGATGGCGTTCTGGCTGATGTCCGAAACGCTGAGTCCAAGGACCATGGCGACGGTCAGGCCCGAGTTGACGAGCTGGCGACCAAACTCGGACTTGGACGCAAAGTGGTCGTTGAAATGCATTTGATTGGTGTTCATCGTCAGGAGCGTGAACCAGGTGTTGTCAGTCGCGGTGATCGTTCTGCCTAGCGGGTGTTCATAAACGTCGCCCACTACAAAATCCTCGAAGTATCGGCCGTCAGAGCCAACCGGTGAGGGCTTCTCGATCGCCATCAGTAGGCAGACAGATGTGTCTGGAGTACGTTCTTCTGCACTTTGCCCGATCCGGGAATGGCTCGCGGAAATGCGTTCAACGACGCTTGGACGTGTCGTCCACGATGATTGCCGTATGCGCGACCCCCGTGAACTCGCGCAGAGCGACCTTGCGTATCCGTACCCCTGAACCTTACGATGTGACTCCTCGCGGTTCGCTGGACGGGCCTCTCTCTCATCTCTGCGTCCCCTTGACGTCCTTCTAGGCTGCGGACAGACTGACCTTTGGTCCGAGCGGTAACGTAAGTTAACATGATGACTAGGGGCGCGCCAGCGCGGGGTCGTGGACTTCTTGGAGATGGTCCACTGCCACGCCGGCCCAGTTCTAAGAGGACGGGGGACCATGGAGTTCGTTACAAATCGTCAGAAGTTCCGCCCGGGAGACCTCGGGGGAAAATCGTGATGGTCACCCCGCTCCCGGCGGATGCCGATTAGTGATGATCCAGCCGTCCACGTCTTGCTACGCCCGCTGGCTACCGAACGAAAGAATCGCATCGCAGTCGGTGACTACCGAGTGCGGCGTGGTGCCTGTGACGAGATCTCCAGCTGCAGTTCAGAGCCGGCTCCTTGTCGGATTTGCTGAGGTACTTGAAATCGAAACCAATCTTGTCGTTCGGAGTTGTTGAGTAAGCGAGTTGAAGGAGCTATCGGTGCAGAAATCGTCGCTTCACAGAAACTTTACCGACATCGTCTTCAGTGTTTCGAACGGTGTCGCCTTCGTGGTGATTGACCGCCCGGAACGAATGAACGCGTTCCGTAATGAGACCATGACGGAGATCGTGGTCGCGTTGGAGATCGCGGCGACCGACCCCGAGGTCGGGGTTATCGTACTCACCGGCGCGGGCAATCGAGCCTTCTGCGCCGGGGGCGATGTGGAGTGGGAAGCGAATGGCGGACTGGAGGACCGCAAGGGAGACGACGCTATCCGTAGGGTGTACGCCGCAATGAGAGAGGGCAACAAGCCGATCATCGCCAGGGTGAATGGCTACGCTATTGGAGGAGGAAATCACCTTGCCTACATGTGTGATTTCACAATCGCCTCCGACGACGCAATATTCGGACAGAACGGTCCGAGAGTCGCAAGTCCGGCGGAAGGTTGGATCGTTAGCTACCTCGTGCGTGTTCTTGGGGCGAAACGAGCGAGAGAGATGTGGATGCTTTGTCGGAGGTATCCGGCCTCGCAGATGCTTGAATGGGGTTTAGTCAACGCTGTCGTTCCTCAGGAAGACTTGGACGAAGAGGTGCAGCGGTGGTGCGAGGAGCTACTCGCCCTCAGTCCGACGGCGCTTAAGACGATTCGGGCAAGTTTTGAAGACGAGTACGCCGCCCTCCGAGACAGGCAAGACAAGAGGAACTTCCTTGCCGAAGTGAACCCCTCCTTCTTCGACTCAGGCGAGCATGCGGAGGGCGCGGGGGCATTCCTCGAAAAGCGACGGCCTGAATTCCAGCGCTGGCGTTGAAGGGTCGACACAGCGAAGCGAGGCGGCACCGTCGTCACAGGCAGCCGGCGTCCCGTCCCAGTGAGCTTGCAATCAGCCGTTCCGACGCGGGGACTATCCAGTGGGAAAGGCACGCCGACGGACTGGCAGGTGAAAGTCCCTCATACGGGCCGGATTCCAACAACTATTTTCCCGATGGCTCGCCGGCCGCCCATTTCCAGTAAGGCGTGTTTCGCCTGATCAAGCTCAAAGGTTCTTCCAATATGGGGCCGCACCCGACGCTCTGTGAACAAGCGCCAGAGCTCAGTTTCGTGCTCCGCCACCTCAGAACTTCGATGAGCCTCTAAGGCGTCGAGCGTGAAGCCCGTGACGAGTGGGCCTTTTAGGAGAACCAGATTGAGCGGAATGCACGGAATCGCGCCCGACGCGAATCCGGTCGATACAAATCGTCCTCCATAG
>PMPX01000219.1 GCA_003169235.1 Acidimicrobiaceae bacterium | reverse complement strand
CGAACTCGGTGTAGCCCTCGAGCCCGTCGTCCGCGTGCTCCGGAGCCTCCTCGTCCACCTCTGGGAGCGGCAGCGGCAACATCTGCATCGCCTGCACTCGCTGGGTGCCCGCGGAAATGAAGCGGGTCGACACCAGCTGCACCAGGTCGATCTCCCCCGACACGAACGGGGCGGCGACCACGGCGGCGATGTAGCGGGCGTCGGCGAACTCGGGACGGTCGGCGAAGCCGGCGAACGACCGGGCCGTGTCGATGCCGCGATAGCGGAAGTACGGCGGGGCCTTCTTGCCCACGGACCACACCGTCACTTCGGCGCCGTTGGACCTGTGCTCGGCCACCAGCCGCTCGGTGGCCCGCAGCACCCCGGAGTTGTAGGACCCGGCGAGGCCGCGGTCACCCGCGATGGCGAGGATGCCCACGTGCCGTGGCGACTCGGGGGTGCCCAGCAACCGCTTGGCTGCCGTCGGGTCGGCCGCCGCCGTGAGCCGCAACACGCGCTCCATGCCCTCGCGGAAGGGCCGGTTCGCTGCAATGCGGTTCTGGGCGCGCACGATCCGCGAGGCGGCGATCAACTCCATCGCCTTGGTGATCTTCCTCGTGGACTGCACACTGCGGATACGGCGCCGCAGCGTGCGTTCTTGGCCTCCGGCCATGGGTCAGTCGACCTTCCCCGTGTCGAAGCCTTCGAGGAACGACGCCAGGCCCTTGTCGAGCTCGTCACTGGCGGGCAGTGCCCCGGTGGTCCGGATGGCCTCGAGCACACCGGGATGGTTGCCCTTGAAGTATTCGACCAGCTCGGCCTCGAACCGTCGCACCTCGCTCACCGGCACGGTGTCCGTCCAGCCCTTGGTGCCGGCGTAAATGGCCAGCACCTGCTCCTCGACCGGCACGGGCCGGTTCTGCGGCTGCTTCAGGAGCTCGGTCAGGCGGTAGCCACGGTCGAGCTGGGCCTGCGACACCTTGTCCAACTCGGAGCCGAAGGTGGCGAAGGCCTCGAGCTCGCGGAACTGCGCCAGGTCGAGCTTGAGCGTGCCCGAGACCTGCTTCATGGCCTTGACCTGTGCGGCGCTGCCGACCCGGCTGACCGAGTTGCCGACGTTGATGGCCGGCCGGATGCCGGAGTTGAACAGGTCTGTCTCCAAGAAGACCTGCCCGTCGGTGATGGAGATCACGTTGGTCGGGATGTACGCCGAGATGTCCCCCGCCTTGGTCTCAATGACCGGGAGTGCGGTGAGCGAGCCACCGCCGCGCTCGTCGGACAGCTTGGCGGCCCGCTCGAGCAGCCGGGAGTGCAGGTAGAAGACGTCGCCGGGGTACGCCTCGCGGCCCGGTGGCCTCCGCAGGAGGAGCGAGACGGACCGATAGGCCTCCGCCTGCTTCGAGAGGTCGTCGTAGATGATCAGCGCGTGTTCGCCGTTCTCCATCCAGTGCTGGCCCATGGCGCAGCCGGCATAGGGGGCGAGGTACTTGAAGGGGGCCGGGTCCCCGGCCGACGCCACGACCACCACCGTGTACTCCAGGGCCTGGTGGTCCTCCAGGGTGGCCACGGTCTGGGCGACCGAGGAGTTCTTCTGGCCGATGGCCACGTAGATGCACTTCACGCCCTGGCCCGCCTGGTTGATGATGGTGTCGATGGCCACCGTCGTCTTGCCCGTCTTGCGGTCGCCGATGATCAGCTCACGCTGCCCGCGGCCGATCGGCGTCATGGCGTCGATGGCCTTNNGATGGGGCCCTTGCCGTCGAGCGGCTCACCCAGTGCGTTGACGACGCGGCCCAGGAGGGCGTCGCCGACGGGCACGGTCTGGATGCGACCCGTCGCCTTGACCGTCTGCTCCTCCTCGAGGTTGTCGACCTCACCCAGGACGACGGCACCGATCGTGTCCTCGTCGAGGTTCAGGGCCAGGCCCAGCGTGCCGTCCTCGAACTCGAGCAACTCGTTCACGGCGGCGCCGGGAAGCCCCGACACCCGGGCGATGCCGTCGCCCACCTCGACGATGTGACCGATCTGCTCGGTCCCGACCGCCGGGGTGTAGTCCTCGACGTGACGCTCCAGCGCCGCGGTGATCTCACTGGCGTCGATCGTCAGCTCTGCCATCAGTCTGCTCCCTCTGTCTGTGCTGTCGTCTCGTGTCCCCGTCCGGCACTGCCGAACCCGGATGACTCCCATCCGGCCGGGACGAGGTGCTCTCGCAATGCGTCGATCCGCCCCCGTGCCGTCGCATCCACCTGCAGGTCGCCGATCCTGATGATCGCCCCGCTGAGCAGGGACTCGTCGATGACCACCTGAAGCTCCACCGGTCCCCCGGTCAGCGTGCCCAGCGAGTCGGTGAGGGTCGCCTGCTGCGCCTCGGCGATCGGTGCCGCCGCCCGCACGTGGGCGATGCGCCAGCCGCGGGCCGCTGCGGTCTGCTCGACCAGGAAGTTCAGGGTCCCCACGATGTCGCGCGCCCGACCGCCGGTCACCGTGTAGCGGACCAGCGCCAGCGTCGTGGCGGGCACCTTGCCCTCGAGGAGCTGGGACACCAGGCCCCGGCGGGCGGGGACCTCGAGATCGCGGTCGGTCAGCGCGGCGCGCAGGCCGGGCGTCGCACCCACGATCCGCGCGAAGCGGAAGAGGTCGTCCTCGAGGGACTCGAGCGCGTCATTGGACATGTCCTCGAAGAGCGCCGTGGCGTAACCGGCCACACGCTCGCGCGCCTGGGTCAGGCTCAGCGGAGGCTCCTCCATCGCACGGCCTTCGGCGTCGTGGCGGGCCCGGGCGCTCAGCCAGGCCAGGGCGGCCGGCACGTGGGGCGCCGGGACCACGCGGCAGGCGAACGCGGCCAGCCGGCGTGCCTCGGCCGACACCTTCCCTTCCAGGAGGTCCGCCATGACGGCCCGCCGGGCCGCGCCGGGCACGGACGTGTCGGTCAGCGCCGCCCGCAGCGGCGCGCTGCTCATGGCCAGCTGCTCGATCGCCTCGAGCTCGGCGGCGATGCCGCCGACCGCGGCCCGATCGGCCGCCTCGATGACGGCCGCGGAGTAGCCCTGGAGCGTGGGGTTCACTGGCGCGCCCCGGCGTTGGCAGCCGCGCCACCGCTGGTGTCGGCCCGCAGGGCTTCGACGGCCTCGTCGATCAGGTCCCGGTGCGCCTCGAAGTTGACCTCGCGCCCGATGACCCGCTCCACCACGTCCATGACGATCTCGCCCATGCGGGTGGCCGCCTCCTCGACGGCTCGCTGGCGGGCCAGGCCGACCTCGATCTCGGCGTTGCCGACGATGCGCTCGTATTCGCTCTGCCCGCGCGACTGGGCGTCGGTGCGCACCTGCTCGGCCGTGCGGTTGGCCTGGGCGACGATCTCACGCGCCTGGTGCCGTGCCTCCTCGAGCACGGCCCGCCGCTCGTCGTCGGCCGCCTCGGCGTCGGCGCGCGCCTGATCGGCGGCCTCGAGCGAGGTCCTGATCTTCTCCTGGCGCTCCTCCATCGCCTTGTTGATGGGAGGGAGCACCCACTTGTAAATGGCGAGGATCAGGATGATCGAGACGATCAGCTCAATGAAGAACGTCCCATTGGGCAGAAGGAATATGCCTGCTGTGGTCATGATGCTCTCGGTCTCCGGGGTCTCTCCGGCGGGTAGGTGACGGGGTGCGCGGTGCTACGCGATGCTCTTGGCGGCGAAGACGTAGACGAACACCACCATGAACAGCAGGTTGATGAAGTACATGGCCTCCACGAGGCCGACGGTCAGGAAGAAGTACTGACGGGCCTTGGCCTCGATCTCGGGCTGCCGTGCGATGGCCGCGATCGTCTGCGAACCGGCGAGGCCGTCGCCGACCGCGGCACCGATGGCGCCACCGCCGAGTGCCAGTCCGCCACCGACGAGCGCGCCGGCGACACGTACCGCACCTTCCATTGTGCTTGCTGCCATGTTTCCTCTCCTTTGTTGAGAACGTGTCCGAAGTTGCTTGTTGGTCCTGCGGGTCTCGGTCCTGCCGGGCGCCTAGTGCGCGTCGCGGCTCATCCCCATGCCGAGGTACATGATGGTGAGAAGGGCGAAGATGAAGGCCTGGATCGCTCCGATGAAGAGCTCGTCGAACGGCTTCCAGATCACGAGGCCGATCCACGACAGGTAGGGCGGGATCAGCGTGACGATCACGGTGATCATCAGGACGCCCGAGAAGATGTTGCCGAAGAGTCGGAACGTGAGCGTGATCGGCTTGGTGATCTCCTCAATGATGTTGATCGGCGTCAGCGCGGCATAGGGCTGCGCGTAGTGCTTGAAGTACCCCTTGACCCCGCGTGCCTTGACCGAGTTGTAGTGCACCGTGAAGAACACGATCAGGGCCAGGGCCAACGGCAGGTTGACGTCACCCGTCGGGGGGGCGAGGAAACCCGGATCGCCGCTGGGCACGAAGGCCAGCCAGTTGCAGACGAGGATGAAGA
>PMPX01000354.1 GCA_003169235.1 Acidimicrobiaceae bacterium | reverse complement strand
TCGAGTTCTGCACGCTGGTGTACTGGTTCTCACCCGGGTTGGCCGGCCAGGCGTGCACGAGGCCTCCTGCCCCCCACAAGAACTCCCCGAGGGGATTGCCGATGATCGAGCCCCGGTCCGCGGCGGAGCTGAAGTAGCGCTCGACGGGCTGAGCGTCGGCCATCCCGATGCTGGCAAACTCGCCCCAGGTGAACGACGTGGGGAGGGTGAGATTGGCCATCGTCGAGAGCAGCCACAGGCCGCTCGGGTCGCCCTGCGCGGCGGAGATCCACGAGTCGAGGGTCATCGGCCCGGAGAGTGGCGAATCCACCGAGGTCGCCTCGGTGAGCCCGAGGAAGGTCCCGACCAGGGCGTTGCCCGGCTTGATCGGCAGGGAGAACCAACTGCTCGGCATGTCTGCCGCCGTGTGCTGCACGCTCGCAGCGAGGTTTTTGGTGCGGGTGCGGCAAGCAGGCTGCTGCGCGCACAGCGCCGAATAATGCTCGATCCCCTGATCGATCTCGGCTCCGCTGTAAATGAAGTTCCCGGGCGGGTTGACCCCGACCATCACCGAGCGGTCGACACTGTTCGGGTACATCCACTGGTAGATCATTCCCAGACGGGTCCCGGCGCTCTCGCTNNGTACGCGCTCAGCGACGCTTTGGTGAGGTAGTCCGAGGTCTCGAGCGCCGCCGTCACCTCGGGACAGTTCAGCACCGAAGAGCCGTCCACGCCGCGGTAGCCGACCATGACGACATCGTGCTGGGCGGCCAGGCGGTTCGCTTGGGCAAACGTCATGTTGGTCTCGCCCGGGCCGCCGCTGAGATGGAAGATTGGCGCCAACGGGTGCGACGAGCGAGCCAGGATCCGGGTCACCGGCAGCGCGATCAGGCGCGACCGGGGGTCTGCCCGGTTCTCGGGCACGACGAGCGTTCCGCAGTCGGCGTGGTAGCCGCCGCTCTCGGTGGAATAGGTGCACGGGTGCATGGTCAGCTGTCCGGCGTGCGCCCCCTGCGGGACCGAGACCGTCTCCGGGCTGGACGAGACTCCCAGGTAGGTAAGTCCCGTTAGTAAGGCGGTGATCACCAGCAGGGCAGCGATTCGCGTCCAGATGAATGCCTTTGGTCTTTGGTCCAGCTGTACTGGTTGATCGACCGCCACGGTCTTGGCGTTGCGCTTAATGAGATGTCTTGGCTCGATCATTGGTCTCCCTTTCGTCGATGCTTCGGTGTTGCGAACAGCGTGCGCCCAGCGCCTGAGGTGGGACTGCGGTCGTGCTGATGTCGGCAGATCAGAGCCGCGCTGAGGCTGCTCAGGCACAGTCAGGTCGGCGGCCATAGGTGGCGGTGTGGAGGTGCGCCTCGCAGGCCCAGATCGGCCAGCTTCGGCGCACCCTCGGAGCAACTGCGATCGTCACCTCTGAAGCCGGCTACGCCCTCGAGGTCGGTCCAGATGACCTCGATGCGGCCCGCTTTGAGCCGCTGGTGGCCAAAGGGCCGCGCCTACTCCAGGAGGTTCACGAACGGATGGAACATGTGCCCACCAAGAGTGGTGGCTGCCGAACCGGACACAAATGCGGGGAAGTTTTCTCGCTCGCTTGGGACGGTCATGACAGGGTCTCCCCGGAGGCACGATGGCAGCCGGGAAGCTGGGCGCTGAGGTCCTTAAGCCCATCCCGGTTTCCTGTGCGACGTCGGAAGTCGGTAACGATGCGCACAGCGAGCGGGTCGCAGCCAACGCTGGCGAGATGCTCACGGAGCAGATCGGTGGCGCGACTGACGTTGCCGGCGGCTGCAGTCCGGACCACTTCAATGTGATGGCGTTCCCAGGTCATCAGGTGGCCAGCGGCGGGACTTGGGGGTGCTTCGGCGATGGCGGCGAGATCGGCGACGGCGAGTCCGAAGCCCGGATCGGCCTTGACTGCGTGACGGAGTGCCTTTACGGTCGCCGAGCCGTCCGCGGCCTGTTGTGCCTGGCGATAGAAGGCGGCGGCCTGGATGTTGGCCGTGACCACCCGACCGTGGTCCTCGACCGCAGGACCGCCAGGGGCCAACTGGCCATGGCGGATGTTGGGCCGTTCTGGATCTCGGTGCATGACTATCAGGTTGCGCTCGTGACCTGACGCCGCCCTGAGGTGGTGCTGAGGTGCCAGCGCCACGGCTGGAGCTGGCCTCGACGAGAACTCGAGCTGCGGCTTTGCTGGTTCAGGGCTCGGTCGGCGCGAGCCGAGTCGCCAATGCCACCAAATCTCGCTCGTCGGTGAGGGAGCGATGAGAGAGACCTGACGCCCGCTGTTGGGCCAACGCGACGATGCTGTCGGTGTTGCGCTGAGTGGGGTCTGCGACCGCGTTAGCTGCGGCCAGGGCGGAATCGGCCAGCAGTTGGGATTCGGGATCCCCGACTGCCTTTGCGGTTCTGACGGCGTCTACCGCGAAGATGACTGCAGCGGCGGGTTGATCTGCACCGATCGCCCACCAGGCCAGTCCCGCAAGCACTCGGGCTTGGCCGGCGGGAAGGTCAGCGTCCCGGTATCGTTCCGCGGCAGCGTCGAGCAGACCTCTCGCCCGCAACAGGTCACCGAGGTGACGGGCGACGGCCGCTTGGCCGACCATGGCGTCGGCCGAGAGCCACGGGTTGTAGCAGCACTCGATCGCCTCCTGGTAGAGATGGTCGGCGGCGGCGTCGTCACCTTGCCTGGCCCGCACGGTGGCGAAAGAGACGAGGCAAAAGGGCAGGTAAGGATGCTGCCCGGTGGCTCGGCACCGTTCCAAGAGCGCTTCGTACGCGGCGGCAGCGCCCTCAAGGTCACCCTTTGCTGCCGCAATTCCAGCGAGAGCATTCAACGAGTTGACCACCAGCAGGACTTCACCGGCTGTTTCGTAGCGAGCAATGCTCGAGAGGGCCGCCTCCTCGGCCTCGTCGAGACGCCCGAACGACGCCATATTCCAGCTGACCAACATGTCGTGGGTGGCGAGCAGCCACCCGTGCTCATGAGGCCCGAGGAGCATCTGCGTCTCCATCGTGTCCTCCGGTGAATGGCGTAACCACCGCTGGTCGTCCGGGCCGAGCAGCATCTGTGCTTCCGCCAAGGCAGCCAGAGATCGGTCGAACTGGTGGGCGCGTACGAGTACTGACGCGCCGAGCAGAAGCGCCTCCGCCAGACGAATCGCGTCGCCATGCGGCCGCAACACAGCAATCGCCTCTTCGCATTCGACGAGGCCTACCGACGGGCTGGACGACATGCCGACGCAGTAGCCGTGCCAAACAAGAGCGGTGGCATGCAGCTCAGCACGTCGTGTTCCTTCGGCATCCAGTGCGCTGGCCAGCCAACGGGCACCTTCGGCGAAATCGGTGTTGATGAACCACATCCACGCTAATCCAGAGGACAAGGAGAGGGCAGCGTCGATGTTCCCAGCCGCTAGGTGCCAATCGAGAGCGGTCTTCAGATTGCCTAACTCTTGATTCAGGCGTGCGCTCCACTCCGGCCCGGCGGCACCTCGAAGGCGTTCGTTGGCGTTCTCGGCGAAGCGGCGGTAGTAGCCGGCGTGTCTGGCGCGGATCATGTCGGCCTCATCGGACTCATCGAGGCGGGTGGTGCCATACTCCCACAACGTCTGCAGCTGAGTGAACCGAGTGTCGCCGGGTGTCGGGGCCGTGACGAGGGACTTGTCCACTAGTCGGCTCATGACGTCGAGGACCTCGGTGCTTGGGAGTTCGTCGTCGACGCAGACGGCCTCGACGGCTTCGAGCTCACAGCCGCCGACGAAGACCGACAGCTGAGCGAACAGTCGCCGCTCGTCTTCGAAGAGGAGGTCGTAGCTCCAGTCCACGACGGCACGCAGCGTCTGTTGGCGGGGCAACGCGGTGCGGGCGCCGCGGGTGAGCAGCGCGAAGCGGTCGCCGAGTCGCTCGGCCAGCGTGGACAGGGGGAGGGCTCGAAGCCGGGCCGCGGCAAGCTCGATGGCCAGGGGCAGGCCGTCGAGTCGTCGGCAGACGCCGTCGATGATCTCCTTGGCCGGCCCGTCGCCTTCGAATCCGGGCTGGACCGCACGGGCACGATCCACGAAGAGTTCGATGGCAGCCGGGGATGCCAGCCCGCCTATGGGTATGAGGATCTCACCGGGAACACCGAGTGGCTCGCGGCTGGTGGCCACAAGGCGAAGACCGGGTACGTTTCCGACCAGGGTGTGGGCAAGGCTCGCAGCCTCGTCGATGACGTGTTCGCAGTTGTCGAGGACGACCAAGAGCTCGCGGCCGGCGAGGTGGCGGGCGATGAGCTCGGCCGTCGATCCAGAGGGCTGGGCGTCACCCAGAGCAGGCCGTACGGCTCCGAGCGTGCCGGCCGCGGTTGGGGCGACCCCTCCGGGATCGGTGACGCCGGCCAGTTCGATCAGCCAGGTGCCGCCTGGGCGTTGTGCCCGCAAGCGGGCTGTGGCCGCGGCTTCGACCGCCAGACGGGTCTTGCCCACTCCACCGGGTCCGATCAGTGTGACCAGGCGGCTCGAGGCAATCGCTTCGCCCACCTGTTCCAATTCGGCGTCACGCCCGAGGAATCTGCCCAGTGGTTCGGGCAGGTTGCCGGGCACCGACGGCGGCGTCGGCGCACGAGGTGCTGTCGACCGCTCGGCGACGAGGGACGGGTCGTGGTCTAGGACCCGGGTTTCCAGTTCGCGCAGGCTCGAGCCCGGGTCGATCCCGAGCTCGTCGACCAGGCGGTCACGGATCTCGGTGTAGGCCCGCAGCGCTTCGGCTTGGCGTCCCGCCCGGTAGAGCGCCAGCATGAGCAACTCCCAAAGGCGCTCCCGTAGAGGGTTGTCCCGGCACAGCGCTTCAAGCTCGCCCACCAGCTCGTTGTGGTGGCCAAGCTGCAGGTCCGCTTCGACTCGGTACTCGGTTGCCACGAGGGCTAACTCGTTGAGATGGGCCCGCTCGGCGTCGGCGAAGCCGGCATAGGCGAACTCGGACAGCGGCTCGCCACGTCGCAATCGGAGGGCGTCACCGAGCACGGCGGACGCCCGCGCTACCTCGCCCTCGGCGCTCAGGCGGCGCCCTTCGGCTACCAGGTCCTCGAATCGGGCTGCGTCGAGGTCAGCGGCACTGATATCGAGCGCGTAGCCGGATTCGGAGGTGACGATGGCGGAGGTTCCGAGGGTTCGACGCAATTGGCCGATCTGCGCCTGCAGGGCGTTGGCCGGGTTCGCCGTCTGCCCGTCGCCCCAGAGCTGGTCGATCAGACGATCGGCGCTGACCGGGTTCCCACGGTTGAGGGCCAGGAGAGCCAGGAGGGCCCGCTGCTTGGCGCCCCGAACGGGTATCGCCACATCCTCTCTGACCACCTCGAACTCGCCGAAGAGCTTCACCTCCACACCCCCACGGTACGACCCATGACCAGGTGCGGCGTGATTGAGCTGACTCGCCCGCCTCAGGGCCACGTCAGCGTCACCTCAGGCACCGAGCGCAGGCTGCTTCCAGGAACGAGAACACGAGGAAAGGAAGAACAATGATCGAGGCGAAGCACCTGACCAAGCGCTACGGCAAGACGTTGGCAGTCAATGAGGTCTCCTTCACCGTTAAGCCCGGGCAGGTGACCGGTTTCCTCGGGCCCAACGGCGCCGGCAAGTCGACCACCATGCGCATGATCCTCGGCCTGGACACGCCGACGTCTGGTGACGTCATGGTGGACGGCAAGCCCTACCGCGAGCTGGCCGACCCTCTCCGCTCGGTCGGGGCGCTCCTGGACGCCGGCGCCATCGTCGGTGGGCGAAGTGCCGCCAGCCACCTCACATGGCTGGCCGACAGCAACGGCATCGCCCGCCGCCGGGTCAGCGAAGTGCTCGACATCGTCGGGCTCAGCGATGTGGCAGGAAAGCGGGTCGGGACCTTCTCGCTCGGCATGAACCAGCGGCTCGGCATTGCCGCCGCCCTGCTCGGCGACCCCGAGACGGTGATGTTCGACGAGCCAATCAACGGCCTCGACCCCGAGGGCATCCTCTGGATCCGCAACCTGATGAAGTCCCTGGCATCACAAGGCCGCACGGTGTTCCTCTCGAGCCATCTCATGAGCGAAATGGCCCAGACCGCCGATCACCTGATCGTGATCGGCAGGGGCCGCATCATCGCCGATGCCGGGACCGATGAGTTCATCAACCGACACACGGCGCCGAGCGTCCGGGTCCGGGCGGTGGAGCAGGCCGACCTGGCCGAGACCCTCACCCAGCGCGGAGCGCTGATCGAGTCCGGATCCGACGGCGCCATGGTTGTAACCGGGATGGACTCTGCCGCCATCGGAGGAGCTGCTTCCGCCTACGACATCACCCTCATCGAGCTGGCCCCACTTGGGTCCTCGCTCGAGGACGCGTATTTCGACTTGACCAAGGATGAATCCGACTACCACGCCGGCCAGCTGGTCGACGCGACCAAAGGAGCTTGACATGAGCACTGCGACCCACACCATCGATGCGATTCACTTCACAGCGCCGGCTCCGCCGGTACGAAGCTCTCCGCCCAGCTGGACTCTCAAGTCGGAGTGGACGAAGCTTCGCACGCTGCCCTCCACCTGGCGGACGGCCGTCGCGGCCGTCTCCATATCAGTTGTCTTGGGTGCCGTCCTTTGTATCTCCCAGGCCAACCAATGGGCCACGATGACTGCCGCGCAGCGAGCCACTTTCGACCCGACCGCCTGCTCGCTGGGGGGATTCTTCTTGGTCGGCGCTGTGCTGCTCGGGGCGCTCGCCGTNNTCGACGGGGATGATCCGGTCCACCTTCACCGCCACGCCCACCCGTCGCCGGGTACTGGGAGCCAAAGCGGCGGTCACCGCCGCGTTCGCCTTCCCGGTGGCATTGCTGGCTGCCGTGGTCAGTTTCGAAGTCGGTCAGCGGGTATTCGCCGGCAAGCACCTCCAAGTGTCCTTCGGGTCTCCGGGCGTTCTCCAGGCTTTGGTGTTCGCTGCACTGGCGGTGAGCTTCGTCGCCATCATCGGCGTTGGTCTCGGCGGCCTCATCCGACACACAGCTGGAGCAACGACAGCACTGGTGCTGGTCATCGTGGGAGGAGCTGTGCTCGGCCAGTTCCTTCCAGCCGGCCTCCGTCAGTACCTGCCCGGGACCGCACTCGAGGCCGCGGTGACGGTGCATTGGTCGGCTGGCCTCCTGAAGCCCGGTACCGCCATCGTCGTTCTCGGCGCCTATGCCGGTATCGCCCTGGTTGCAGCATCGCTGCGAGTGACGCACCGAGACGCCTGACGGTGCCACAGCAATCACCTGACCCTGAGAGGTCATAGAGGACGGCGATGCAGNNTATGCCCCCGGCCAACACCCGGGGGCATCGCCACCTGGAACGTTCCTCAAGTCCACATGTACCTCAGTCCGATTGTCCCCGCGTTCGAGGGAACCCCAAGGTGCTGATTAGGACGAGGTGAGAGTCAACTTGTGCCACGGGTGATCC
>PMPX01000346.1 GCA_003169235.1 Acidimicrobiaceae bacterium | reverse complement strand
AGCACATCGCCGACGAGGACATCCCCGCGCTCGAGATCCCGACGGGCATCCCCTTCCGGATGCTGCTCGACGACGACCTCACGGTGCACTCGGCCGAGTACCTCGGCAACCCCGAGGCCGCCGCGGCCGCCGCCGCCGCGGTGGCCCGCCAGGCCGACCAGCCCACCGGCTGAGCGCCGGCCGCACGCCGGTCAGGCGCGACGGCCGCACGCCGCCCCGCCCCGCCCCGGGCCGAAACTCGGGCGCCCGGCCCGGCACCGATTGGGACTAGGCACCCGCCACTAGTCAAGAGCGACTGACGCGCGGCCCGCTCAGCGCCCCTCGCCCGGCGCCAGGCCGAGCAGCCGTTCGCCGGCCTCCGCCAACCGGTCGCGGGCGGCGTGCTGGTCGGCCCGGGCCATCCCCTTGACATCGAGGGAGTGCTCGCAGCGCGCCGTGTAGGCCAGGACGTAGACCGCCGCGGCGGCCGCGGCCCGCCACTGCACGTCGTCGAGCCGGGAGCCGGCCGCCTCCTCGTAGTCGGCCATGAAGCTGACGATGTCGGCGCGGGTTGGGAACTCCGTCCCGCCGGGGTCGGCCGTCACCGACCAGGTCACCGCGGCCTGCCCGATCGCCGTGCTCTCGGGGACGAGCGCCACGCTGTCCCAGTCGTAGACCGCCAGGAGACCGTCGTCGTCGAGCCGGACGTTGCGGGCCGACCAGTCGGTGTGCGCGACGACGGGCGGTCGCTCGTCTGCGTCGCGCCCGGCTGCGGCGCGCGTCGCCAGCGCGTCCATCCACCCGGCCCCCTCCGCCGTGGCGGCGAAGTCGAACAGGGGGCTGTGCGGCTCGCCGTACAGGCCGCCGTCGACCCGGCGCAGGGGGTGGTCCGCCAGCGGCGCCAGGGCGGCCGACGGCACGAGCTCCCGGGCGACGGCGATCTGGCGGGCCAGGCCGGCGGCGGACACTCGGCGCTCCGCCGCCGACGCGTACGGGCGCAGGCCCGGATCGGGCAGGTGCGACTCGACGATCGCCTGGTGCGGGCGCCCGGGCACCACCGGCGCCGGCCCGCGGACCGGCCGTGCGCACGGGATGCCGTGGGTGGCCATGTGGGACTGCACCGCCTGCACGGCCTGCAGAAAGGGGGCCCGCCAGCGCTCCTGGTAGGCCTTGACGACCACCTCGGTGCCGTCGGCGAGCCGCAACCCGAGGACGCAGCCGGCGGAGGCGCCGTAGAACAGGGCGGTCCCGATCCCGGTGCCGACCTCACGCTGGCAGAACCGGTCGAGGATCGGCGCGATCTCCGCCGGGTCGCCGGTGCCGAACACCTCGCGGTCCACGGCGTTGATTCCCCAGCGCGCGTGCTGGGCCGCCACGAGCCGGGCCACGGAGTCGACCACGGGGACCATGGTCGCACGCAGGCCGCGACACCGGCCCGGAGACGGCGGCGGGCCGGGACGCCTCGCCGCGTCCCGGCCCTACCGACCATCTACAGGACTGACTGCGTCTTACAACGCTTCAGAC
Organism: Acidimicrobiaceae bacterium; assembly: GCA_003169235.1. GTDB lineage: Bacteria > Actinomycetota > Acidimicrobiia > Acidimicrobiales > RAAP-2 > Bog-473. The sequence goes on along the minus strand of PMPX01000346.1, from coordinate 3,370 downwards.
CCGCGTTCTCCTGTGCGGACCCGCACCACGGCCTCGACCGGGAGGACCCACACCTTGCCGTCACCGATTTTGCCCGTGGAGGCCGAGGTGACGATGGCGTCGACCACCTCGTCAGCCTGGCCGTCGTCCACCAGCACCTCGACACGGATCTTGGGGACGAAGTCCACCTCGTACTCCGCACCGCGGTACACCTCGGTGTGCCCTCGCTGGCGTCCGAAACCCTGGGCCTCGGTCAGGGTCATGCCCTGCACCCCGAGGTTCTTCAAGGTCTCCTTGACGTCGTCGAGCTTGAACGGCTTCAGCACTGCCACGATCAGCTTCATTGTTGAGCTCCTTTCGTCCTGTCTGTCCGTGGCCTAGGAACCGCCGCCGGATGGTGGTGGCGGTGCCGCTGGTTCGGATGGTTCCGGACCTCCCTTGTCGATGCCGGCCAGGGCGAAGGCACCGTCAGTGCGGGTGGCGGTGGCGAAGCCGGAGTCCTCCGGGAACGCCTCCTCACCGTGGATGGCGAGGTCGCCGACCTCGAGGATCTCGTCCTTGTAGCGAGCGCCTCGGAGGACCCAGCCGATGACCTTCATGAGGATGAAGGTGATCAGGGCCGACCAGATGATGACGAAGATCGCCGCTCGGAACTGTTCCCACAGTTGGTGCGCCGACCCGGTGTACATCAGGCCGTTGACACCGAAGGGCACGCAGGTTCCGTGCGCCGTCAGGTAGGTCGCCTGTGAGGTGGCGATGACCTGCCCGTCCGAGGTGAGGTGGCCGCAGCCGTACTCGATCATGTTCGGGTCACCGAAGATGCCGAGCAGCAGGCCGCCCAGGAAGCCGGCCATGCCATGGGTGTAGACGACACCCAGGGCGTCGTCCACCTTGGAGAACGGCCGCACCTTGGAGAGGTAGTTCCAGGCCACCCAGACGAAGGCGCAGCAGATGGCACCGACGAAGATAGCGCCCAGGCCGTTGACCCAGCCGGCGCACGGCGTGATGCCGACCAGGCCGCAGATCATGCCGTTCACGCCACCGAGGAAGGTGGGCTTCTTCTCCTTGGAGAACCAGGCGTCCATGGCGATCCAGACCAGGACACCGGTTGCGGTGGCCAGGTTCGTGTTCACCACGGCCGCAGCCGCGCTGGCGCCGGCGTAGTACGGGTCACCGCCGTTGAACCCGTTCCAGCCGAGCCACAGGATGCCGGCACCGACGGCCGCCATCACGAGGTTGTTGGGCAAGGCGTGCTGTCGATCTCGTAGGAGCCGTGGTCCGAGGACCCAGGCGGCCACGAAGCCGGACACTCCGGCCGACATGTGGATGACGTACCCACCCGAGAAGTCGAGCGCACCCTCCTGGGCGAAGTAGCCGCCGCCCCAGAGGAGGAAGGCGTCCACGCAGTACACGCAGGTCGACCACAGCGGCACCAGGAGGCACCAGGCGCTGAACTTGATCCGGCCGAGCACGCTGCCGAGGAACAGCAGCGGGGTGATGGCCGCGAACACGAACTGGAAGTACGCCAGCGCCGAGGTCGGGAAGTGGAACGGGATGATGGTGTTGGCGGCCGAGCTCGCCTGGGCCTGTTCACCGTACGCACTGGTGATGGGTCCGGGTTTGCCCAGGAAGTTCTCGAAGAAGTGTTGCAAGGTCCCGGTCGTCCCTGCGTTCTGGGTCTGGGTGACCACCCCGCCGACGAGGTGCACGCCCCCGCCGATCGACGTGTCGCCGAATCCCAGCTTGTACTCCCACAGGAACCACGCGACGAGCACCAGTGAGAATCCGGCGAACATCATCGCGAGGACGTTGACAGCCCACTTCTTGGGGACGATTGACGCGTACAGCACAGCCAGTCCCGGGAGGCTCATCAGGCCGACGAAGGTGGCAGCGGTTATCTGCCACGTGTTGTCAGCCGGATTGAGCCAACTGGGATACGGCACGTACGCCGTCGCTCCTATCAGATGGATCACTCAAGCTCTCCTAACTGTCGTCCGCCCCGGCATCCCGCTCTGCAACCAGAGCGTCACCAAACACCGGGTACGGCTAATCCACTTCGGACGGTTCTCCCCGCCGCCGACACAATGCAGTCCAGGAGTTTCCGCATCGTCACCGCTGTGTTTCGAGTGCGTTAATCCCCCCGCCCGTTCGATCCGGCCTGCTCAGCAAGCTCCGTCACGCCCGCGACCGGGGCCCGGCCGCACTGGGCCGCCCTCGGGCGTCGCCACTACGATCGCCCGATCGCGATGACGACCTCCTCCCCGAACGCGGCCGGCAACGACCAGCCCCGCGACCCCGCCGACCGCATCGGGCAGCTGCGCGGCGCCGGCGTCCAGGTGGACGGCCGGCGCGTCGGTCAGGTCGTGATCGGCATCGTGCTGGCGACGCTCGCCGTCTTGGCCGTGGTCTTCACCGTCATCGGTGTGCACACGAACCAGCAGGACGACCGCCTCCACCACGACGGCGTGCCGGTCACCTTCACCGTGGCGGCCTGCATGGGCCTCCTCGGCGGGAGCGGCTCCAACGCGGCGGGCTACTCGTGCCACGGCAGCTACACGCTCGGCGGCCACCGCTACACCCACGTGCAGCTCCCGGGCGACTCGTTCCACCGGCCCGGCTCCACCGTCGCCGCCATCGCCGTGCCGGGCGATCCCGCCCTGGTGTCCCCGGCCTCCATCGTGGCCACCGAGCACTCGTCGTCGGGCGTGTTCGTGGTGCCCGCGATCCTCGGGGGCCTCTTCGTGGTGCTCGTGGCGCTCCTGGTGGTCCTGCGGCGCCGGCGCCGGGGCGCCGCGTCAGCGGAAGGGGCGGGGAGGGCTCAGGAAGAAGGCGGCGTGTAGCGCTTGTTGCGCCGGGGCCGCGGGGCGGTCCCGTTGGAGCCGGCGCTGCCCTTGGGGCGTGGCGCGTTCGGACCGGCCGCCTCGGACACCTTGAGTTCCTGCTGCAAGCGGTAGGCGCGCACCAGGTACCAGGCGCCGGCCAGCAGGAAGGGGGCGGCGAACCCGAAGTACGTGTAGTGCAGCTGGAAGATGGCCAGCCCGTAGAGCGCCAGGGTGATGCCCTGGAACAGGCGCTTGCGCAGCCACGACGTGATCAGGATCAGGACGGCCAGCCCCAGCAGGACGTAGGTGAGCTTGTCGTAGACGCTCACGCTCTGGTTGTGGGTCTTGGCGTAGTTGATCGAAGCCGAGCTGATGACCAGGCCGATGATCGCCGCGATCGGGGCCGCCACCAGGCCGATGGCCCGCTCCTTGTCGTTGGACCGGGCGATGTCCGCCTCGACCTCCTCGACGGGGCGGATCTCGGGCGGCGTGTCGTCCTTGGGGGAGTCGTCGGGCCGCACCATGGAGTACTTGATGCGCTCCCAGCGCGTCATCGGGGGGGCGCCGTC
>PMPX01000343.1 GCA_003169235.1 Acidimicrobiaceae bacterium | reverse complement strand
CCGGGTCGTCCCCGCCACTCCCGCGGGTGACCGGCCCGGAGCGCTTCGCGTCCGGGATCGGGAGGGTGCGGGGCCAGCGGCCACAATGGTGTGATGCCGGCCAGAGAATGGAAACAGCGGGCCTACCGCGCCTTCGACCGCTTCGTGCCCACGATCCCCTTCCGCTACCTGCCGCCGAAGCAGTCGGTGCGCCTGGCGTTCAACGTGGTCCTCGACCGGGAGCCCGACCCCGAGGGCGGCCCCGACTACACGCGCAAACTGGCCGCAGGCGAGCTGACCCGGCGCGGCGTGGCCGAGGCCCTCGCTCATTCGGAGGAGTTCCGCCGACGCGTGCCCATCCGCGACGTGCTGCTGTCCATGCACGTGAGCCGGAGCGAGTTCGTCGCCGGACTGCCGCGTGCGGCCCGCATCCTGGACCTCGGCGGGACCCACCAGGGGCTGCCCGACGGTGCCCTGGTGCACCTCGGGTATCCCTACCCCTTCGAGCGCCTGGTGGTCGTCGACCTCCCGGTCGAGGATCGCCATCAGATCTACCAGGGTGGGTCGACCGGTGCGCCGGTCCTCTCCGAGCTCGGGCCGGTCCAGTTCGCGTTCCACTCCATGGTTGACCTCAGTCCCTACGAGGACGGCTCCTTCGACCTCGTCTACAGCGGCCAGTCGATTGAGCACGTGACCGAGGCCGACGGCGACGCCGTGGCCCGCGAGGCGTTCCGGGTCCTGGCCCCGGGCGGATGGTTCTGCCTGGACACGCCGAACGGCCCCGTGTGGCGCCTCCGCTCGGAGGCGCTGATGAACGAGGACCACGAGATCGAGTACTCCGCGGGAGAGCTGGTCGCCAAGCTCGAGCGGGCGGGCTTCGAGGTCACCGAGTGCAAGGGCCTCAACCTGATGCGGCGCGGCGTGGCGGCGGGAGTGTTCGACGAGGCCGAGGCCAGCGCCCACCCGGGCGTGTTCGCCGAGGCGCAGGACTGCCTGTTGCTCGCCGTGGTGGCGCGTAAGCCGACCGGAAGCGCGCCGTCCGCGTCGTCCTCGGTGTGACTCCCTAGGGCGTCGTGGTGGCGATGATGGTGTTGGGGACCAGCTCAACCCAGGTCTGACCCGGCGCCATGGGGATGGGGTTGCCCGCGGCGTCNNCGGTGGGCGACGCGAGCGTCGTCCGGTGCCACGTGGCGGGTATGGCCACGCCATTGCGGAAGACCGTGGCGGTCCCGCTGGCGTTGGGGTAGAGGTCGGCCTGGACCTCGAGGCCGCCCTGGGAGTTCTCGGCCCAGGGCCCGTAGCTGATCTGGACGTACTGCACGACGACGTTGGCGGCGGCGTTCTGGACCCCGTTGGCCAGCATGTCGGGCGTCAGGTAGTTGTAGTAGCGCTGGAACGTGTTGGTCGTCGAGCTCCACTTCCAGGTCACGTTCGAGGTGCCCGAGAAGTCGATGTGCACCAGCGAGACCGGGGTGCCGCCCGCCGGGGGCGCCGCGGTGTAGGTGAACAGCGGCTGTGGCGGCGTCGTCATCGTCGGGTGCGTGCCGTAGACGATGGCGGTCGAGGTGTAGTCGGCGTCAGGTGGCACCTTGCCCGCCGGGTGGATCATCAGCGAGTTGCTGGCGCCGAGGTCGACGTTGACCAGCGGGGAGGCATCGATGTTGGCGAGGACGGGGTTGATGCCGCCCACGTGCGCGATCAGCGGGTTGCCCAGCTGCCCGAGGATCCCGATGTCGATGTTGCGGGCCGAGCGGGCCGGGCCGATCAGCGCCACGTTCTGGCACTGGAACACCGCCGCGAAGCGGGTGATGCCGCCCTCCACGGGCTCCTCGAAGATGATGTCCGCCTTGTCCAGCCCCGACTGCGGGCGCCCGGCCGGGTAGTTGTCGATCTTGACCGCCAAGGCGGGCCGCTGGGGGACCGCGCCACCCGGCGCCGGCTCCCCGGTGAGCGGGCAGGGCGGCGCAGGTGCCGTCGAGGTCGTGGTGGTCGCCTTGGGCTTGGGCGCCGCGTCCTTGTGTGCGGGCGACGAGCTGCAGGCGCTCAACACCAGACCGGCCAGACCCGCCGCCAGCACGACCCAGGCGAGCGGACGGCGCGCCCGGGTGCGGTGTTCTTCGGAGTTCGCCATTTCTGCGGTTCGATCGTAGGGGGGTGGCACTCGCGAGTGGTGGCATACCCCGGGACCGGGGCATGCGCCGGTCCCGGCCGCTCAGGCCGATGCGGTGCCGGCAGCGGTGCCCGCCGCGGCGGCAGCCCCCGTGTAGACCTCGGTCCAGCTGCCGCTCGAGCTGCCGTAGGAGGTGGCGGGCCCGAGCCCGAAGCGCCCGTAGACGTTCTCCATCGCCCGGCGGACCACGTCGGTGATGCCGGGGAAGGGACCCGGTATCACGAGCGAGGGGATGCCACCGGTGGTCGACAGCATGGAGACGAAGCTCGCCGAGCCGCTGGCCAGCACGCCGCCCCCGTTCCCCGCAGCCGTGTAGTAGGTGATGTCGGACCAGTTGGACTGCTTGGGGACGGGCGAGTGGGCCAGCACGTCGACGTTGCGCGGGCCCGGCATGGCCGGGACGTAGCGGTCGTACTCCCCGAGGATCATGTTGGGGAGGATCTGCCCGTCGGTCAGGTTGCAGCCGTCGTAGAACCAGGAGGACGCGTCGGTGACCACCATGTCGGCCTTGGCGCGCACCGACTGGTACATGGATCCGATGAGCGTCGACTCGGGTTGGCCGACCGGCGCCTGGGCCCAATTGACCGTCGTGAGCTCGGGCTGTTGGAGGGCCAGGGGGTCCTCGGTCGCGTCCTTGTAGCAGACCTCCAGGCGGTTGGGCCCGACGGAGCTCGGCTCCATGCGGATCTGGCGGTAGCACGCGTTCGCGCCGAGGAAGGCCAGGTTGACGCCGTTGGCGTTGGCCTCGGCGGCGGCCTGGCGCATGGGCTGGGACCAGTACTCGTCGTGGCCGAGGCTGAAGAGGCAGCGGTGGTTGGCCAGCAGCTGGGGCTGGGCGTGCAGGTCGACGTCGGTCCAGTAGGTGAGGTCGAGCCCGAGGCTCTCGAGGTGGAACAGGAGGGGGAGCTCGTTCCCGACGAAGTCCGCCGCGCCCGACGCCCAGGTCTGGGGGTAGGGGCGGTCGAAGGAGACGATGCGGGCGCGGTCGGCGAAGTCCTGGCCACCGGACGCCGTCTTCCCGTAGTACAGGCTGTAGTCGCCCCAGAGGTTGTAGGCCTGCCAGGTGGTGACGCTGTTCTGGAGCACGTAGGCGGCGGTCGATGTGTCGTCTCGGATCGTGAGCGGCACGAACTGCTCTTCCCCCCCGCTGCCCACGAGCTTCAGGAGGTAGCAGCCGGGCAGCCACGCCTTCGTGATCTTGATCATCGTCGTGGGCGACCACGGGCAGGTGACCGTGCCTGTGCCGGGGGTGACCACCGGGGCCGGCTGGGCCTTGGCGGCGACGAAGTCGCTCTGCCAGATGAGCCGGCCGCCCAGGCCCTGGTAGTACCCCATCCGGTAGGCCTGCACCTGCACGGCGCGCGCCCGGGTGTTGACGAAGAGGGCGACATCGTCACCGGGGACCGCGCTCACCTGGCTGGCGTACCCCTCGAGCGCGTGGTCGGGTTGGACGAAGTTGCAGATCCAGTTGAGCGTGCCGGGCTTGGCGTTCTCGGCGATCAGCCAGGGCGCGGTCGGCACGATGATCCCGCTGGGCAACGTGGTGTTGACGACGGCCGGGCCGGATCCGTGCGCGTGGTGGCGGGCGTGGGCGGGCACCCGGTCCTTTGCCTTGGTGTTCGCCAGGCGCGTGCCGGCGAGCCCGACGGCGCCGAGCGCTGAGAACTGCAGGAACTGTCGCCGGTCCAGCCGGCGGCGCTCCTCGGGTTCCGGCGACGGCACCGGGTCGGAGCCGCCGTCCGAGGGAGGGGGCTGCACGAGGCCATTCTACCCAACAGCCCCAGTTGCACTCCCGGCGGGGCCGGTCACGGGGTGCCGGCGGCGGCACCTACCATTCCGGGGTGAGTTGGGCCCGCTCCCTCCCCGGACCGCTGCGCCGGTCGCTGTCCCGGCTCGTGCATGCGGCATGGGACGGCGCCGCCGAGCTGGGGGCGATCGGCCCCGACGATCCCTGGGGCCGGCGCTTCGGCCGGATGGGGCAGGGTGCGTGTCTGCTCTTCCCCCAGGGCGCCGTCTACAACGAGCACCTGATCCACATCGGTGCCCAGACCATCGTCGGCCCCGGTGCCTCCATTTCGGCGGGGATGGCTCCGGGACAGGAGATGCCGACGGACCCGGTGGTGTCGATCGGCAGCCGGTGCCTCATCGGCCGGGGCTCGCACATCGTCGGCCACTGGGAGATCGTCATCGGCGATGACATCCAGACGGGCCCCTACGTCTACATCACCGACCAGAACCACAGCTACGCCGACCCCGACGCCCCGATCGGGCGGCAGTGGCCGTCCAACGCGCCGGTGTCCGTCGGCGCCGGCAGCTGGCTCGGCGCCGGGGCGATCATCCTGCCCGGCACGGTCATCGGGCGGAACGTCGTGGTGGGGGCCGGGTCGGTGGTCCGCGGGCACGTCCCGGATCGTTGCGTGGTGGCCGGGGTCCCGGCCAAGGTCATCCGGGCCTACGTGGCGGGCGACGGATGGCTGCCCATGCGGGCCGATCGCCGCGACCGCGAGCGGCTCGCCGACGCGGGACCGCTGCCCGGCACCCAGCTACCCGACGCTCAGCTATCCGGCACGCAGCTACCGGACGCTCAGCTACCGGACGCTCAGCTACCCGACACGCAGCTACCCGACACGCAGCGCGTCGAGGGCGTCCCGGAGCCGCCCCACCCGGTGTTCTAGCTGGGCGGCGCAGTCGGCGAGCACGTGGTCCGAACTGACCCCGGGCTGCGCCGACAGCACCCCCACCAGGTCTTCCACCGCCGCGAGGCGGCCCGATAGCTCCAGCAGCAGCGGCTCCGCGCCGCCGGTGCCCGCCGCGTCGCTGTCCGGCCCGTCCGGCCCCAGGGCCCCGCCCGCCGCCGCGGTCGCCGCGGCCGGATCGCCGGATTCCGGCGCATGGGCCGGGGCCGGGATCGACTGCCGGGACGCGCCCTTGTCCGCGTACTTGCCCGCGCTCTTGCCCGCGTTCTTGTCCGCGTTCTTGTCCAGCTGGCTCCGTAGCAGCTCAGCCTGCTCCCGCAGCTGCCGGTTCTTGGCGTACAGCTCGACGAAAACCGAGACCTTCGCGCGCAGCACCCACGGGTCGAACGGCTTGGCAATGTAGTCCACCGCCCCGGCCGCGTACCCACGGAACGCATGGTCCGGCTCGGAGCTGGCCGCCGTCAGGTAGATGATCGGCACGTCACGGGTCTTCGGCCGGCGCTTGATGTGCCCGGCGGTCTCGAAGCCATCCATGCCGGGCATGATCACGTCCAGCAGGATCACCGCGAACTCGTCGACCAGCAGCGCCTTCAGCGCTTCCTCACCGGACCGGACCGGCACGAGGACCTGGTTCAGCGAGGACAGGATCGCCTCCAGGGCGACCAGGTTCTCGTGCCGGTCATCGACGAGCAGGATCCGTGCCTTGTTCGTCACCTCAGGATCTCCTTCGGCCGGCTCATCGTGCGGCCGCCCGTTCCAGGCAGGTCCGCATGACGGCCAGCAGGTGCCCCGTATCCACGGGCTTGGTGATGTAGTCGGTGGCGCCGGACCCGATGGCCTTCTCCCGGTCGCCCTTCATGGCCTTGGCAGTCAGCGCAATGACAGGCAGCGGCCGGAACTTGGCGAACTTCCTGATCGCGCGCATCGTGTCGTAACCGTCCATATCCGGCATCATGATGTCC
>PMPX01000033.1 GCA_003169235.1 Acidimicrobiaceae bacterium | reverse complement strand
TTGCGGGAAGAGTCGGTGGCATCTGTTCTGAGTGCTGTCGGACGTGGGCCTGGGACGGCCGGCAGCGGCGGGACATGGGTGACCATGGACGGGCGGTGGTCCAACGGGGTGCTGAGCGGCGCCTGGCGCAAGGACCAGGCCGGCTACATCGGCGAGGGGGCGCGGGAGGCTGCGCGGCGGGCGCGGATCGAGCAGCTCGAGCGGGAGCTTGACGCTGAGCGGGCGGCGATCGAGCGGCTCGACGCGGACCTGGCGGATATAGCGGCACGGCAGAACCGCCTCGCGGACGAGCACCGCCGTGTGCCGCCGGATGGCGGGGTCCGCGAGGCGCACACGAAAGCCGCCGAGCGGCGCGATCAGCTCGCGCTGGCGCGCACTGATCATGCCGAAGCCGTCGCGAAGCTCCAGCAGCGCCAGGGGGAACTGGCGGCCGCGCAGGCGCAGGCGGCGGAATTCGCGGCCGATGTCGGCCTGCCTGCGGACACAGAAGAGCTTGCCGCGGTGCGGGACGGGCTGGGTGCCTACCGGGTGGCGCTCGCCGCTCTCTGGCCGGCCGCCGAGGCGGCGCACGCCGCGATCCGCGCCGCGGCCGACGCGGAGACCGAGCTCGCCGACAGCCGCCAGCTGCTGCTCGAGGCGAGCGAGCGGGCCGCTGAGGCGCGGGAGGCGGCCGGTGCGGCGGCGACGACGTACCAGGAGCTGCTGGCCACCGTCGGCACGGCGGTCGAGGAACTGCAGCGGCGGCTGGCCGAGGTAACCGGTGCCCTCGGCCGGCTGAAGACATCCGAACGAGACGCCCGTCAGCGGGAACAGGCCGCGCTGGAGGCACGGGGCAAGGCGGACGGGAAACAGGGCGAACTGCGGACGCAGGTCGAGGAGGCGGCACGGCTACGGGACGACGCGGTGCGCGGGTTCCAGGCGTTCGCCGCCACCGGGCTGCTGCGGGTCGCGGCGACCTCGCTGGAGATCCCCGGCACCGATCAGCCGTGGGCGGCGACGCCGACGGTGGTCCTGGCCCGCGCCGTCAACGCCGAACTCGACTCCGTGGACGACGGGGACGGGCCGTGGGACCGGATCCAGAAGCGGGTGACCGAGGAGCACAAGATGCTGGCGGACGCGATGGCCCGGTACGGGCACTCGGCGGGACTGACGCTGAGCGAGGGCGTCATCGTCATCGACGTGATCTTCCAGGGCCGCAGCCACGATCTGCCCGGGCTGGCCGACGCGCTGGCGGCGGAGGTGGAGCAGCGAACCGCGCTGCTGTCGGCGCGAGAGCGCGAGATCCTGGAGAATCACCTGCTCAACGAGGTGGCGGGGACTCTGCAGGAGCTGATTTCGGCGGCCGAGGCCGAGGTCAGGCAGATGAACGACGAACTCCAGTCGCGGCCGACGTCGACCGGCATGAAGCTGCGGCTGATCTGGCAGCAGGCCAGGAACGCACCCGAGGGCCTCGACCGGGTCAGGCTCAAGCTCCGGCAGACGATCGACGCGTGGTCCGCTGCTGACCGGGCGCTCGTGGGCGCGTTCCTGCAGCAGCGGATCGCCGCCGAGCACGCGGACAATCCGGCGGCCGGCTGGGCCGAGGCGCTGACTTCGGCGCTCGACTACCGGGGCTGGCATGAGTTCGCGATCCAGCGGTACGCCGACGGGCAGTGGCGGCCCGCTACCGGCCCCGCTTCGGGCGGTGAGCGCGCGCTAGTGGTGTCGGTTCCGCTGTTCGCGGCGGCTTCGTCGCACTACAAGTCGGCCGGCAACCCGCACGCGCCGAGGCTGATCGCCCTCGACGAGGCGTTCGCCGGGGTGGACGACGATTCCCGCGCCAAGTGCCTGGGCCTGCTCGCCACCTTCGACATGGATGTGGTCATGACCAGCGAGCGGGAGTGGGGCTGCTACCCGCAGGTGCCCGGACTTGGCATCTGCCAGCTCTCGCGCCAGGACGGCATCGACGCGGTCCTGGTCACGCCGTGGCGATGGGACGGCCGGGAACGCCGCCGGACCGAACGGACGCCAGTGTGACCGACGGTGTGACCGACACCGCGCAGGACGGCACCAGGCTGCACCGCCTGCTGGGCGGCGAGCCCACCGCGTGGCTGGTCCAGCGGGCGCGGGACCGGCGGGAGGCCGGGCGCCCGCTGACCGGGACCGTGACCCTGACCGGCGCGACCGTGGAGCAGCGGCGGGCGGTCGAACGGCTAACCGGCAGGCCGCCCCGTTCGGGTACGTCGCTGTCGGTGTCGCTGCCCGAGGTGGACCGGGTCTTGCGCGAGAGCGGGGCCGCGCCGGGCGGCCTGGCTGAGGCCGTGGCGCTGCTGACCGGTCCGCTCAGGGACCGCAGCCGCGACCGGGCGGATACGGCATCCGCCTGGGCGGCCGCGTTCGCGCCGCTGGACGACGCCGTGGCGGGCCGCGCCGAACTAGCCGCCTGGCGGGCATGGCTCGACGCGACCGGCGTCGTGCGCCGCCTCGCCCCTTCACCCGATGTGGCGCTGCCGCTGCTCGACCAGGTGGCGGCAGTGCTGCGACGACTGCCGTCGCGAGGCGTCCCGATCGGGCGGCTCGCCGCCGAATGCTGCGGCGACGCGCACGCCCTGGATGACGGGCGCCCGGCCGGGACGCTCGCTCTTTCCGCGGTCCGGGCGCTGGCCGGCCTGCCGTTCGCGGCCGAGGTGAGCGCGGACTCCCGCCGTACGGTCTGGGCCTCCGCGGGCGTTCACCTGGACGACCTCTCCTCGCTGGTGCTCTGCCTCGGCCTGCCCGGCGACAGCCGCACCGCCCTGGGCAAGGTGCTGGCGCTGCACAGGGAAACCGGACAGCCGGCCATGCTCACCCTCCGGCAGCTGCGCTGCCACGATGAGGCGCTGTCCGCGGAACTCGTGCGGATCTGCGAAAATCCCGTGGTAATCGCGGCCTCGGCGGACGAGCTCGGCCGCCGCTGCCCGCCACTGGTCTGCGTCGGCGGACAGCCGTCCGCAGCCGGATGGCGGCTGGTCGACCTGCTGGCGGCGGGCGGCGCGGAGTTCCGCTACCACGGCGATTTCGACTGGGGCGGTATCCGGATCGCCAGCGCGGTTCGTCAGCGAGTGGGCCAGGGACCGGCGCGCTGGCGGCCGTGGCGGTATGACCAAGACGCTTATGAGGCCGCGGCTGCCGCAGCATTGGCCGGGCATGCCGCCGCGCGGCTGCCCCGGCTGGGCGGCGACCCGGTCCCCACCCCCTGGGATCCTGGTCTGGCGGCCGCCATGGCGCGGCACGATGTTCGCATCGAGGAAGAACTTTCCCTCGACACCCTGCTCGCGGACCTGGCTAGCAATGCCGGCCGATAGCGGGATCACCCTGGGAGGGGAAGCACACGCTCGCCCGCCACGTTCAGGACATGGCGTCGTTGCTCGATGCGTGGGGACACGACCGGGTTGTCCTGATGGGACATTCGTTCGGGACCACTATGGCCAGCTACTTCCTGCTCGCCCATCCCGAGCGCGTGGCCGGACTGATCCAGCTCGCCGGCCCCTTCCTGCATCCATGGCGGGAAGCCGATTTGGCAGCGCAGCGAGCACGGCGCTCCGACGGGCAGCAGGCCATGCTCGATGAACTCGGTGCCATCGCATCGCGCACCGACGCCGAGGAAATCGAGTACCTCACACTGTCGTGGTTCACCGACCACGCCGACCGCGCCCGCGCACGGGACTGGGCGCTGGCCGCGGTCCGCACGCTGCGCCCCGTCAACTACGCAATGAACACCCAGCTCAACGCCGCGAAGAAAGCCGACCCGCTCGAATCACGCGTGCTCAGATCCCAGTCCGGGCGGATCTCGCTAGTGGCGGCACGCAGGTCATGCCACAGGTCATAGAACGACGGGCGGCCCCAGAACCAGTAGCCGTTGTAGATGCGGTAAATCACCAGGCCCGGCTTGAGCACGAGCGTATGCGGGATCATCGGATTATGCTCGGGGTCGGTGTACTCCTGGATGTCGAGATCCTTCTGAATCGTTCGATCCGGGTCCGACAGAAACGGCCACGTGGCGCCGAGGGCATCTCGGAACTCATTGATGTTCAGCTGATTGTCGGTCGAGATGAGAACCAGTCTCGTGTATGCGTTTCGAAAGTCGGGATACGCATCGACCAGGTGCCGAAGAAACCGATGTTCTTTCGGATCAAAGCCGCCCCGTGACAGATGGAGCACCATCGCGTTGCCCCCTTGGAGTTCTGACAGAGCTCGCCGCTTACCGGCCTGATCTGCTAGTTGATAGTCGGGGAACATCCCGCCTTCACGTATGTCGCTGCGCATCAGGCCTCCTCACTTGGATGTGTGGCCGAGGGATCCCATGAATTTCGCACAGAATCGGATTTGGCTGCCATCCGTCACGATCCTGCTTCGCCTTCTGGAGGTCTGATAATCCCAGGTTGACCACCGATCCACAGTCCGTTCATCCCGGGTTTGGCGCTCTTCTCCGCCGCATCCGTCGGCCCGCATGGATCGCCGGGGATCAGGCGGCCCATTCAACCGGCCAATGCCGCTCGAGCGACGTTGGCCACCGCTGCGACTCCGAGCCCGCTTTACCCCCCCCGTAAGACTGGGCCTAAGATTCCATGCCCTATGTCGAAGGGTGCGGGGCGAATCGGCGTGATCGGTGGTGGGATCGTCGGTCTTGCCGTCGCACGAGAACTTCTGACCAGGTATCCCGGACTGAATCTGGTCGTTGTCGAGAAGGAAGATGCCCTGGCTGGGCACCAGACCGGGAGAAACAGTGGAGTGGTTCATGCCGGCCTCTACTACACGCCGGGGTCGCTACGGGCGACGCTGTGCCAGGCCGGTGGACGGAAGCTGAGGTCGTACTGTGGCACTCGCGGGATACCCTTCGACCAGTGCGGCAAGCTCGTGGTCGCGCTCGATGATGACGAGGCGCAAAGTTTGCGATCGCTCCAGGCGCGGGCAATCGAGAACGGACTGACTGGTGTGCGGCTTGTCGGTCCGCCCGAAATGGCCGAGATAGAGCCACACGTGCAAGGTGTCCTTGGGCTGTTCTCGCCCAGCACTGCCGTGGTGGATTTCGGACAGGTGGCAAAGGCGTTTGCCAATGACATCGTGGAATCTGGCGGAACGATCCGCTTAGGGGCAACGGTCCAGTCACTACGCGCCGATGGCGAGGGCGGGGTTGTTCGCGCCGAGCTGGACGACGGAGAGATCGTTTTCGGTTCGGTGGTGATCTGCGCAGGCCTTCACGCCGATCGACTGGCGATTTCGGCAGGCGATCTCGAAGATCCGCGCATAGTGCCGTTCCGGGGCGAATATTTCGAGTTGATAGAGAGTCGCAGGGCTCTGGTGCGTGCACTCATCTACCCTGTGCCCAAGCCCCGACTGCCTTTCCTGGGTGTGCATTTCACGCGCCATGTTGACGGATCCGTATCGATCGGACCCAATGCCGTACTCGCGCTGGCGCGCGAGGGTTATCGTCGGCGCCAGATCGAACCGGCCGCGATCCTCGAGTTGTTGAGGTACGAAGGCTTCCGGAAGATGGCCCGCACCTATTGGGCCTCTGGTCTCTCCGAGTTCGCCGGATCCGCGAGCCGGCGGCTCTACTTGCGTCGGGCCCAGCGATATATCCCAGAACTGGAGGCATCGGATTTGGGCAACCGGTCGGCCGGCATCCGGGCGCAGGCCGTCGATCGCCACGGGCGGCTGGTCGACGACTTCGTCGTGCACCGCCGTGGATCGATCATCGCGGTTCGCAATGCACCGTCGCCGGCCGCCACAGCGTCGCTCGCTATAGCTTCGTACGTGTGCGACAACTTCCTCGATGACCTTCCGCTGATCAGCGCGTAGCCCCCCGCGTACCACGTCGGAGCAAGTCTGGGGTCCGGGTATCTGGCCGACACTTCCTCCGGCGACACGACACGCCCATCCCGGCGGCGCCCATTTGGGCAGCGGGTCGCGGGCGCGGAGGGGGAGGGGGCTTTGGCGGAAGTGGAACGCGGGTCGCTCTGCCCCGAACGAATCCATGGAGACGGTCTCTCCTGGTGAAGCGAATGTTCACGCCAGTTGCACCGGTGGGCTAGAACATACTGGCGTGGCTCGGATCATTGTCATTGGTGGAGGGATCGTCGGGCTGGGTGCTTCGTTGCTCTTGGCTCGTGATGGCCATCAGGTCACGGTCATGGAACGGGACCCAGCGCTTCCCCCCGATCCTGAAACAGCCTGGGACAGGTGGGAACGACGAGGCGTGAATCAGTTTCGCCTGCTGCACTTCTTCCAGCCCCGCTATCGGGAGGTGATGGACGCCAACGCCCCTGACGTGGTCGCTGCGCTCGTCGATGCCGGTGCGTTGGTGGTGAATCCGCTTCGGGACGCCCCGGCGTCGGTCACTGGCGGATTCCGCGAGGGAGACGAGTGCCACGATGCAATCACGGCGCGTCGGCCAGTCGCGGAAGCCGCGATCGCACGGGTCGCTGCTGCGACCGACAATCTCGAAGTGCGGCGGGGTGTCGGTGTGGTGGGCCTCTTGACGCGCGATCCGACCGCGGCCGGTGTCCCGCACGTCGTCGGGGTGCGCACCGATGGTGGCGAGGATGTATTGGCGGATGTCGTTGTCGACTCGGCTGGTCGTCGTTCGACACTTCCCACCTGGTTGACCGACATCGGCGCACAACCTCCGGTTGAGGAGCGCGCTGATTGCGGGTTTGTGTATTACGGGCGTCATTTCCGTTCAAATGACGGCTCGGTGCCGATGGCGTTCGGACCGTTCCTACAGGAGTACGGCACAGTGTCAGTGTTGACGCTTCCGGCCGACAATGGAACGTGGGGTGTTGGGTTGGTCGCGAGCGCCAAGGACAAGGCGATGCGATCCCTCAAGAATCTCGACGTGTGGACCAACGTGATCAGCAGCATGCCGCTGTGTGCGCATTGGCTGGATGCTGAGCCGATCGACGATCGGGTCGCAGTCATGGCCAAGATCGAAGACCGGCATCGTTCGTTCGTGCTCGACGGCGACCCGGTCGCGACCGGGGTTGTCGCGTTGGCGGACTCGTGGGCATGTACGAATCCGTCGGTTGGCCGGGGAATTTCGATCGGCACGATTCATGCGGTCGGCCTGCGTGACCTGCTGCACGAGATGCCGGCGGATCCGGTCGCGTTGCAACAGCAGTGGTACGACATGACAATGGCGACGGCGGAGCCCTGGTATCGGAGCACGCTCGCGTTCGACGAAGGCCGCTTGGCTGAGGTCGACGCCTTACTCGAAGGCCGCCCGCTCGAACCGACGCCCGGCTTCGAGATCGGCAAAGCGCTCGGGGCCGCGGCAGGCAAGGATCCCGAGATCCTGCGGGCGCTCCTCGACGTTGTCAACGTATTGGCTCTACCCGATGAGGTCTTGGGGCGGCCGGGTGTCTTCGAGCGGGTCGTCGAGCTCGGCGGCGGTTGGCGTGACGAACAACTTCCAGGACCGAGCCGCGATGAACTCGTGGCCCTCGTCTCATAACTCTGTTTAGAAGGGACGGTTCAATGAAGGTCGATTCCAGTGGTGTGCAACTTGACGTGCAGATTGAGGGCGTCGGCAAACCCGTCGTGTTGCTGCACGGCTTCCCTGACTCGAAACGGCTATGGGCCAGGCAAGTCTCTGCGTTGGTCGATGCAGGGTTTCAGGTCATCGTGCCCGACCAACGAGGCTACGGCGCCAGCGACAAGCCCGCAGAGGTCGACGCCTATGCGATCCCGTTTCTCGCGATCGACGTGACTGCCATCCTTGATGCGCTTTCGATAGAGCGAGCGCATGTCGTCGGTCACGACTGGGGCGCAGCGGTCGCGTGGGCCACCGCGTCATTTGCTCCCGAGCGCGTGGATCATCTGGTTGCTTTGTCCGTTGGGCATCCCAGCTCCTTCGGCAGCGCCGGCATGACACAGCGCGAGAAGTCCTGGTACATGTTGCTGTTTCAGTTCACCGGCGTGGCCGAACAGTGGCTCTCGGCCAACGGGTGGGCCGGGATGCGCGAATGGTCGAAACATCCCGATGTCGACGCCGTCGTGGCCGACCTCGAACGCGACGGCTCACTCACCACCGGACTGAACTGGTATCGCGCGAACATCACGCCCGAAGCGTTCGTTGGTGCACCGATGCAACTCCCACCCATTCAGGCCTCCACCATGGGGGTCTGGAGTAGCGGCGACTTCGCCCTCACCGAGGCACAAATGACCGGCTCCGCCAAGTTCTGCACCAACGGGTTCCGATACGAACGCATCGACGGCCCCGGCCACTGGATGCAAATCGAGACACCCGACAGGGTCAACGCCCTGCTCCTGGACTTCCTGCCAGCCTGAGGGGCCGACATCCTCGCCAGGCGCACGCGGTGGCCGTGTCAGGGTTGGCGGCGGCTATGTCCACGAGGATGTCTACCGTTCAAAGGTCGATGGTCCGGGGAACCTGAGCGTCGGACGCGGCTGTCGCTCAATGTCAACCCGTGCGACGGGCCGAACCTCCAGGAGCAACGGCAGCGTCGAAGACCAGACAGGTCGTGGTGGCGTGCGCGAACAGGGTCCCCTCGGGGCCGACCAGGCGGCCCGACGCAGTGGCGACACGACGGCCGGCGCTGATCACTTCGCCCTCCCCCGTCACTTTCGGCGTGTCCACGGTGAGCGCCTTGACCAGGTTGACCTTGAGTTCCAGGGTGGTATACGCCCGCCCGGCGGGCAACATCGAATGCACCGCGCAGCCCATGGCCGAGTCGAGCAGCGTGGCGAAGATGCCGCCGTGGACCGAACCGATCGGGTTGTAGAGGTGCTCGCCCACATCGAGCCCGAACGTGACCGTGCCCGGGTCGATTCGCTCAATGGTCATGCCGAGCAAGGCGGCCACCGGCGGCCGGGCGATGGTGCCGTCCGCCACTGCCCGCAGGTAGTCGAGTCCACTCATCTCGAGGGCAAGCGCAGCTCCGACCAGCGGATCCTGCCAGGTCACTTCCCGCCGTCGGTCGTACTCCAGTCCTGTGGGCTGGTCCGCCGCCGTGGTTAGTGCTTTCACAAAACTCACAATAGACGGTTGCGTTCTATCATGCAACCTACTAGCGTTGACGAAGGTGGAACGTAAGAGCTTCTCGGACATGCACTGTTCCGTCGCTCAGTGTCTTGAGGTGGTGGGGGAGTGGTGGTCCATGCTGATCGTGCGCGACGCCTTCCTCGGAGTGACCCGCTTCGATCAGTTCCAAGAACGC
The DNA here is from genome assembly GCA_003169235.1 of Acidimicrobiaceae bacterium. GTDB lineage: Bacteria > Actinomycetota > Acidimicrobiia > Acidimicrobiales > RAAP-2 > Bog-473. The sequence continues at coordinate 3,507 of PMPX01000033.1, read as the reverse complement.
CTGGGGATCTCTCGCAACGTGCTCAACCAGCGCCTCTCCCACCTCGTGAGGGCCGGAGTGCTCGACCGGACGCCCTACAACGAGCGGCCCATGCGCTACGACTACCGCCTCACCAAGAAGGGTCGGGACTTGTGGCCCGTTCTGACCGCGATGCGCCAGTGGGGCGACGCGCACGCAGCGCCAGACGGCCCGCCGCTGGTACTGGTCCATCGCACCTGCGGTCATGTGGTCGACGCGGTGATGGCCTGCTCTGCCTGCGGGTCGCCGATCTCGGCCAGGGACGTCAGGGCTCGGCGCGGACCCGGAGCGGTCGAAGACCTCTTTGTTTCATCGCGAGACGGGTCGCCGCGACGAGCGGCCGAAGGGTCCACCACGTCGAGCGAATCACAAGAGGCATAGGTGGCTGAACAGGAGGAGACACCAATGGCTGACGGCCCGATCCGACTCGACGAGACCACCCGGGCGGCTGTTGCCTCCGGGCGGCTCGTGCATCTTGCCACCATCAACCCGGACGGCACCCCGCAGGTCACGTGCATCTACGTCGGCTGGGACGGGGATGAAGTCGTCGCGGGCCATCTGGCGGACCACGTGAAACTGCGAAACATTCGGCGCGATCCGCGGGTGACGCTGTCCGTTGAGGCTGACGTCCCTTTCGAAGGATTCAGCCCTTACCTCGTCCTCAAGGGGATCGCCCGCGTCGAGGAGGGTGGAGCAGTACCTGTGCTGCGCCGCATTACCGATGGCCAGTTCCCGCCACCCGGAGACGGTTGGCCCGACGGCTTCGTCACGCGTATTTCGCCCCGACACCTGGCGGGTACCGGCCCCTGGGGTCTTGCCACATGATTCTGCGGGCTCGTGTTGAGCGACAGCCTCCCGGGCTCAGGATGCGGACGCCTTCCGTCAATCCCTCGGATCTCGCTGGTGACGGAACGCGTCGAGATGTCACACGGCTACTGCGCTTGATTGTCTAGTCCGGGACTGAAGCGGTCTGGTCGGCGTGCCATCGGAGCAAGAAAGCGAATCGCTCCATGGCGGCCTCGACTCGGAGGCGGTCCCCTGTCGTGAGCAGATCGAGCAAGAGTCCGGTCACGGTGGCAATGGCGAGCGTGGCTGAGATGTCGTCGACGGCGGCCAGAGGCTCGTCGAGCCAGTCACGGACAGCATGGTCGAGGAAGTCCGAGTAACGGTCGGGGTGACGAAGCGCGAGCCCGTATGCCTCGAAGAAGAGCCGCATCAGCGGTCCTTGCGCGGGGTCAGACACCCAGGTCCACACAGCTCCCAGTCCCGAGCGACGAGTCCCCGCCTCGGCGCTTCGCCCGAGCGCTCGCAATCGATCACGTACCTGGCTCAAGAGCTCCTCGACGAGGCGCTCCTTCGTGCCGAAATGATGGAGAAGCACCGGCGCCTGCGTTCCGAGCGCCACGGCCAGGGGCCGCAGCGACAACTCGGAGATGCCGTTCGCCACGACGTAGTCGACGGCGCCGTCGAGGAGTTCCTGACGGCGCTTCGGGTCGGGCGGTCGTGCCATCACCCAACCAAGACCTGGCACTGCGGTCGTGAGGTCTCTGGTTGACGGCAGGGCACGCCAGTTACTATAACAGCTGTAATAGGAACTACGACCTTCCGAGGAGCAGCCCTGACGTGACACTCGACTACCTCTCAATCATCTCGGACGAGACCTCTCGTATCGTCAGCGGCTACCAACGCGATCGATCAGCGGCGGTTCCATGGTCCGACCGCTGGACCGTCGGCACGGTCGCCCGACACGTGGCGGGTACGCATCACGTCGTCGCCGAAGTGGTCCGAGGACGACCCGACGCCGACTTCGGCCTGTTCTCTGAGCTGCAAACGCCGCCGAAAGATTCCCCGGAGTTCGTCGAATGGTTCCGCTCGGGGACGGCGTCGCTACTCGAACAACTCTCGAGTGTCCCTGCCGACGACGAATGTTGGTCGTGGTACGCGTCCGGGCGTCGTGTTGATTGGTGGGCCCGCCGCATGGCATTCGAGGCCGTCGTCCACCGCTGGGACACCGATGCGGCACTGGGACAGGACTTCTCGGTCTCACCCGACATCGCCGCTGACGGGATCGATGAATTCCTCGACGTCTTCGTCGCAGCGTCTCGCGCTGCTCACGATTCCCCGGCCGGACCGACGATGAGCTTCGAGTGCAGCGACAGCAGTGACCGATGGTGGCTCGATCTGTCGGATCGGGGAGTGAGAATCCTGAGCCGGGACCCTCGCGCAGCATCTGTGGGGATCCGCGGGACCGCAGAACAGCTTCTCCTCATGGTCTGGGGGCGGGTTCCCATATCTGATGCTGCTGGCGTGGAGGTCTCCGGCGATATCGGACAGCTGGGCCGCTGGTCGGAACTCATTCCGCCTATGTGAGGATGACCCCGGCCCTCGCTCTCAGGCCCGAGCGGGCCTCATACTGCTGGAATGGCCCCACTCGCCACCAGGTCCACCGTCGTTCTCTTCGCCGATAAGGGCCTGCCGTCGGGTGCATCCGCCCGGCCCAGTGAGTGAGCACGATCGTCGGGCCAGGTGGGACAATACTTGCGTGACCAACCGGGACGCGACGCCAGCCTCCGTGCGCGTGCTGGGCGCGGTCTGCGGGGTCACGCTCGATGGATCGATCGTCGAGGTGCCCAGCGCGAGCCAGCGTCGGCTGCTCGGGCTCCTCGCAGTGCGTGCGCCGCGACAGCTGCGTGCGGAGTGGCTCGCCGACGTACTCGGCGTCACAACGGGAGCGCTCAGGACGATGGTCTCGCGCCTTCGCAATGCCATCGGACCGGCAACGCTGCGCACGACGAGCACCGGCTACTCACTGGAGGGCGACGTCGATGCCATCCAATTTTGCGCAGCGGCGGGGAATGCGGAGAAGACAACCGACAAGCTGGGGGCACTCGCTGACCTGGCTCCTTCGACGTCGGGTGGAGGGATGTATCTGCAGGCTGCAGATCGACGAAGCCGATACATCAGACATCGCTGAGCTCGAAGATGTCTGGCTACCCATTGTGGCTGGACTGCAGCGGTCCGTTGATGCCCAGCCGGACCAGAGGCGGAGGTCCGGTAAGCCAGAGGCCATCATCTGACCTGGGTTGACCCTGCGACAGCGTCATCGATCAGCATGAGGACGCCTGCGCCACGTCGGACTCAATGGCATCGTACGGTCACGCGGAGGGAATCGCGGCAAGCCGAGCTGAGCCAAAGGCCTGAATCTTCTGCTCCACGGTGTCCCTCACCGCGTCAATGAGCGGGCCCACCAATTTGACCATGGCGTATTCGTCGGGGTGATCACGAAGCTCCCCCTCGAGCGCAGTGCGGTGGGCGATACGCAAATCAGAGTTGATATTGATCTTGCTGATGCCCTCCGACGCTGCGGTCCGGGCCTGAGTCTCTGTGATCCCACTGCCACCATGGAGACTGAGGTTGACAGAGAGCGCCTCCCGCAAGGCTCTCAGAAGCCCGAAATCCAGTTCTGGGGGGGGGTGGGGTACGCGCCGT
>PMPX01000097.1 GCA_003169235.1 Acidimicrobiaceae bacterium | reverse complement strand
CGACGTACCGTCGACTGCTGGGAGACATGACGCTGGGGGAGCTCGAGATCCCGGCGTACGCCCCGGTGTGGAGCGTGGAGGAGAACCGGCTCGACTACATCGGGCCGAAGACGCACCCGGACCTGAGCGTGGCGCGTGCCGTCCGCATGGCCGTCGCCCTCCCGCTCTTCGTGGCCCCCGTGCCGCTCGACGGCCAGCACTGGTGCGACGGTGGCCTGGTCGACATCTTCCCGGTGCGCCCCGTCCTCGAGGTGGAGGAGCCCTGCGACGCCGCGCTCGCGGTCAACGGCTTCTACCCGCCCGAATTCGCCGGTGAGGACGCGACCGGTTGGCAGGACCGGCCGGCCAGCATCCTGGCGGTGGCGAGCCAGGTGCGGACCTGTCAACAGAGCGAGCTGGCCCGGGTGAACCTGCGGCGGTTGCGGGCGGCCACCGACGTCATGATGATCGAGCCCGTGCCCTACGAGAAGGTCCGTGGCGTCGGCTTCTACCGCCAGTTCCTCAACCCCTCCGAGTGGCCGGACTTCATGCGCTGGGGCCGGGCCGAGGCCCGCCGGGTCCTGCACGCCCACCCCCCGCGCCCCGGCCGCCCCGCCGGCCGCCCCGCCGGCCGAAGCGGTCACACGGTGCCGAAGACCTTCGCCAGCTCGTAGGGGACGGGCGTGTCCAGCTGCTCGTAGGTGCACGACGCCGGGTCACGGTCGGGGCGCCAGCGCACGAACGACGTGGCGTGACGGAAGCGGTTCTCCTGCAGGTGGTCGTAGGAGACCTCGCACACCCGTTCGGCGCGCACCGGCTCCCACGTCATGTCCTTGCCCGCGTTCCAGCGGTTGGGGCCGCCGGGCATCCGCCCGCCCGCGCCCTCCGGTCCCCAGCCGGCCCAGGGGTGGCCCTCGAGGGCGCCGGCGCGCAGGGGCTCGAGCTCGTCCACCAGCTCGCGGCGGCGGGCCACGCTGAAGCCGGAGGCCACGCCCACGTGGTGCAGGGTTCCCCCGTCGTCGTAGAGGCCGAGCAGCATGGAGCCCACGCCGGCCCCGTCCTTGTGGGTGCGGAAGCCGGCCACCACGCAGTCGGCCGTGCGCTGGTGCTTCACCTTGACCATGGCCCGCTTGTCGGGCAGGTAGTGGAGGTCTCCCGCCTTGGCCACCACGCCGTCGAGCCCGGCCCCCTCGAAGCGGGAGAACCAGTCGTTGGCCACCTCCGGGTCCTCGGTGGCGGGGGTGAGGTGGACCGGCGGGCGCGCCGGGGCCAGCAGCGTCTCCAGGGCGCCGCGCCGGGTCGCGTAGGGCGTGTCCATGTAGGAGCGGTCGCCGTGGGCGAGCAGGTCGAAGGCGACGTAGGACGCCGGCGTCGACTCGGCGAGCAGGCGGATGCGCTTCTCGGCGGGATGGATGCGTTGGGACAGCGCGTCGAAGTCGAGGCCGTTGGGCCCGGCGATGACGATTTCGCCGTCGAGCACGCAGCGGTCCGGCAACTCGCGTCGGAGTGCCTCGACCAGCTCGGGGAAGTAGCGCGTGAGCGGCTTCTCGTTGCGGCTGCCGAGCTCGACGTTGTCGCCGTCGCGGAAGACGATGCAGCGGAAGCCGTCCCACTTCGGCTCGTAGAAGAGCCCGGCGTCGCGGGGCAGCTCGCGCGCGAGCTTGGCCAGCATCGGTGCCACGGGGGGCTGGACGGCGAGCGTCACCGGGGCTCAGCCATCGTGTGAGGCCGTCCAGGCCAGCAGGGTGTCCACCGACCCGCGGTTGACGATCCGCTCGGGGTCGAGCCCGGCGTCGGCCGCCTTCTTGCACCCCCGCGGGAGCCATTCGAGCTGACCGGGCGCGTGGGCGTCGGTGTCGATGCTGAACGAGCACCCGAGCTCGGCCGCCTGGCGCAGCAGGTCCTGGGGCGGGTCCTGGCGCTCGGGTCGTGAATTGATCTCCACCGCCGTCCCGGTGCGGGCGCAGGCGGAGAAGACCGCGTCGGCGTCGAACGTCGACTGGGGCCGCCCCTTTCCCGTGATGAGGCGCCCGGTGCAGTGGCCCAGGATGTCGGTGTGCGGGCTCTCGATGGCGGCGAGCATGCGTGCGGTCATCTGGGCGGAGTCCATGCGCAGCTTCGAGTGGACGCTGGCCACCACGACGTCGAGCTCGGCCAGGAGGTCGAGGTCCTGGTCGAGGGACCCGTCCTCGAGGATGTCCACCTCAATGCCGGTCAGGATGCGGAACGGCGACAGCTGCCCGCTCAGCTCGGCGAGCAGGTCCAGCTGCTGGCGGAGCCGCTCGGCGTTCAACCCGTGGGCGACGGTGAGGCGCGCGCTGTGGTCGGTCAGGACGAGGTAGTCGTGGCCCAGGGCGCGGGCCGCCTCCGCCATCTCGAGGATCGGGCTGCCCCCGTCCGACCAGTCCGAGTGGGAGTGGCAGTCCCCGCGCAGCGACTCGAGGAGCTCGCGGGCGGCGCCGTCGAGGCGCAGGTCGTCCGGCTCGCCCTCGCCTTCGAGCTTGACCAGGTAGTCGGGGACCCGGCCCTCGATCGCCTGCGCGATCGCCTGGGCCGTCGACTTGCCGACTCCGGGGATGCTCTGGAGGCGACCGGCCTGGGCCAGCCCGGCCAATTCGTCGGCGGGCATGCCGTCGAGCGCCTTGGCCGCATTGCGGAAGGCCCGCACCTTGTAGGTGTCGGCGCCCCCGCGCTCGAGGAGGAACGCGATCCGCTGCAACGCCTCGAGCGCGTCCACCGCCTACGCCTTCTTGGCTCGGCTCGGCGCGACGCGGGGCGGCTCGTCGGGCATCTTGGGGTACTGCGGTGGCCAGGGTGCGTCGTGCAGCCCGGCCGCCTTGTCCCGCTCGGCCAGGGCCAGCAGGGGCTCCAGCGACTGGGGCCGGGTGGCGATGTCGGCCCACGGGTCGCCCCGCCGGCGGACGAGGTCGGGCACGGTGCGGATGGTCAGCTCGTCGGGGACCACGGTCTCGACCTCTTCCCACGTGAGCGGCGTCGACACCTGGCCTCCGGGNNTCCTCCTTCCACCAGTTGGCGGTGATCTGCCCGGGATGGCGCCGCTCGAGCTCGCGGGCCAGGGCGACCGCGGCGGCGCGCACCGCCACCGAGTCCCAGCGCGGCTCCAGTCGCAGGTAGACGTGCAGCCCGTTGTTGCCCGTCGTCTTGGGGTAGCCGCGCAGGCCGAGCTCGGCGAGCACGTCGCGGCAGAGCAGGGCGGCCTCCCGGACCTCGTCGAAGCCGATGCCGGTCGTCGGGTCCAGGTCGATGCGCAGCTCGTCGGCGTGGGCGGGGTCGGCCGCGAGATAGGGCCACAGGTGCAGGCCCAGGCAACCGATGTTGACCGCCCACACCACGTGGGCGATGTCGGCGACGACCAGCGCGTTGGACGTGGTGCCGTTCGGCGTCGAGACGGTGGTGGACTCGAGCCAGTCGGGAGCGCCGGCCGGAATCCGCTTCTGGTAGAAGGACTTGCCCGCCGCACCGTCGGGAAAGCGCTGCAGCATGGCGGGCCGGCCGCCGGCCGTGTTGAGCAGGTGACCGCCGATCTCGAGGTAGTACGAGACGAGGTCGAGCTTGGTGGCCCCGAGCTCGGGGAAGTACACCTTGTCGGGCCGGGAGACGCGCACCTCGCGACCGTCGACCTCCAGCGTGCGCTCGTCGTCCCCGGACACCATCGTCGACTCTAGTGACGCCCGGCCGCACGAGCCCCTTGTCCCGCGGGGGCAGGGGACCCACTATGGGGGGGATGCCGCACGCGGGGTCTACCCCCCACCCGTCGCGTGCCGGCATGGCCGAGGGGGCTGGTGTGGCAGAGGATTCCTCGCAGTTGGAGATCGTGGTCCTCGAAGGTGAGGGCTGCGCCCGCATCGTGTTGCGCGGTGAGCTCGACGCCGCCACCGCCGCCCCCCTGAGCGCGCGGCTCGCCGCGGTCAACCGCTCCGGCGTCTCCGACATCACCGTGGAACTCTCGGGGCTGACCTACCTCGACCCCGCCGGGATCTCGCCGCACGTCGCCGAGCAGCAGCGGGCGACCGCGTCGGGGGTGACGCTGCGCCTCGAGTCGCCCAGCGCCTTCGTGCGTCGTCTCCTCACGGTCACCGGCCTGATCGACTACCTCGGCGTCACGCCCGAGGGCGAGGAGGGCGCCCGAGGCCTCAGTCGGGCCGGCGCCGGTGCGAGTCCACCGGCACGGCGGCCTTCCCCTCGGCCAGGGCGCGGTCGTCGGCCGCCACGCGGGCCAGGGTGGCGGCGCGCAGGCTGTCGCTCAGCGCGCTCCGCGCCGACGACCACACCCAGTGCATGGCGCAGACGTCGTCCCAATGGCACGGCCCGCCGCGCAACGCGCACTCCGACGTCTCGATCGGACCCTCCAGCGTCTCGACGATCTCGAGGATGGTGATGTCCGCGGGGGCACGGGCCAGCCGGTAGCCGCCCAACGGGCCCGACCGCGAGCTGACCAGCCGGGCGCGCTGGAGCTCCTGGAGCACCTGTTGCAGGAAGCCGGTCGGGATGCCCATGGCCGAGCCGATGTCGGCGGCCTTGGCGTGCGGCCCCTGGTGGTTGGCGAGATAGATCAGGGCGCGGATCCCGTAGTCGGTCCGGTTGGTCGGCGTCAGCTTCATCTGTCCTCATTCTCCCCCCGGCCACCGGGTCGCTTGACCCATGGTCTGATCCTCTATATTCTAACTGTAGAAAGCGAAGAATAGGCGGGGCCTGCCGGCCTCGACGCAACGGAGAAGGGAGGCCGCCATGTTCGGGAACTGCATGCGCCGCCCACTGGGTAGGGACTACGCCCGCGGCTGGCCCGAGGGGCCGGACCGAGAGGGGCAGCACCCCCTGGTGCTCTTCGAGTCCCCCGACGGTGCGGAGGCGCACGGCGTGTGGAAGCTGTTGAGCCGCCACGGCTACCGCATGACGTGGTGCCCGGGCCCCAAGGGCGGCTTCTCCCGGCAGTGCGCCCTGGCGACCACGGGCCACTGCCCCCTCGTGGACGAGGCCGACGCCGTGGTCAGCGCCCTCGATCTGGCCGACCCGCTCGACCGGGAGGTCGTGCGTGCGCTGCACGACGTGGAGGCGGCGGACAAGCCGGTCGTGGTCGTGGCGTCCAGGGGATCGGCGGCCCGCTGGGCCGAGGAATTGCCCGACTGCCGGGTGGTCGCGGGGCCGCTCAGCGCCAAGGTGATCATCCGCTCGCTCACCCTGGGAACGCCGGTCGGGGCACCGACGGCCGACTCGTAGGGCCGTGCTCCCGCCGGGAGCGGAGGCTCAGGTGCGCACAGACTGGAGGGCGTGCTGGGGTGAGAGTGCGATGCCGCGTGCCTCGAGCTCGTGCTCCAGGTGCTCGCGCTCGCGCTCGGGATTGGCGAACCGGTCCGGGGCAGTCACCACGTCGAGCGACTCGCAGAGCCGGATGAGCGCGCTGTCGTAGGAGAGTTCCCGGGCCAGCGCCTCGGCGACGGGCGCGGTCAGGTGCCCCTCCATCGCACAGAGCCTGGCCCGGGAGTGCACGAGGTCGGACAACAGCAGGTCTTCGGACCTGCGCTGTTCCTCGTCGCCGCCAAGGGCCCGCTCCAGCAGGTCGACGTACATGACCATCCCTCGATGGTGGGCGCTCCGGCGGTTCCGCCGATAGGGCAGAACGTCATCTCTTCGGGAGATCGCCCCGTGGGGGACCACGCGCCGGAACCCCCGTTGGAGCCTCGGCGGGGCCGAGGGGCGCTAGTGCAGGAGCGAGTCGAGGGCCTGGTCCAGGCCGTCCTTCCACTCCGTGACGCCGCCGAGGGAGGTGACCTTCAACGGGGACGGCGCGGTCAGGACGGGCAGCGAGGTGAGGCGCGTCGTGCGCTCGCGGACCTGGGGTGAGAAGAGCCGCCCGAGATGCCGGCTGCGGTTCGAGCCGAACACGATGGCGTCGGCCCTGCGGTCCTGTGCCGCCTCCACGATCCGCAGCGGGACCCCTCGATACGCCGCGACGCGCACCGAGCCGCCGGCCCGCACGCCGGCCTCGGCGAGCTGCCGTACCGCCGCGGTGACCAGTTCGGCGGCGTCGTGGCGCGAGCGCAGCGTGAGGCCGTTGCCACCGACGAGCCTCTCGTTGACGTGGAGCACGTGGACGGCCGCACCCGTCCGGCGCGCCAGGGCGGCGGCGAAGACCGTGGCGACCTCGCCGGCGGGCGAGTCGTCGAGGGCGAGAAGGATTCGGTCGAACATGGGCTGCACTCCGGTCCCGGGCCGCTGAGAGCCTGTTTCCGCAATGTTAACGCAGCTGGGACCGTGTGCCCGGCTTGCGCCACCCCCTAACGTCTCCCGGTGTATGGCGAACTGCCTCGTCGTCCAGCACGTGGTGCCCGAGCCCGCCTGGGCGATCCTCGACGCCCTCACCCGGGCCGGCATTGGAGCCGACGTCCGCCGCAGCTTCGCCGGCGATCCCGTTCCCCTCGACGCCTCCGACCACGACGGTGTGGTCGTGATGGGCGGTCCGATGTCGGCCTGCTCGGACGACGCCTTCCCGGGCCGGCGGGCCGAGGTCGCGCTGTTGACGGACGCGCTGGCGCGCGGCGTGCCCACGATCGGCGTGTGCCTCGGTGCCCAGCTGCTGGCGCTCGCCGCGGGTGGGCGCGTCCACCAGGGCGCCGACGGTCCGGAGATCGGCTGGGGCGCCGTGGAGCTGTTGCCCGCCCGCCATGGCGATGCGCTCCTGCGAGGGCTCCCGGAGCATCTTCCCGTGCTGCACTGGCACGGCGACACCTTCGACCTGCCCCCGGGCGCCCCCCTCCTGGCGCGCAGCGCGCGCTATGCGAACCAGGCCTTCAGGGTCGGCCCTGCCGCCTGGGGGCTGCAGTTCCACCTGGAGGTCACGCCCGCCGCGGTGGACGGCTTCCTCCGCGAGTTCGGCGCGGACGCGGCCAGGGCCCCGGGGGGAGCGCCGGCCATCCGCCGCGCCACCGCGGGCGCGCTCGAGACGCTCAGCCCCTGGCGTGACCTGGTCTTCGACCGGTTCGCCGCCCTGGTCGACGCCGGGACCGGCGCGGCGGCACCGGATGGATCTCGGCACCGTTTCGCGGATATTTCTGACTCGTGAACTCCGACAAGTTCTCTTGCCTCTGAGGCAAGTCCGGCCCACAATCAGCCGATGGAGCTGTCAGAAGCCCTCACCACCATCGCCGAGAGCCTGCGCGAGGAGCGCACGCGGGCCGGCCTGACCCTCGAGCAGCTGGCGCAGCGCGCCGAGCTGTCGACCGCCCATCTGTCCCGGCTGGAGTCGGGGGACCGCCAGCCGTCGGTCGCCGCGCTGATCGCGCTCTCGCGGGCCCTCGGGGTGTCGATGAGCACACTGCTCGGCGAGCGGCGAGGCGCACCCGCCATCGCGACGTACCCGCGGGGGACACCGACCCACGAGTCCAACGGCCTCACCATCGCGCCGTGCAGCGGCTTCCCGGGCTCCACCACGCTCGAGGCGCTGCAGATCACCGTCAGCCCCGACCGCGAGCCCCCGGAGCCGGCGCGCCACCGCGGTGAGGAGTGGATCTTCGTGGTCGCGGGTCGCCTGCGGCTCGAGTTCGACGGCCAGGTGCACCTGCTCGAGGCCGGCGCCACGGCGCACTTCGACGCCAACCGGCCGCACCGTCTCGGTGCGGAGGGCGGGCCGGCCGAGGTCCTGGTCGTGGCGGCCGACGCGCCGAACGACTTCCGCAACCACCCGCTGTTCAGCGCATCGATCACCGACCACTGACCCAACGACCCACTGAGCACCTGACCCACTGAGCACCTGAGGACGAGGAGACCCACCATGACGATGACGATGGCCGAGCTCGAGGGCACCGGGGAGAAGTTCTCCCTCGACAGCCTCATGGACGTGCGGGCGCGCACCCGCAAGGCCGTGCACCTGATCGCCGACCAGGTGCAACCCGGCATGGCCGAGGAGGAGGCGAAGGCCATCGCCCGGGACACGCTCAAGGAGCTGGGGATGCGTCGCGGCTGGCACCACATCATCGTCCGCTGCGGTCCCAACACGACCAAGGACTTCATGGAGCGGTCGGAGCCGGGCGTCGTGCTCGGCGAGAACGACATCTTCTTCGTCGACATCGGGCCGATCTACGGCGACACCGAGGGCGACGCCGGCGACACCTTCGTGTTCGGCGACGACCCCGACCACCTGCGGGCTCAGAAGGAGGTGCGCCTCATCTGGGACCAGGTGCGGGACACCTGGTTCGCCGAGGGCATCACCGGCAAGGAGCTCTACGACCACGCCATCGACGTGGCCGGCGGCTACGGGTGGACGCTGAACATGGACCTGTCGGGCCACCGGCTCTCCGACTTCCCGCACTCGGCGCACTACGACGGGCCCCTGGCCGAGGTGGCGTTCCGCCCCAACCCGAACCTGTGGGTGCTCGAGATCGCCATTGCGCACCCCGAGCGGACCTTCGGCGCCTTCTACGAGGACCTCCTGCTGGAAGACCAGTCGTTCCCGGGCTGAGCCTGCCGCCTTTCCACTTCACCCACCCCTCGAGCACCACGACAAAGGAGAAGCGATGACCACGAGTGCCGGCACGAAGGATGTCTCGGCGATGAAGAGGATGCACGGGTTACGACCGAACGCCCTCGGGCTGCCCGCGCTGTTCGCCCAGTCACTCGCCGTGATCTCACCCACCATGACCGCCGTGCTGATCATTCCGCTGGCCTTCGCCAGCGCGGGGCAGGGCACGTGGCTGGCCTACGCGTTCGGCACCGTGATGCTGCTGTTCGTGGTGTTCTGCCTCAACCAGTTCGCCAAGCGGTCGGCCTTCGCCGGCTCCATGTACGCCTACACCGCCAAGGGCCTCGGGCCGAGTGCGGGCGTCTTCTCCGGGTGGACGCTCATCTGGGCCTACTTCTTCATCGCCGTGGCGGGTATGTGCGGGTTCGCGGTGTTCTGCGCCCAGTTGCTGTCGGCGCTCGGGTACCACGGGTCGGTCCATCCGATCGTCTTCTTCGCCATCAGCGCCGTGGCCTGCTGGGTCATCGCCTACAAGGACATCCGCGTCTCCTCCATCCTGACGATGGCGCTCGAGGCGGCCTCGGTGGCCTGCATCACCGCCTTGGCCTTCGTGATCCTCTTCAAGCACGGCTTCTCGGTCGACACCAAGCAGCTGTCGCTGAGCGGCGTCAACGTGCGGGGCATGGGCCTGGCCGTGGTGGCCTGCATCTTCTCCCTGGTCGGCTTCGAGGCGGCGACAACCATGGGTGCCGAGGCGAAGAACCCGCGGCGCAACCTGCCGCGGGCCGTGATCGCCAGCCTGCTCATCACCGGGGCGTTCATGGTCTTCATGGCCTACGTCGAGGTCGGCGGCACCTCCAACTACGGCGCAGGGTGGGCCTCGGCGCCGCTCAACTACCTGGCGGTGGCGTACAACGTGAGCTGGTTCCGCATCCCGGTCTCCATCGGCGCCATGGTGAGCTTCTTCTCCCTGTCGCTGTCGTGCCTCAATGCGGGCTCGCGCATCATGTACCCCATGGCCCGACACGGCATCTTCTCGGGCCACCTGGGCAAAGCGCACGCCACGAACCGCACGCCGCACGTGGCGGTGACGGTGTACATCGCGATGATCTTCGCCCTGCCGGCGTTCCTGATGATCTTCACCAACCCGCTCACCGCCTTCGGCGACGCCGGCACGCTGGCCGCCTTCGGCTTCCTCGTGGCCTACTACCTGATCACGGTGGCGGCGCCGGTGTACCTCAAGAAGCTCGGCGAGCTCAGCTGGCGCAACGTGGTCCTCGCCTGCATCGCCGTGCTGTGCCTGCTGGTGCCGACCATCGGGAGCTTCTACCCGCAGCCCCCCTACCCGGTGAACCTGTTCCCCTACGTCTTCCTCGGATGGATGGCCGTGGGGGCGGGCTGGCTGTTCTTCGTCAACCGCCGCCAGCCGGGGATCCTCTCCGACATCGAGGCGGACCTGGAGCGGGCACCCGAGCTCATGGAGGAGGACGTCGAGGTCCCCGAGGTCGCGCCGCAACCCGTCATGGCCTGACCTTCCCGCCCGCCCCAGCGGTCGCCGGGGCTCTGCAGGCGACCCGCCCGTGCTCTCCCGGGCGGGTCGTCTCGCGCCCGGGGGCGGCGTGGATCTCACCCCCGTTTCTGGGACGTTGCGGCCTCGTGAACTCTGGCCCGCGCTCCTTGCGCCGGGGAGCGGACCGGCTCACAATCTGCCCCACGGGAACCGGCGCTCGCAGAGGACGGGAGCGTCGAGCCGCCCGAGAGGGCCTTCACCGCCTGCGGTGACGGCCTGCAGTGACGGATCGGCAGCACCTCAGCGGTCACTGAGGCCAGTAGGCGGCCCGCCCGACTCCCCCCGGGCGGGTCGTCTCGCGTCCGGGCCCGGATCAGATGTAGTCGGCCAGCCCCTCCCAGCCCTGCGGCGGGGGTGCCAGGCGCCAGAACTGCTCGGGGACGCGGCCCTTCATGCGGGCCGAGAGCGCGTGGTCCCGTTCGAGCGGCGCGATCTGCGAGGTGTAGCACCAGATGGCGCGACGTTTGCGCTCCTCGTCTGGGACGTGCGGGACGATGGCGGGGGTGGGCCAGGGGTGCGAGCGCAGCAGCTTGGCCACCCGCCAGGCCAGCAGGCCCGGGATGTGCTTGTAGCCGTGGTCCTCGTAGCAGAACCACTCGCGCTCGGGCTGCTCGGTCCGCGCCAGGAGGCTGGCCTCGTGCACCATGACGTGGTCGGGGTTGCCGAGGCCCATGGGGAAGAACACCGAGGTGGGGTCGAGCTCGGCGATGGTCGCCGCGAGGACGGGCGCCACCTCGTCGGGGGTCGGGCGCTTCTCCGGCGCGAGGTACTGATGGTCGGCGAAGTCCAGCCAGCGGTAGCCCGACTCGAGCACCGACATGGCGGCCACGTCCTCCTCGCGGCGCACCGCCACCACGTCGTCACCGGCCACGAAGCCACCCAGGGCGTCCCAGTCGGACGGCTCCTCGGGATAGGCGGGCGGGCGCCCACCGAGCACGGTGACGACGGTCGTGTCGTCGTAGCTGGCGATGAGGTGGCCGGCCCCCATGGCGGCGTCGTCGAAGTGCGGGGAAAGCACGAGGATGCGCGCGAACGCCCCCGGATCGACTTCGCCCCAGGTCGGCTCTGCGAAGGTGGAGGTCACCGCCGGATCATACGGGCACGTCGTCGATCTCGCCCGCCACGTGATGGCGGAACACCGGCATGAGCGCGCCGATGACGGCCGCGCCCACGATGCAGGCGAGACCGCCCGAGATCACCGAGAACTCCACGCTGGTCAGCGTGGCCACGGTTCCCGACTCCATGTCACCGACGCGCGGGCCGCCCTGGACGACCGCCATCTGAATGGAGGACATGCGGCTGCGGAAGCGCTCGGGGATGGATGTCTGCAGGATCGTGTTGCGCAGGACGGCCGAGATCACGTCGGCCCACCCGGCCACGGCCAGCAGGACGAGGCCGACCCAGAGCGTGTCGACCAGGCCGAACACCGCGATGGCGGCGCCCCAGACGCAGACCGCCACGATGACGGCCCAGCCCTGACGGCGCAGGGTGGCGACCCAGCCCGTCGTCACCGCTCCGATCAGCGCCCCGACACCGGGTGCGGCGTAGAGAAAGCCGAGGGCGATGGTGCCGCCGCCGAACACGGAGGCCGCCATGGCGGGGAACAGTGCCCGGGGCATGCCGAAGACCATGGCGTTGATGTCGATCAGGTACACGCCCTGCAACGCCTGGCGCGAGCGCAGGTAGCGCAGCCCCTCCTTGGTCGATTCCCACGGCGACAGTCCACGGGCACCCTCGTGCGGGGGGATGGGCCGCAGCATGGCCGACGTGATCGTGGCCACCACGAAGGACGCCGCATCGAGCGCGTAGACCAGCGGGAGCCCGATGCCGAGCAGGAGACCCGAGAGCGCGGGGCCGACGATGCCGCCCAGCTGGAAGACGATCTGCGTCATGGCCGCGGCGGCGGCGAAGTGCCGGCGTTCGACCATGCTCGGCACCGCCGCCATCCGGGCGGTGTTGGAGAAGCCCATCAGCCCGGCCGCCAGCGAGCTGACGACGTAGAGCACGACGAGCGACGGGTGGGCCACGGCGGCGTTGACCGCCATGGCGCCGCTCGTGAGCATCATGGCGGCGGCCGTCCAGATCATGATGCGGCGCTTGTCGACGGCGTCGCCGATGGGCCCGGCGGAGAGGGCCCCGAAGAGGAACGGGATGAGCTGGGCCAGGCTGATCGCACCCACCTGCAGCGTGGAGTGGGTCATGGAGTACACCTGATAGGGGATGGCCACCACGGTCAGCTGCGTCCCGATGACGGAGACCAGCTGCCCCGTGAACAGGAGGCGGAAGTCGCGGCTCTCCCGCAGCGGGGTGGTGTCCACCAGGATCCGGCCCGGCATACGGGCAGCCTACGGTCGGTCCCGGCGCGCCGGGTGCGGGCCGGGCCAGGTCAGGACAGCTGCTGGCCGAGGTCGCGCACGGAGATGTCCCAGGCGGCGGGCCAGTCTCTGGTGCGCAGCAGCGCGTCGCTCCCGCCGTCGCAGAACACGACGGAGCCGCAGAAGAAGGCGCCGTCGGGGCCGAGCAGGAACTCCACCAGCGCGGCGATCTCCTCGGGCCGGCCGGGCCGCCCGACCGGGATGGGGAGCATGTCGAGCAGGGGACCGGCCTCGGGATCGGCACGCATGCCCGTGATCATGGGCGTGTCGATCATGCCCGGCGCGATCGCGTTGAGCCGGAGCCCGGCCCCGGCCCACTCGGGCCCCGTGGCCTGGCGCCTGACCCAGTGGGCCACCGCCAGCTTGGTTGCCGGGTAGGCGGCCATGGCCCCCCGGGCGTCGGCCATGCGGGCGCTCAGCTCTTCGTCGTGGGACAGGCAGGCCTCGACCAGGTCGGCGGGCACGCCCGGCTGCACGGTGGTCGAGTTGGAGCTGATGGCCACGGCCGCGCCGCCGGGGACCAGGTGCGGGCGCAGTCCGTCGAGCACGTCCACGGTTCCGAAGTAGTTCACCGCGGCGAGGAGGGATCCGGCGCGGCGCGGCTCGCCCGCCAACCCGGCGCAGGTGACGATGCCCCCCAGCGTCCCCGCGCAGCGTTCGGCCGCCTCGGCGACGGCCCGGGCGCGCCCGTCGGGCGTCCCCAGGTCGGCGACCACGTCGGCCTCGGCCCGGTCGACGCCGACCACGTCATAGCCCGCGGCGCGCAGGCGGGACGCGGTGGCCGCGCCGATCCCCGACGCGGCGCCCGTCACGACGACGGCGCGCTCAGGCAGCGCGGCGCTCCTTCAGGACCGCGAGTGCCTTGTCGGCGTGGGCGCCCATGGACACCTCGGTGTGGATGACGTCGAGCAGCGTGCGGTCGGTGTCGATGACGAAGGTGATCCGCTTGTTCGGCAGCCATTTGGGGCCACCGCGCTTCGCACCGAGTTGCGCGGCCACCGAGAAGTCGGGGTCCGACAGGAGGGGGTAGCCGAGAGACTCCTTCTCGTCGAACTGCTTCTGCTTGGCGACGGTGTCGGCGCTGATGCCGACGCGCTGCGCTCCGACGGCAGCGAACTCGGCCTCCAGGTCCCGGAAGTGGCAGCTCTCCTTCGTGCAGCCATAGGTCATGGCGGCGGGGTAGAAGAACAGCACGACCGGCCCCTCCGCCAGGAAGCCGCTCAACGTGCGGGGCGTGCCCGTCTGGTCGGGGAGCGTGAAATCGGGGACGACGTCGCCAGTGCGCATCCGCCCAATGTAGGGCGAAGGGCCTCGGTCGTGCCGGGCTACGGCTCGAAACGGAAGCCCACGCCCCGGACGGTGACCAGGTGGCGCGGGTTGGCCGGGTCGGGCTCGATCTTCCGGCGCAGGCGCTTGATGTGGGTGTCGAGGGTGCGGGTGTCGGTCAGTTCCTGGTCCCACCAGAGCCGATCGATGCACCAGTCACGGGTCACGACCTGCCCGCTGTGCGCCATCAGCAGGGCCAGCAGGTCGAACTCCTTGCGCGACAGGTCGACCTGGGTCTCGGCAACCGTCACCTCGCGCCGCCCGGCATCGAGCCGCACCGGACCCACGGTGAGAACCTCCTCGTGGTGCTCGGCCACGGCCACACCGCGGCGCAGCACGGCACGCATGCGGGCCACCAGCTCGCGCAGGCGGAACGGCTTGGCCACGTAGTCGCTGGCCCCGAGCTCCAGGCCGAGCACGATGTCGACTTCGGAGTCGCGTGCGGTGACCATGATGATCGGGACGGGTTTCAGGCTGCGCATCTGCTGGCAGATCTCGATCCCCGACTGGTCGGGCAGCATCACGTCGAG
>PMPX01000162.1 GCA_003169235.1 Acidimicrobiaceae bacterium | reverse complement strand
GGGGCCGGAGGGGCGTGCGGGGCAGCGAGCGAGGTCCGCGGGGCAGCGAGCGCGGCGATGGTGAGTCGTACCGAGTTGATCGTCCCGAGCCCGGCGTCCGCCACCAGCACGACGAGGTCGGGCATCAGCGCGCGGCACAGGTCCAGGCAGTCACCGTCGTCGGCCAGGGGCGAGCGCACTCCACCCGCCGTCTCGACCAGGCCCACGTCGACGGACGAGCTCGGCTCGTCTCGCGCTCCGGGCCAGCGCAGCTCGTCCACGAGGTCGGCGATCCCGAAGGGCGGGCGCCCCAACGCAGCGGCGGCCATCGGCGGTGCCATCGCCGTCTCGTACCAGCGGTGCGGTGCACAGACGTCCTCGGCGCGCTCGCCACTGGCCGCACCGAGGACGGCGGCGTCACGAGTTGCGGGATCGTCGTCGGGCTCGTAGGACTGCGCCGGTTTCCGGGCGGCGACGCGCAGGCCTGCGGCCCGGAGGTCGGAGAGGAGCCGGGCGGCAACCCATGTCTTGCCGACGTCGGTACCGGTCCCGACGACGGCCACCAGCCGGCGCGGTCGCACCCCGCTCTGCGGCACGTCGCTCAGAGGGCTGCAGCGTGCGCGGGGCGCGGCAGGCGGACCAACGCGTGCAGCAACCGGTCCACGTCCTCGTCGCGATGCGCGGCGGACAGCGTGACCCGCAGCCGACTCGTCCCGACCGGCACCGTGGGCGGGCGGATGGCCGGCACCCACAGCCCGTCGTCGAGGAGGGCGGCCGACGCATCGAGCGCCGCCTGTTCGGCACCGAGGACGACCGGGATGATCGGACTCGGATGCCCGGGTGGTGCGAGTCCGGCCTCCACGACTCGGTCGATCAGCGACGCGAGGCGGCCCGTCAGGGTCTCGCCCTCGGCGGAGCGCAGGACGCGCAACGCAGCCAGCGCCGCCGCGGCGTCGGCCGGCGTCGGCGCGGTCGAGAAGATGTAGGGGCGGGCGCGGTTGACCAGCAGATCGACGACGTCGCGTGACGCCGCCACGAAGCCGCCCAGCGAGCCCAGCGCCTTCGACAGTGTGCCGACCCGCACGACCACCGGCACGGCGGCGGTGGCGGTGGCGGGCGGGAGGTCGGGGCCCAGGACGGCGTGGGCCTCATCGAGGACGAGCAGTGCCCCGTGGCGTCCGCACACGTCGAGCAGTTCGTCGACGGGGGCCACATCCCCATCCATGGAGAAGACCGAGTCGGTGACGACGATCGTCGGCGTGGCGGGCGGAGCGGATCCGGCGGACCCGGACCCGGCCGACAGCAGCTCGTCGAGATGGGCCATGTCACGGTGGCGGTACACGGCGAGCGCGGCGCGGGAGAGCCGGCAGCCATCGATGATGCTGGCGTGGTTCAGCTCGTCCGAGAGCACGCGGACGTCCGGGCCGCCGAGCGTGCTCAGCACGCCGAGGTTGGCGGCGAACCCGGTCGGGAAGGTCACGGCGGCCTCGGTCCCCTTCCACTGCGCCAACGCACGCTCGAGGGTGCTGTGGATGGGGCGAGACCCGGTCACCAGCCGGGATGCGCCCGAGCCCGCCCCCCAGCGGTCCAGCGCCTCGTGTGCCGCCGCCACCACCGCGGGGTGGGCACTGAGGCCGAGATAGTCGTTGGACGCGAACGACACCACCGCGCCCTCCTGGAGCACGCCCGCCGGGCCGAGCGCGTCGAACTCGCGCGGCGCGCGCCAGCGGTCCTCCTCGACCACGGTGACGAGCTCGGCCCGGATCCGCGCCTCCCACGGGCTGGGGTCGGTGCCGTGACCGGTCATGCGCCGGACGCCGTGACCTCGTCGAGCGCCCCCTGCAGCGCATCGAGCATCCGCACGACCTCGTCCTCGGTGATGGTCAACGGCGGCATGAGCACCACCACGTCGCCCAGCGGGCGCAGCAGCACGCCCCGGGCGACGGCACCGGCGCACACCCGCCGGCCCCAGCGCAATCCCGGCTCGGGCGGGTCCAGCTCGACGCCGACCATCAGTCCGCACTGGCGGACTTCGCGCACCGCCGCCCGACCGGCGACCCGCTCGTCGAGGAGGTCCGTCAGCTGTGCGGTCCGGGCGCGCACGTTGGCCAGCACGTCCCACGACTCGAAGAGGCGCAGGTGCTCGAGCGCCACCGCGGCGGCGAGCGCGTTCCCGCCGTAGGAGTGCCCGTGGTAGAAGGTCGACGGCCCGAGGTCGGGACCGAGGAACGCGTCGAAGACCGGGCCGGCGGCGACGGTGGCCGACATGGCCAGGTACCCGCCCGTGATCCCCTTGCCGAGGCAGAGCAGATCGGGGCGGACGCCGGCCTGCTCGGAGGCGAACAGCGTCCCCGTCCGCCCGAACCCGGTGGCGACCTCGTCGCAGACCAGGAGGACGTCGTGGCGTCGGCACGCCGCGCCGACCTGGCGCAGATCCGAGGCGGTGGACATCAACATGCCGGACGCACCCTGCACGAGAGGCTCGAGCACGACGGCCGCGAGCTCGCCGGCGTGCGCGTCGATCGCGGCGCACGCCTTGGCGGCCCAGCCCGGGTCGGCGTAGCCCGGCGTGCGGACGACCGGGAAGCACAGCGGCTCGAACACCGCGCTGAACACACCGCCGTCGCCGAGCGAGAGCGAGCCGATGGTGTCGCCGTGGTAGGCGTCACCGAGCGCCAGGAACCGCGTGCGGCCCTCGACACCCTTGTTCACCCAGTACTGGAACGCGATCTTGAGCGCCTGCTCGACCGCCACCGCGCCGTCCGCGGCGAAGAGGAAGTGCGGGTCGTCGACCGGGACCACCGGCGCCAGTGCCTCCGCCAGCTCGACGACGACGGTGTTGCCGTTGCCGAGCATGGTCGAGTGCGCGACCTTGGCGGCCTGGGCCGCCAGTGCCGCATTGAGCTCCGGGACGCAGTGGCCGAGCGTGTTCACCCAGAGGGACGAGATCGCATCGAGGTAGCGACGCCCGTCGGCGTCGATCAGCTCCCTGCCCTCGGCCCGCTCGACCACCAGGGGCGCGTTGTCGACGTAGGCCCCCATCTGGGTGAACCCGTGCCAGACCACGGCTGCGTCCCGCTCGGCCCAGGTCCCGGGCGGCCGCGCCGCCGGATCGGGCCCGGTGCCACCCGGATCACCCGGAGTGCCCGGATTGCCCGGAGTGCCCGGATCGCTCGGATTGCTGCCGCTCGGATTGGTGCCGCTCACCTCCTGATTCTGGTCGCCGCCGGGCCGGCAGGTCCACTGCGCGAGAATGGGCCATGGACCTGATCGGCG
>PMPX01000329.1 GCA_003169235.1 Acidimicrobiaceae bacterium | reverse complement strand
TGGGTGTGCGGTGACTTCTGGGCCGTCCCGGCGCTCGTCCTCGTCGCCTCGCGGGTCTACGCCCGCGACGGCAGCGTGTCGGCCTCCCTCGACCGCGTGCTCGGACGGGTCTGAGGCCGCCCCGTCGCCGGCCTGGTCACGAGTCGGCTCTCTCGCCGGTCTCGAGATCCCTGACATAGCGGTTCCACGCCTCGAGCTTCTCGTCCGCGGCCGGCGGCGGGGGTGGCGGGCCCATGGGCGCGGCATCGTGCTTGGCCGGGCGGCGCACCCGGTCGGTCCCGTGCAGCAGGTGCCACCACATGTAGAGGGCGAACCCGGCGAAGATCGGCCATTCGAAGACGTACATCCAGCTGAAGGTGTTCCCGTCGAGGGCACGCCAGAGCTCGACGGTGAAGGCGGCGATGCACAGCGCGAGGCCGGCGACCAGGACGATGTGGAGCCGCAGGGCCTCGCGGCCCTCCAGACGGACGGGTTGGCCGGGGCCTGGAGCAGGCCCCGCGGCATCGGTGCGCTCCACCACGAAGAACCCTACCGAGTGACCGGCCCGCACCCTCGTGCGCTCCGGCCGCGTGCGCACCGGCCTCCTTCGGTCATCGCTGAAATCACATTGTGACTTTGGTCCCTGCGGCGAAACTGTGATTGTTCCGTCAACCGCGCTACCTTGGCACCCAAGGGGTTGAGGGAGTCACGGCCCCAAGTCCGTTCACATCTCGCCAGTCGAACGGGGGAGCCACGGAAGGTTCAGACGAACAGAGCGCCGTGAGCGAGAAGCCGGGGCGTGAGCGCAAGCCCAAGGCGCTCGGCATCATCCTCACCTTCGTCGCCGTCGCCATCGGCGTCGCGGTGGTCGCGATCCTCTTCCACGCGCAGACCTACACGTCGCCCGTGGGGACGCAGGTGGCCAAGTCGGTGGGCACGGTCACCGTCAACGGCCAGACGCTCCAGCACGTGACCCTGGCCTTCAACACCTATCCGGACGCGTCGGGGAGCGTCGACGGGCAGGCCATCCACCCCGGCGGAAACCCGAGCTGGCCGAGCTACGGGCCCACCAACCAGTTCCAGGTGCCCGCGCACGCGTTGGTCACCGTCACCATGCGCCAGTACGACTCGGGCGGCAGCCTCAACAACCCGTGGTTCGCCACCGTGCGCGGCACGGTCGGCAGCGTGGCCCGGATCAACGGCCGGCTCGTCCACGCCGTCAACCCGAACAACGTCGGCCACACCTTTACCGTGCGGGGCGCGCCCGGCACCGACCCCGGCTTCTTCGTGAACGTGCCGCTGCCGGCCGTGCCGGGCAACAATCAGTCCGACAACGGGCAGTACGAGACGGTGATCTTCAGCTTCGTGTCCGGCTCCCAGGGCGTCTACGGCTGGAACTGTGAGTACCCCTGTGGGACGTCGGTGGCCGGCTTCGGTGGGCCTATGAGCGCATTCGGGTACATGTCGGGGTTCCTCCATGTCGTCTGACCTCGCGGTGAAGACCAGGGAGCCCGACCCGCTCCCACCCGAGAAGGCGCCCTTCTTCTCCCGCCCCTCCGGCAAGATCTTCCTCATCTGGCTGGCCATGACGGTGGTCGGCGTGCTCATCGGCTTCTACGCGCCGCACCACCTGCTGCCGACCATGCTGTCGGTGGAGGGGCGGGCGGTGTGGGCCACCGTGGTCCTCCTCACCGTGCTGGCCGCACCGGTGGCCGCCTTCGTCTACGGGGTGGGCTTCTACAGCCTGGTGGCCTGGCGCCAGCGCGGCTACGGCCAGAGCGACGAGCCGCCGCCCGACGGGCCGCCGCTGCGCGGCAACAGCGGGTTGACCATCCTGTGGCTGGTCGTCTCGGGCGTGCTGGTCGTCGTCATGCTGGTCTGGGGCCTGGCCGAGCTGGCCTCCGAGAACGCCACCCACCCCAACAGCCTGCAGGTCGACGTCACCGGCCAGCAGTGGCTGTGGACGTTCTCCTACCCGGGGGCGGGCAACCTGGAGACCCGCTCGCTGGTGCTGCCGGACAACCGGACCATCGTGTTCCACGTCACGTCCGAGGACGTCACCCACGGCTTCTGGCCGGTCGAGCTCGGCGTCCAGGTCGACGCCAACCCCAACGTGGTGACCACGATTCAAGCCACCACGAACAAGCTCGGTGCCTTCACGGTCCGCTGCAGCCAGCTCTGCGGGCTCTACCACTCCTTCATGTACGCCTCGGGGGCCGTTGTCACGCCGCAGGCGTTCGCCGTCTGGCTGCACGCCCACGGGGCTTCGGCGCTGACGGCGAGTGACGTGGCGCGGGTGAGCTCCTCCTCATGACCACACTGACCACACTGACCACACCGCGACCGGTCGGGACCCGGGCCACCGGGCCGGCGTCACCACGAGGGGAAAGGACGCGCCCGTGACCACAGCTGCCGCCCCGGCCCTCCTCGAGGACACCCAGCTGAGCTCGCGCGCCGGCGGGCTCTACCGCCACCAGAACATCGTGACCGGGTTGATCGGCGGCATCGGCCTCGGCGCCATCGGGTGGGCCCTCTCCCATCAGTTCCTCCAGGGATCCAACTGGGGGACCGACATGGTGGTGACCGTCACCATGGCCGGCTGGGTCATCGGCCTCCTCCTGGGCATCGGCGCCTTCAACGCCCCCGTGCTCTGGATGCTCGGCCACGACCAGACCCACGAGGACGAGCTCTACCTGGCCGGGGTCGGCCAGGGGCCACGCCGCTACTGGAAGTTCTGCACCGACCACAAGGTCGTCGGCGTCCAGTACCTGATCGCGGTGTTCACGATCTTCGGCGTCGGCGGGACGCTGGCCATGATGATCCGCACACAGCTGGTCAGCGCCCACTCGAGCTTCCTCGGGGCCAACGCGTACAACGCCATCGTCTCCGTCCACGGCATGGCGATGATCGTCGCCACCATCATCATGGTCACGGGGCCGTTCGGGAACTTCATCGTGCCGATCATGGTGGGGGCCAAGGACATGGCCTTCCCGCGGCTCAACGCCCTGAGCTTCTGGCTGCTGTTCGCCGCCGTGCCACCGCTGCTTGCCACCTTCGTGCTGGGCGGCGTGGACGCCGGGTGGACCACCTACGCACCGCTCTCGGTGCAGGCGCCGCCGGCCATGGACGCCTTCGCCATCACCATCTTGACCTTCGCCGTCTCGGTCACCCTCTCGGGCATCAACATCATCGTGACCGTGCTGACCATGCGGGCCGAGGGCATGACGCTGAACCGCCTGCCCATCTTCACCTGGGGCGCCGTCATCGGCAGCGCGCTGGGCCTCTACGCCATGCCCGCCTTCATGGTGGGCATGGTCATGATGATCACCGACCGGGTCTCCGGCACCTCGTTCTTCGTGGCGGCGGTGGGGGGCTCGGGCTGGCTGTGGGAGAACATCTTCTGGATCATGGGGCACCCCGAGGTGTACGTGATCCTGATCCCTCCGGTGGCGGCCATGCTCGAGGTGGTCAGCACCTTCGCCCGCAAACCGATCTTCGCCTACAAGGTCACCGTCGGGGCGTTCATCGCCATCATCGCCCTCTCCATCATGGTGTGGGCCCATCACATGTTCACCACCGGCTGGGCCCCCGACCTCAACGGGCCCTTCATGCTCACCACCGAGCTCATCTCCATCCCGACCGGCATCATCTTCCTGTGCGTCATCGGGACTCTCTGGCGCGGCAGCATCTGGACCCGGCTGCCCATGTACTGGGCGTACCTGTTCCTGTGGAACTTCATCATCGGCGGGGTGACCGGCATCTACCTCTCCGACGTCCCGGCCGACAACTACTTCCACGGCGACATGTTCGTCACCGCCCACTTCCACTACACGCTGTTGGGCGGCGCCATGATCGCCGCGGTCGCCGCCTTCTGCTACTGGTTCCCGAAGGTCTCGGGCCGCATGCTGAACGAGCGCATCGGCAAGGTCGCCTTCTGGATGGTCGCCATCGGGATCCAGATCACGTACTTCGGCATGTTCTGGGAGGGATTCGAGGGCATGCCACGGCGCGTCGCCTACTACGACCCCATCTTCCTGCACGCCAACCAGATGGCCACCGTCGGCGCGTACCTGCTCATGGCCGGCTTCGTGGTCCTGCTCTACGCCATCATCCACAGCTGGGTGCACGGCAGGCCCGCCCCGGCCAACCCCTGGCACGCCAAGAGCCTGGAGTGGATGGTGCCCACCCCGGTGCCGCTGGAGAACTTCCTCGTCGAGCCGGTCGTCACCGCCGACCCCTACGGCTACGGCGAGCCCGAGCCCGCGGCACCGGCGGCGGAGCCCGAACGCGAGCCGGTGCCGGTCGGCTCCGCCGAGACCACGGCGGGTGAGCCGGTATGACGACGACCACGATTGAGCACGGCGGGACCCTCGAGCCCGAGGGCGACGGCCACGGCGTCGTGGAGGGCGGCGGCCATCACGAGACCCGGGCCCAGCGCCACCTGAAGGAGCGCATCGCCCTGTGGCTCTTGGTCGGTGGCGACGCGCTGTTCCTGCTGCTCGAGCTCTTCACCTGGTTCTACCTGCGCGCCCTCAACACCAACGGCATGTGGCGCGGCGCAGCCTGCACCAAGGCCAACGCGTGCACCGACGGGCTCGGGAACCCCATCACCAGCGAGATCCCCAAGGCCGGCATCACCTACACGCTGGTCATCGCCGCCCTGACCGTGGTGGCCGCACTGCTGGTCTGGTGGGCGGAGGTCTCGGCCCAGCGCCAGTCGCCCCGCCGCATCATCAGCGCCGGCGCCGGCTTCGCCCTCTTGACCGTCCTGGTGGCCGTGGTGGTGCAGTGCTACCAGTTCGGACAGCTGCCCTTCACCACCATCGACGGGGCCTACGCCTCGAGCTTCATCTTCTTCATGGGCACGACCCTGGCCCACCTGGGCCTGCTGGTGTTCATCCTCACCGGGCTGTGGGTGCGGGCCCGCCGGGGCAAGTACGACGGCGGTCACTGGTTCCAGGTCGGGATCATCCGCTTCTTCACCGCCTGGTGCGCCATCGTCACCTGCGTGCTGGCGGCCACCGTGATCCTCTTCGCCTGACGCTCAGGTGCCGGCCTGGGCCGCCTCGAAGCCGGCCACGCAACCCTTGACCCACTGCGCAGGGTCGTCACCCTTCGGCATTCCGCTGTCGGCGACCGGGTGGTGCTCAGCCGCCTGACAGGCCGCGGTGGCGCCCAGCTGGGCCGAGTCCGAGGCATAGATGCTGCCGCCCACCGTGTCACCGTCCTTGTACGAGGCGCTCTCCCCCGAGAGCGACGAGAACAGGACGACGGCGACGGCGACGAGCACGACCACGAGGAGGACGGCCGCCGCCGCGGCAACCAGCAGCAGGTTCCGGCGGCCGGCCGGAGTCTTCCGGTTCGCCGCCACGCTGCGCAGGAGGCCCGGGCCGATCGGGTCCCCCCCGCCCGGAGAGTCGTCGCGCTGTGCTCCCGTCACCATGGCTGCTCCTGTCCTCCCGCATCATGGCACCGTCGGAGGAGACGGTGGACCGCCGCGACGAGGTCCGGAGCCATGCC
>PMPX01000260.1 GCA_003169235.1 Acidimicrobiaceae bacterium | reverse complement strand
AGCACGCGCGCCAATTCGAATAAGCGGGCGTACGGGATGGCGCCGGTGTAGATGCCGGTCAGGACCGCCTCTGCGTCGGGCTCTCCGAGGTGGGCGGGCACCAGTTCGCTCAGCGTGGTGGTCGCGCCACGACCGTCGCCGGCTCGCAGCGCCAACCCGAGCGCGCGCAGGCCGAGCCATGCGCCACCGGGAGCGAAGTCCCCCGACAGCTCCGCGAGCGCGGGGAACCGGACGGTGCGTCCGTCCGGGCCGACGGCGGCGCAGTTCATCCCCGTGCCACAGACGACGCCGACACCCCAGGGCGCCGTGGTGCCGGCCCGCGACACCGCGAAGGTGTCGTTGCGCAGGATCACTCCATCCGTCCACCCCATGTCGCCGATCGCCGGCGCAATCTTCTGCTCGTCGACCGGCAGGTCCACGCCGGCCAGGCAGTAGACACCCGTGGTGCAGACCGGAACGGTCCGGTCCGGGAGGTGGGCGTCCTCGGCGACGGCGGCGACGGCCTCACCCAGCGACCGGATCATGCCTTCGAGGCCGACGAGTTGATGGTTGCTCGGACCGACCCGGGCCCGGCCCAGGACACTGCCGGTACTCGACACGAGAACGGCGTCGGTCTTGGTGCTGCCTCCGTCGAATGCGAGCACGGCCGGATCCGGGAACGAGTGGTCGGACACGCACGGATGTTACGTTGCGCTGCGTGGGGACAAAGGTGGCCGTCGTCGGCGGAGGGAGCACGTACACCCCGGAGTTGGTCGACGGGCTGTGTGATCTCGAGGACCGCATCGTCGTCGACGACCTCGTGCTGCTCGATCCCAGTGACGTGCGCCGCGAGGTCGTGGGCGGGCTGTCCGAGCGCATCCTGCGAGCCCGGGGCTGGCGTGGAACGTTCTGGACGACGGCCGACCCGCACGCCGCTCTCGAGGGGGCGGACTTCGTCGTGGTCCAGCTCCGGATCGGCGGGCAGGCGGCGCGGCACGTCGACGAGACCCTGCCGGTCGGGTACGGGTGCCTCGGACAGGAGACGGTCGGCGCCGGGGGTCTGGCCAAGGCCCTGCGCACGGTGCCCGTCGTGCTCGAGCTGGCCGAGGAGATGGCGGCCCGGGCCAATCCGGGCGCGTGGCTGGTCGACTTCACCAACCCGGTGGGGATCGTCACGCAGGCGCTGCTCGACGAGGGCCATCACGCCGTGGGCCTGTGCAACGTCGCGATCTGGGCCCAGAGGCGGATCGGCCACTATCTCGGCGTCGACCCCGACGAGGTGGCGGTCGAGCACGTGGGGCTCAATCATCTGACCTGGATCCGCTCGGCTCGAACTCGGGGCACCGGGGGGTCGGGCGGAGGCGGCGACGGGTTCGCCGGTGAGGACCGTCTCGACGAGCTCTTCGATCGGTTCGGCCCCGAGGTCGAGCTCGAGAGCGGGGTGTCGATCGACGTCCTCCGGCTGCAGCACGCGCTGCCGTCGTACTACGTCCACTACTACTACGGGCACGACGCCGAGGTGGCCGCGCAGGCGACGGCGGGGTACCGCTCGCGGGCGGACGTGGTGGCGGAGCTCGAGACCACGCTGCTCGAGGAATACAAGGACCCCGCCCTGATGTCGAAGCCGGACGCGTTGTCCTTCCGTGGTGGCGCGTATTACTCCCTCGCCGCGGTGCGCCTGATGGCCTCGTTGCACGCGGGCACCGGCGACGTCCAGGTCGTCGACATGCGGAACGACGGAGCGGTGCCGGGCCTGCCCGACGATGCCGTCGTCGAGACCACCGCAGTCGTCGACGCCACCGGAGCCCATCCGTTGCCCCAGCGACCATTGCCGCCCGAGATGCTCGGGCTGGTGCAGCATGCGAAGGCCTACGAGCGCCTGGCCGTCCGGGCCGCGTGTTCGGGGAGTCGTGACGACGTGGTGCGGGCCCTGCTGGCCAACCCGATCGTGGGGCAGTACCCACTGGCCGCGGAGCTGGCCGACGAGCTCCTGGCGGCGAACCGTCACCATCTGCCCCGCTTCTTTCCGTCGTGAGCCGGGCCGGCACCACGGTGGTGGCGGCTAGAATGGTGTCGCTCTTGAGCGGTGTGCCGGGAAGACTGGTCGGCGACGAGTAGCTCTGCGCCATGACCGACGCCACCATCCCCAACCGACCCGTGCGCACCGTCGTGTGCGATCGCCACCCTCACTCGAACGGGCCATCGTGAGCGACATCGACGAAGTGGTCCCCCCGCAGCCGGCGCGAGTCGGCAAGGACCGGCGCCAACTCCCCAGCTGGCGCTGGGAGGAGCTCCGGACGACGCTGTGGGTCGTCCCGTGCATCCTGATCGTGGTGTCGGTGCTGTTGTTCCTCGTCACGTTCGAGATCGACGTGGCGGCGTACCACGATCCCTCGATCCTGCCGACCTGGATCCGCACCGGTAATTCCGATGCCGAGCGCCAGGTGCTCATCGCCATCGCGGCCGCCGTCATCACCGTGGTGGGCGTGGTGTTCTCCATCACGATCCTGGCACTGACACTGGCATCGCAGCAGTTCGGTCCCCGCATGATGCGGAACTTCGTCCGCGACATCGGTAACCAGGTCACGCTCGGCGTCTTCGTCGGAACCTTCGTGTACTCGGTGCTCGCCCTGGTCTCGATCGACAGTGTGAGCAAGAATTTCGTGCCGTATCTCTCCACCTCGGTGGCCGAGGCCCTGATGATGCTCGACATCGCGGTGTTGATCTACTTCATCCACCACATCGCGAAGTCGATCCAGCTTCCCGAAGTCATCGCCGGGATCGCCGCCGACCTGATGAATTCCATAGATGCCGAGTTCCCCGACCCGGTGGGGACGGCCGTCGAGGCGAACTCGCGACTGCATGCCGGGAAGTCGGTGCCGGAGCTGCTGACAATGCTGGATGACCGCGGGGCGGCTGTGCCCTCACAGGTCAGCGGCTACATCCAGTACGTCGGCTATTCGCAGCTGATCGGCATCGCCACCCGCACCGATTCGGTGATCAGGCTGGAGCACCGGCCGGGTCACTACCTCGCCACCGGCCGCCCGCTGGCCATCGTCTGGCCGCGGGGAGCGGCGGCCGAGGTGGCGCTGGCGCTGTCGAAGGCCCACGTCACCGGCCCCCACCGGACCCTGGTGCAAGACCCCGTCTTTGCCATCGACCAGCTCGTCGAGATCGCCATNNGTCAACGACACCTTCACGGCCCTCACGTGCATCGACTGGCTGTCTGCCGGTCTCGGACGGGTGTCGGGCCGGGTCCTCGACGAGGGCGTGTACCGGGACGCTGCAGGGAGCGTGCGTCTCATCGAGTCGGACCCGTCCTACGCCCGCATGGTCAACCGCGCCTTCGACAAGATCCGGCAATCGGCCAGCGGGATGCCGGCGGTCCTCATCCGGCTCATCGACTCCTTGGGGTCGATCATGCTCGACACGACCTCGGCCGNNCCAGCGCACCGTGCTGCGGCGCCAGGCGGACATGGTGCTGCGGTTGTCAGAGGAGACAGTCGCCGAGCCGAACGACCTGGAGGAGATCCGGTTCCGGTACCGACGCCTCCCCGATGAGGTGGACTTCGAGGAGAAGCCCCACACCTGGTCCAAGATCGACCCGGCCTGACCGTCGCCGACCTTCGATTCGGTCGGCTGGCCGAGGGCCCGTGTGGACGGGGTCAGCCGGCG
>PMPX01000312.1:31779-45041 GCA_003169235.1 Acidimicrobiaceae bacterium | reverse complement strand
CATCGGGCAGGTGGTCGACGACGTCACCGCCGATGTCTCCAAGCAGATCGCCGAGGGCAACGTGCTGGTGTTCGCCGAGCTGGCACCGCTCTTCACTGCGCTGATCGACGCCTGCCGCTCCTCGCCGCGCACGTCACAGGAGCTCGCGGCTGCCTTCGCCCCGTCCCTGGCTCCTCTCACCTCCGACCCTGACGGGGTCGCCGTGGTTGCCGCCTTCGAGGCATACGAGCGGGCGCTGTTCGACCCGTCTGCCCGGCCCGCGCTGATGCTGCGGGCCAACACGCTGGCGGTTGCGCACGAGCAACGGCGCCTGCAGCCGGCGATCGCGGCGGCGCTGGACGCCGCCATNNCGGCCGAGGTCCGCCACGTGCTCGGCACCCTGACGGGCGACGTCTGCGCCGTCCTCGACGAGGCCTGGGACACGGCCCTCACCGAGGCGATCATGCAGCTGGTCACGCCGAGCGAGACACTCGACCTCCGCCGGGACGTGCCCCCGCTCTCGGGCGGCATGTTCCCCCCGGAGCTACGGGATCTCGCCGGGACGGAGGCCGAGTCGGCGGTCGCGCAATGGGACCGGACTCACGGGAAGGGGATTCCCTCGGGCGCCCACGACTGGGCGAGGCTGGAGGATCGGATGAACTTCATCGTCAACCTCTTCCGCTCGCGGCAGCGCGACCCCAACTTGTTCAATCCCCCGTTCACCGACGGCCAGCTGGCCGCCCTGGCTCAGGGACGGCTGCCGCCGGGGCCGCTGTAGGGAGGGATGTTCCAGCGCGCCGCCAGCGAGGTGGGCACCTCGAAGGCCGGCCGGCCGCCGTACCGTTCCGCCCTGACCGCCAGCGACAGCATCCCGAACCCGATCCGGTCCGAGAGGCCCCTCAGGAGGTGGCGGTGCAGCTCCTCCAGGGACAGCCGCCGGCTCACGTCCGCCAATGGTTCGAAGAGCAGACGAGTCCAGTCCGCCTTCGGGACGCCGAGGATGTCGGCGGCTTCGTCGCCGACGTAGTAGCGCACGGTGGACGCGGGCAGCCCCCGGAGCCCCGGCGGGGTCAGTCGGGCCACCTGCCCCAGGAGGGCAGCCATGAGATCGCGTCCGGCCTCGCTCGGGCCGAACTGCCGGCGGCGGACGATCGGCATCAGCACCGACGTCTGGGCTCGCGTCAGCGGGAGCAGGTCCGGCCGCACGCCCAGGTGGTAACCGATGAACGACCACGTGTGCAGGTACGCGTCGGCATCCTCGTGGGTGTAGACGACACCGGTGCGGTCGAACACCTCGAAGACGATCTCGGTGAACGTGAGGAGGGTCTCGAGCAGGTCCTCCTGGTTGATCGGCGTACCCCACGCGGGGTCCCAGTGGACGCGCGGGTCGTTCTGAATCAGCCACCGGACCGCGGCGTGCATGAGGCGGACGTGACGCACGTCCGAATAGCCGCGGGCCCCGAACTCCAGGCCACCGGGGTCCATGACGTCGAGATGGAACTGGGCCGTCTCGTTCAGCCGGCGCTTGGCGTCGGTCTCGAGCCGGGCCGTCAGGCCGAGGACCTGGACGCCCCGCCAGCAGGCGTACGCGGAGGGCAGCGCCGCCGCGTACAGCGCCGTGAACACGTGCGAACCCCAGCGTGCGAACCGCTCCTGACCCGCGGCCACGAGCTCGGGGTCCATCCACGGGGGTGGTTCGTCCCTGGCGTCGAGGAAGGCGGCGAGCGCGGGATCGGACATCTCGTGCTGCTCGACGACGAGCGCCCGAAAGGCTGACGTGGCGTCGGCCGTCCCGGCAAAGAGGTTCGCGACGACTTCGTCCGCCGCCGGGTCGGCCTGGGTGCGCAGGCTGTCGAGGAAGTCGTCGCTCCAATCGGTCCGGCTCACGTCGATCCCATCACCCTTCGGGCTTCGCTGAGACTCCGGCTGGGGCCCCCGGCCGCGACGTCCGCCGCGCATACGCCGAGCTCCGCGCGCACATGCGCGGGTGCTCCCTCCTGGCGCGCCCATTCGGTCAACGCGCGCAACTCCAGCATCTTGGCCCCCTGCCGTCTCGCGATCGCCACCGCCTCGTCGAAGTCGCGTTCCGCCTCTTCCACACGACCGACGCGGACATGCCGGCCGGCTCTCACCCGCAGGATCTCGGCTTCGCAGAACCGCTCACCGGTGGCGCGGCACGTCTCGAGCGCCTCCGTCAAGAGGGCGACTGCCCGCTCCGTCTCCACGCGCGGGTCGTCGGCGAGGAGCATCTGGAAGTAGGGCTGCAGGAGCGGCCCGGGGAGCTCGGGCTCCTCGATCCCCTCCCCCGCCCACCATTGGAGCGAACGGGCCCACTGCCGCCACTGCCTGGTGCTCACCTCGTCCGCCACCTGCAATGCCTCGCCGGCCAATTTGAGCACCACCTCATGCTCGCCGTCGAGCTGCGCCATGATGGCCGACGTCACCGCAGCCACGGCTTGTGCCTGTGGCACCTGCCGCTCGGTGGTGTTGCGGAGCACGTCGTCGGCGATCCGGCGCGCTTCGTCGGCCTGCCCACACAGCCAGCACGCGAGAGCGCTGGCGACGCGCGGTGCCGCCAGCGCCATCAGCTCGACCGACCGCATCGGCGGCAGATCGCTCAGGCTGGCGTCGAGCGGAAGGCCGCTCGCCTCGTACGAGGCGCGGATCTGCGCGAGTCCCAGCTCGAGCATGCCCTGCCAGATCCGCGTCGTGGCCTCGTAGGTCGTGATCAGCTGAAGGGTCCATTCGTCGCCCAGAGCCTCCGCCTCGCTTCTGGCCTCGACCAGGATCCGGTTGATGGTCGAGTACTCCGCGCTGGCCTGCCACCAGGGGACCAGCACCATGTAGTTGCGCAGCAGGATCTCGCGATGATTCAGCCGGCGGGCCAGCTCCTCCACCCGGCGCGACTCCTCGAGGGCCTCCGGCGCGCTCTGGTCGACCGCGGTCAGGCACATCACCAGGCGGCTACGGGACTTCAGTTCCGTGGGCTCTCGTTCCTCCTCGGGGAGTCGCGGCAACAGTGCGAGCACCTCCCGCTCGTGGCCGGCGGCCTCCCGGAAGCGGGCGTTCTGACGTGCCGTGTGGGCCGCCTGCTTCCAGAGGGGCACCGCCTCAATCGCCCTTCCGGCCGCTCCGAGGTGGTAGGCCGCGATCTCGGGCTGGCCCTCGGCCCGGCCCGATGCGACCAGCATCTCGCCCACGGCACCGTGCACACGGATCCGGTCGGGCCTCAGCACCGATCGATAGGAGGCCTCGTGGAAGAGGGCGTGGCGGAACTGCATCTCATCCGCCCTCGTCGCCGGCTCAATGATGGCGTGCTCCTGCAACCGGCGCAGTTCGGCATCGAGACCCTCGCCCTCCAGTCCCGTCGCCGCCATCAAGACGGATCGGTCGAATGATCGTCCGATGACCGCGGCGGCCTGCGCCACCCGCTTCGCCTCACCCACTCGGTCCAGCCGCGCCGTGATGACCTCGGAGAGCGTCGTCGGCATCGCCGGGCCGACGACCTCCGATCCGTCGGTCAGTCCCCGCGCCAGCTCCTCCAGGAACAGTGGGACACCGCCCGCGCGCTGCACCAGTGCCTCGCGGAGCTCCGGCTTCAACTGCGCTGCGGCGGGGAGCTGCTCGAGCAGGCCGCGCGCTTCGTCGCTGCTCAACTTGTCCAACGTCAACTCCACGTCCGATTGGACCTGCGGGTCGTCGGCGATCTCCGGCCTGGCGCTCATCACCACCAGGATGCGTGCGCTGCCGCGTGCGATCACGTGCACGGCCTCCAAGGTGCTGGGGTCCGCCCAGTGCGCGTCCTCCACGACGAGGAGGAGCGGCCCCGAGCCGGCCTCGTCCTGGACCCACGCCGCCGCCTCCTGTGGCGTCGCGGGCACCTCACCCATGACCTCGCCAAACGGCTGCAACGGGCTCAGCGAGCCGCGCCGGCTGCAGTAGATGGTTGCGACGCTGTGCCCGTCCGCGGCCAGTTCGGAGCTGAACTCGAGAAGGAAGCGCGACTTCCCGATGCCGGGCTCACCCAGGACCAGGGCGAGCCGGCCAGCGCCG
Organism: Acidimicrobiaceae bacterium; assembly: GCA_003169235.1. Taxonomy (GTDB): domain Bacteria; phylum Actinomycetota; class Acidimicrobiia; order Acidimicrobiales; family RAAP-2; genus Bog-473. Next base: position 41,009 of record PMPX01000312.1, on the reverse strand, counting down.
CCTTCCACCTCGCGCCAATGCTGCCGGAGCCACGCCGAGGCCTCTGTCCTCGGTATGTACGCCGTCAGGGGCCGGGCCTCGAGCCGATGGCGTGCCGCGCTCCGCTGCACCACACGGAAGGCCGGTACGGGATGCCCGATACCCTTCAGGGTCAGGCGGCCGAGGGACTCCAGCTCGAAGAACCCGGCGACCAGGTCGGCGGTGTCGCCGCTCACGACGATCTGGCCCGGCTCGCCCGCCGCCTGCAGGCGCGCCGCCATGTTCGGGACCTGGCCCCAGACGTCGGGAAGGCGCTCCTGCCCGCCGGCCGTGACGGCCGCCACCAACACCTCACCGGTGTGGACACCGGCACGCGCCTGCAGATCGCTGATCCCCAGTTCGGGCGGGAGCTCACGGCCGAGCCGCACGATGGCCTCGACGATGGCGATCCCGGCGGAGAGCGCGTCACGGCTCGCCGACTCCTGCGCCTCGGGGTAGCCGAAGTAGGCGATGGCGCCGTCACCCTGGAACTGCGCGATCACACCGCCGTGGGCCGTCACGATGTCGGCCACGAGGTGTTGGTAGCCGTTGAGCACCTCGTGCCAGTCTTCGGGGTCGAGCGTGGACGCCAGGTCGGTCGAGCCGACGAGGTCCGTGAACATGACCGTCAGCTGGCGCAGCTCGGGCCCGTCGGACGACGCGGTCACGGAGCGGTCCCCCTCATCGGGCGCGGCACTCCGCCACTTCGCCCCAACCCGAGTTGTCGCACCCCGCAAATCTACGTCCGCCCTGGCCCGGAGCGGTAGTGCCGAACAGGGGTTCCCCCACCCCGAGTCCCCTCCATCCGGCGTGCGACCGGAGATCCGGAGGCTCAGGGTCCACGGTCCCCGTCCCGGCCAAAGGGTGTCCCTAGGCTGCCCCCATGCATCCGAAGGCTCACAGGCTTGCCACGGTACTCCTGGTCGCCGTCGCTGCGGCGCCGATCATGTGCGGCGTCGTGGCGACGGCCGCGTCGGCGCAGGACACCACGACGACCTCTGCACCCGCCACGACCACCACCACGGCCCCGGTCACGACCACCACGGCGGCTCCGACGACCACGACCACCGTCCCGGCCACGACCACGACCACGACGGTCCCGGCCACCACGACCACCACCCGGGCGCGCCCCTCCACCACGACCACCACGCACCCGACGACGACCACCACGGCGGCCAAGTCGTCGTCGAGCTCGACGGCGTGGGGCTGGGTCCTCCTCGCCGTGGTCATCGTGCTGGCGGCGATCCTCGTGGCCCTGCTCATCGCCCGCACCCGGCGGCAGGGGCGTGAGGTCGACTGGCAGCGCTCGGTCGGGCCCGCGGTGGCGGCGGCCGAGCTCGCCCGTGACCTCGTCCTGGGCCAGACCGACGCGGACGACCAGCAACGTCGAGCCAGTGTCGGGGTACAGGTCGACGAAGCCGTGACGGGCCTCGAGCGGGCCGCCGCGACAGCCCCGGACGAGGCCGGCCGCGCGCTCACCGCTCGTGCCGCCGAGAGCCTGCGCGGCCTCGCGTTCGCGGTCGAAGCCGACCATCTCATGCGCTCGGGCGGCCAACATCCGACGGGCGAGCAACTGGCGTCAGCCGACGCGGCCCGCCGGAACAGGGCCACCGAACTCGCCGCCGCGTTGCAGCAGCTGAAGACGGCCATCACCCTGCCGCCCCGGTAGCACCGTCCCTCCGGCCGCAGATCCTCGGCCGCCACGGTTCGACGCATGGGGGCACCATGCATGGTTGACTCTCCGCCATGGTGATGCAGGCGCGGATCCGCGGCGCCGGCCTGTCCCTGTCGGTCACTGAGCGCGGCGAGCGCGGGAGCCCGACGGTCGTGCTCGTCCACGGCTTCCCCGACACGAGCAGCGTCTGGCGCCCAGTGGCCGAACGCCTCGCCGCCGAGCTGCACGTCGTCTCGTACGACGTCAGGGGCGCCGGCCGGTCCGACGCCCCGACGGACCGGGCCGGCTACGCGCTGCCCCTCCTCGTCGAGGACCTGGCCGCCGTGGTCGACGGGACCAGCCCGGACGCGCCGGTGCACCTGGTCGCCCACGACTGGGGCTCAATCCAGGGATGGGAGGCCGTCACCACCAGAGGCTTGGCCGACCGCTTCGCCAGCTTCACCTCCATATCGGGGCCGCCGCTGGACCATGCCGCCCTGTGGGCCCGGCGTCACCGGACCCTCAATCCCGGAGACCTCCGGCAGATGCTGACGCAGGCGCTGCACTCCTGGTACATCGCGTACTTCGGGATTCCGCTGCTCCCCGAGCTGATGACCCGCAGCCCGCGGGTCGCCACGCTGTGGGCCGCCGCGTTGCACCGGGTGGAGCACGCCCAGACCGACGGGAACTGGCCGGCACCGACATTCGGCGTGGACTTCTCGCACGGCGTCGAGCTGTACCGGGCCAACGTCTTCGGCCGGATGCGCCGGCCGGTGGCCCGACGCACCGAGGTGCCGGTGCAACTCATCGTCCCGGGGCACGACCGCTACGTCACGCCGGCGCTGCTCGACGGGCTCGAGGAGTGGACGTCACTCATGTGGCGCCGGCCCGTGGACGCCGGGCACTGGGTCATCCGGAGCAACCCCGACGGTGTCGCCGCGTGGGTCCGTGAGGTCGTCTCCTACGTCGAGGATGGAGTCGAGTCCGACGCTCTTCGCCGGCACCGGATCCGGTCTATTCCGCCCGCAGCATGAAAGCGGTCGGCGTACGCGCCGCCGTGCGGGCCGGCACGGCTGCGACGAGGTTGGCCAGCACCAAGGTGCCCACCGCGACCAGGAGAACCGACGGCACGGAGACCGTCGGGTACGGCACGGCGTAGATCTGGCGAGCGAAGAGATCCCACAACCACCGGCCGGCAATGATGCCGAGCGGGATCCCCACTGCAATTCCGACGACCGCGGCCACGCTGGCCTGCCAGGCCACGGCGGTGGCCAGCTGCCAGCGAACGAACCCGACCGTCTTCAGCAGGGCGAGGTCGCGACGGCGCTGGCGAACCGAGGCGAGCAGCGTCAGCGCGAGCGCGACGACGGCGCCGAGAGCAAGCCCCGACACCAGGAGGGTCGGTGTGAGCCCGATCGTCCGGTAATTGACGATTTCGGCGGGCCGCTGCACACCCTGCACCGCGAGCTCGTTGCCCCCCGACCCACCCTCCGCGGTGGCATAGACCTTGTTTGCCGCGGCGGCGATGCGGTCCAGGCTGGCCAGTGCTGCCGCAGGGGGAGCTCCCGGCCGCACTCGAACGAGGGCCAGGTTGGGACCGTCCAATGCAGGTTCGGGGCCGCTGTTGACGGCTGCATTGAACGCCTTGGGGAACATCTGGAAGGCGAACAGCACGCCGGTCCCCATGGAGGTGTGGTCGGAGACCGTGCTGGCGAAGCCGATCGCGGGGAAGGTCGCCGTGCCGACGATGCGCAGTCGGGTGGGCGGGAGATAGATCGGTGCGTCCGCCCGCGATCCGTACGAAACAGTCACATACTGGCCGAGGTGTTTGTGCAGGAGGGCCATCGTGGCGGCGCCGAGGACCACTTGACGCGGTGCCTGGACATCATGGCCACTGAGAATGGGGGGCATCACGGAGGCGTGGACGTCCTCGACGAGGAATGGCAGGTCCTGGCCGTCGACTTCGAGGTTGTTGAACGAGGCCCCGCTGTACGCGGCGACGTAGCGGTCGTGTTTCAGCAGCGAGAAGGCGACGTGCGGCACGTTCCCGCTGCCCGACCCGGTGGGGTTGAGGATGTACGTCCAGTTCCATCCGTAGAGCGCCGGCCGGGAGATCAGGGTCTGCAGGCTGTTCCCGAAGGTCAAGGCCGTCACGATCAGTGCGACGGCGAGCACCGCCCCGACCAGAGCCGAGCGCACGGGGACGGCGCTACGGCCCTCGCCTGGTTCGAGAGCCATGCGCACCCCCACGACGCCCGGGGCCGAGAGTCCCGCCCTCGCGGTGACCGCCACCACGCGTGCGCCGGCCGTCGACCGCATGCGGGGACGCAGCGCAGTGCGGTGCGGCGCGGTGGAATACGCCAGGAGGACGGCGACCGCACTTAGCAGCACGAACAGAGCCACGACCCCGAGCCCCAGCACGGTCCAGTCCAGGGAGATTCCTCGCGACGGGTCGACCGCGCGGACGGGTCCGAGTGGCGCGAGCGGTGACAGGAGGACCGCGGTCACCGCCGCCAACAGCGAGCCGGCGAAGATCGACGCCTCGAGACCGAGGATGGAGTCGAGCACGGTCTCCGCGGGGCTGGCGCCGAGAGCCCGCAGGATTCGGAGGTCACCACCATCCGCCCGGCACCGCCGCGCCATCAACTGTGCCGCGATGAGGAGTGCTGCCAGGAGGGACACACCACCGAAGACCCCGAGCGCTATGGAGATGGGCTTGAGGGAGCGATCCGCCTTGGCGACGACCGGGGTCAACGCATGGTCCGTCGATATGACCCCGGGCGGGATGAGTGCGGTGACCTCGCGCTCGACGGCCGGCACCGTGGCGGGGCCACCCTTCGTCTGGATCCCGAAGATCAGGGCGCCGGCAAACTGCTCACCCTTCAACGCAAGGACCTTTCGAGTGAACGCGGGCGTGAGGGGAACGAGCGTCGGAAGCGTGTCGACGTCGTCCTCCACGATCTCGGAGTTGAGTGACGCCAGCCCGACGAGCTTCAAGTTGACGCGCAACGCGGGCGCCACCGCGCGTGTCCCGAAGCCGGGCAGGCTCTGCTGAGCGTCCGAGTAGAAGCCGTACGGGATGACCTGGCCGATCCGGAAGCCGAACTGTCGTGCCACCAGAGGTGCCATGACGATCTGGTCGGGCCGGTCCGGCGACGGCATCCGGCCCTGGGTGACCGCGACGCGGTCCTGGGTGAAGAGCAGGCCACTGACGCTGGCCACCGGATACGCCTCGCCGGTGACTCCGAGCCTCGGTGACCCGTCAGGGGTCAGCGGCGCGCCGGTGAGGTCGATGGCCGGCGCCACGTGGCGTACGCCGGGGAGCCGGGCGATCGCCGCCGCCAGGGCGGGGTCGTAGTCGGGGTTGGACGAGCCCCCTCCGCCGCCGTACACCGACACGGTCAGATCCGACGGGTTCGTGGCGGCGATGAACGTGGAGAAGGAGGACTGCGTGCGACGGGCTGCGGCCAGGCTGCCCAGGCCGAGCCCGCCGATGAGGCCGACCAGGATGACCAGCGAGAGGTAGCTGGCCCAGCGGTGCCGCAACGTGACCCTGACGCGGTAACCCGCCAAGCCGAGGGCCCCTGTGCTCATCGACCATCGTCCCCCGGCATCACGCCTCCTGCCCCTTCACCGTTCCCAGTGTGGGGAATGGGCCCGGGTGCACCAAGGGTGCCACCCTGACCGGCTTTCTGGGGTGCCACCACCACGGACACCCAGGTCACCAGTCACGCGCGCGCTACCGTACGCTTGGCATGGCGACCATCCGGGTGGTACTGGCGGAGGACAACGCGCTCCTGAGGGAGGGCATCTCGCGCATCATCGATGGGGAGCCCGACTTCGAGCTGGTCGGCCGGGCCGCCGACCTTCCGCAGTTGCTGGAACTCATTGAGGACGCGTCGCCGAACGTGGTCGTCACCGACATCCGCATGCCGCCCACGGGGACCGACGAGGGGATCCAGGCCGCGTCATGGCTGCGGGAACACAAACCTGAAGTGGGCGTCGTGGTCCTCAGCCAGTACAAGACACCCTCGTACGCGCTGGCGCTGCTCGAGACAGGTTCCGCCGGGCGGGGTTACCTGCTGAAGGAGCAGGTCGCCGGTGTCGACGAGCTGGCGCAGGCCATCCGCACCGTGGCCCAGGGCGGTTCCATGATCGACCCGCAGATCGTCGACGAGCTCATTGAGGCCAAGTCCTCACGCCGCAAGTCCGACCTGTCCTGGTTGACCCCGAGAGAGTCCGAGATCCTGGGCGAGATGGCGAAAGGCAAGAGCAACGCCGCCATCGCGGCTTCCCTCCAGGTGTCCGAGCGGGCCGTGGAGAAGCACACCAATTCGATCTTTTCCAAATTGGGCCTCACCGAGGAGCGTGAGGTCAACCGGCGTGTCAAGGCTGTGCTCGTCTATCTGAGCGACCCCGGTGGAGGGTGACACCACCACCTGGGCCTACGTACCAGCACCACGGTCTCCGAGACCGTCCCCGTGAGAGAATGGTCAGGTGAGCGACAGGCTCCCCGTGCTCATCGTCGACGATCAGGCACCGTTCCGCGCCGCCATGAAGGCCGTCCTCAAGCGGGCCGCGGAGTTCGAGCTGGTCGGCGAGGCGGCGAACGGCAACGAGGCGATCTCGCTCGAAGAGGCGCTCAGCCCGGCCCTGGTGCTCATGGACATCAACATGCCCGAGATGAACGGGATCGAGGCCACGCGCACCATGGTGGCCCGCCACCCCGATGTCGTGGTGATCCTGTGCTCCACCTACGACGCCGGTGATCTGCCTCCCGAGGTGGCCACGAGCGGAGCCCGGGCGTACCTCAACAAGGAGAACCTGGGCGCGGAGACCCTCCGCCGGTTGTGGGACGAACGCGACGCGCACGACTTCATCTCGGCCTGATTCGAAGCCCTCTACACGAGTGGGACCGAGCCGCGCACCTGCGATCCCTTCCCGATCTCCGAATCCCACCGCACCGTTCCACCGATCGCTCCCAGCCGGTCGGCCATGTTGACGTACCCGTGCCCGCGCTGGGCCTTCTCCGGATCGAATCCGGGTCCGTCGTCGGCGACGGTGAACAGCAGGCCGCCGGACTCCTCCCAGAGCCGGACTTCGACGCGGGAGTCGGGCGCGTGCTTTGCTGCGTTCTGCAGAGCCTCGAGGCAGCAGAAGTAGACGGCTGCCTCGGTCTCGGAGCCGTACCGGCCGATCCCGTCGGCCAGAATGTCGACCGGGAGGGGGTTCCGGTTGGCCGCGGCACGCAGTGCTTCGACCAGTCCGCTGTCGACCAGCAGGGGCGGATAGATCCCGTGCGCGAGCTCCCTGAGCTCCTGGATCGCCTCCTGCACCTCGCCCGCGAGCTGTTCGAGCATCTCCAGGCCGGCTTCCTGGTCATCGACGATGATGTCCCTGGCCAGGCGAAGGTTCACCGCCAACGCGACGAGGTGTTGCTGCGCGCCGTCATGGAGGTTGCGCTCGACGCGCCGACGCTCCGCGTCCCCGCTGGCCACGATCCTCGCCCGTGACTCACGAAGGGCGTCGGCCTGCTTGCGCACCTCGTCGAGCGTCGTCTGCAGTGCGGTGTCGAGTTGCGAGTTGTGCAGGGCCAGCCCGACCTGACGGGCCAGATCGGTGAGCACACGGTCGTCGTCGTCGGAGAAGGTGCTCGCCATGGCCGTCCGCTCCACCACGATGAGGCCAAGCAATTCCCCGGCATGACTGACGGGGGCGACCCGGACCTGCTCGTTCTCACGTCCCTGGAGCAGGGCCGGCAGCCACACGGAGGCCCAGGCGGTCCCCGACACCCCCGCCCGCGTGACGACCGGGCGCTCTCTCGGTGACACGACGAGCGACGCCGGGCCCAGATCCGGCACGGAAGCCGTGCGCTCGAGCACCTCACCTGTCCCGGTGTAGACCTCCGCGCTGGTCAGGCCCATCGTCTTGCGGAGCGACTCGGCCAGCTGCAGGAGCAGCTCGTCCATCGGAATGGCCCGGGTGAGCCTGCTCCCGAAGGTCCGGAGGACCTCGTCGGGAGCCTCCCGGGATCCATAGACGAAGCGCGTCGCAGAATCGACGAACCGGGCCCGCACGGGTACGAAGATCAGGGCGCCCACGCCGGAGGCGAGAATGGCGAGAGCCAGGGCCTCCTTGTCGCCGGCCGTCTTGGGTGCGTGCCCGAGACCCAGCACCACCACGAGATAGATCGCCGACACGACGACGACGAATCCGAAGACCGCCAGGACCTGGACCAGCATCCGGCTCCCGTGCGGCCCCAGCCGCCGGCTCTCGCCGGCCAGCAACCCGAGGGGCACGAGCGCCGTTGCGCCGGCCGTGACGGCGCCGAGCGGACCGGGCCAACCCACCAGCAGGTGCAACACCGTGGCGACCAACGCCACCGTCGCGGCGAGACTCACCCCGATCCCGAACCACTCCATCCGGTCCCGGTGGTAGCCGATGGACGTGATGTAACGGGCCCGCAGGGGGGCGATCGCCAGGACAGCGGCGATGCTCCAACTGATGGCGCTGTCGACCACGGTGAAGGGTTGGTGGTTGACGGCCAGCCCGATTCCGACACCGAGCGCCGCGACGTAGCCGATGACCACGGCGGTGCGGCGGGACGGCTGGCGCAAGCGGCCGTCGGGCAGCGCGAGCAGGAAGTGGAACGAGATGGCGGTGACCACGACCGCGGCGAGCGTCGCCAGGTCACGCGCGCTACCGGGCGCGTGCAACACGGCCGCCTTGCGGCCAGCCGTGAGGGCGATCATCGCCACCAGGGCGTCGACGGCGGCAATGAGATGGAAGGGCGACACCTTCGAACCGATGCGATCGCGCGCATGGGTGTCGACAACGCCGACCAGGGCCCAGATGACGGTCAGGCCGAACGCCACCGATTCGACGGGTGCGATCCCGCCCGGTGCCGTCACCCGCAGGCCGACGACGACCCCGGCGATGGTCAGCCCCAGGATGAGGAGCTGCAGCAGTCTGAAGGAGTTGAACGTGGCCGGGTCCGGTGTCGATGCAGCCACGACCGGACGGTCGGGCACCTCGAGCTTCATCTCACCTCTCACCGTCACCCGGATGCGTCCCGTCAGGACTGGACGGTGACAGGGATCTCGGAGTCCTCGTCCGCGGCGATCCTCCCGTCGCGCATGCGGACGATCCGGTCCGCCGCTGAGGCGACCCCGGAATCGTGCGTCACGAGCACGATCGTCTGTCCCCCGTGATGGAGTCTGCTCAGCAGCTCAATCACCTCCTGCCCACCCTCGGAGTCCAGCGCGCCGGTCGGCTCGTCGGCCAGCAGCAGCGTCGGCTCGTTGGCCAGGGCGCGTGCGATCGCCAGCCGCTGACGCTGCCCTCCCGACAGCATGCCGGGCACCGTGCTCGCCTTGTCGCCGATCCCCAACAGGTCGAGGAGGTCGCGGGCGCGGGTTTCTGCCATCTTCCGCTTTCGGCCGGCGATCACCGCGGGCAGCGCCACGTTCTCGAGCACGGTCATCCCCTCCAGCAGGTTGAAGAACTGGAAGACGATGCCGATGTGCCGCCGGCGCAACTGCGACAGCTCGTCCTCGGT
>PMPX01000312.1:0-31697 GCA_003169235.1 Acidimicrobiaceae bacterium | reverse complement strand
TCCCCGGGCCGCACGTGCCATCCACCAGTCTGTATGCGATGACGGGGGTCTCGCGTCCCTTGACCAGCTGGGGCGGCAGGGCGACGGTCTCCCGGGGCGTGCGCCACGCCTCGACCGTACCCTGGGACACCACCGTCTGGCCCGCCTCGGCCAGCTGCTGCAGTCGTTGGGACATGTTGACCGTGTCCCCCACCAGCGTGTACTCCAGCCGCTCCTCGGAGCCCAGCAGGGCGGCCGCCGCCTCGCCGGTCGACAGACCGAGGCCGAGGCCGAAGGGCGGCAGGCCCTCCTCCTCCCACCGACGATTGATCTGCAGCTGCTTCTCGTGCATGCCGAGCGCCGCGGCGACGGCGCGGTCCGCGTGGTCCTCCTGCTCGAACGGTGCCCCGAAGACCGCCATGACGGCGTCCCCCACGAACTGCATCACGGTGCCATTCTCACCGAGTATTGCGTCGTTCATGGCGGCCCGATGGACGTTCAGCTGCCCGGCGAGCTGGCTGGGGTCCGCGTGCTCGGCAATGGACGAGTACGAGCGGATGTCGCTCATGAGGACGGTGACCACGACGCGCTCGGTCTCGCCGATGTGACGACCGTCCCGCCGGAGCTTCTCCGCCAGCCCTCCGGGGAGGAGACGCGAGAGCGTCTCGCCCTGCTCCTCCCGGTCCACGATCGCCCGATGGAGCAGTCGCAACCGCTGGATTGCGCCCTCGGTGCCGGCCGAGACTCCTTCGGCGAGCTTCACGAACACCGCCTCGACCTCTGCGTCGACCGCCTCGGGTGGCAGTCCCCGGCTCACCGCGATGGCCTTGATGGGCTTGCCTTCGGCCACCATGCCGAGGAGCTCCTCCTCGGGGGGTGTCAGGCCACCGTGCGACGTGACCGGGCGCACGAGAGCGTCGACGATGGCCGGGTCGAGCGCGTTGCCCCCGGTGGCGACCGCGCGGATGGCATCGACCAGCTGATCGCCCTGCGCGATGTGGTCCTTGAGAAGGTAGCCGTACCCCGCCGACCCCTCCGCCAGGAGTGAGACGGCATACTCAGGATCGTCGTACTGCGAGAGGATGACGACACCGGTGCCGGGATGCCTCTTGCGGACCTCCTTGGCGGCGTCGATACCCTCCCGGTTGAAGGCGGGCGGCATGCGAATGTCGGTGACCAGGACCTGGGGCTCCAGCGTGGCGGCGCCCTGCACCACCTCGTCGTAGTCGGAGGCGACCCCCACGATCCTGAGGTCCTTGTGCCGCTCAATGAGGGCACGGACACCCTCTCGGACGATCAGGTTGTCGTCGGCCAGGAGCACCGAGATCGTCCGGGCCACATCCTCGGGATCTTCCATTGCCTGCAGTTCTCGCACACTCGAGAGGCCCCGAACAGGTGGGAACCTTCCCGGCAACGGTGGTACTAGCGACACCTCCGGATGCCTGTCAGCACACTCGTCAACCCGGCGGCCACCGGTTCACGCTTGACCCATGACCACCGAGACGCTGATTCGCCACGAGGGGCTCGTCACCTCGCTGTCGTGGATCCCCACCGAGGCGATCGCGGGCGCGCAGCGCCTGGCCTTCGACTCGGGGATCACCCACTACGACCCTCCCCCGCCGACCGAGCACATGGACGTGGAGGCGCTGCGGGAGGAGGACCGGTTCCGTTTTGCCAACGAGCTCCGGGCCTTCATCACGGTCGAGGACGGGCGCATCGCCGACTACGGATACCTGGGCGGCGGCCTGATGGGGACGACCCTGGTGAACCTGGGCGCCATGAAGCACCGATTCCAGGCGGTCCAGCTCTCGGACATCCAACGTGAGCCCGAGCACGGGGATGGATGGGTACGTTTCGTCCAGACGTGCGGCGGCCGCACGGGTGTCCCCGCGCCGCGTCGGGTGCGGCGGCGGCCCTTCGTGCAGTGGCAGGCCCCTCTGGTCTGGACCACGCTGGAGCTCACCATGCACGCAGACGGTCGGACGGAGCACAGGCTCATCGGGGCCAGCCGTTTCCCGCGCCATTGGGTCTACGGAAGTGACAACCGGTTGTCGCACAAGTCGGGTCTGACCGACTTCAAGGACTGGTACCGCAAGTCGTTCGGCAAGCACAGCCCGTGGGGCGACGAGGACTCCGAGGCCTTGGTGTCCGCCGTGGAGTCCGCCTTGGAGACCTCGCTGTCCGCACAGCTCATGCAGGGCGGCGGGAAGCGGCGTATTGAGCGCTTCCCGGCCGGCACCATCCTCTTCGAGGAGGGAGAACCCGGGAGCGAGGTCCTTCTCATCCTCGACGGAATCGTCAGGGTCGAGCGGGGAGGGGAACGACTCGCCGAATACGGGCCGGGCGCGCTGCTCGGTGAGCGCGCGCACCTCGAGGGCGGCGTCCGCACGTCCAGCAACATCGCGGTGACCCCGTGCCGCGTCGCCTTGTTCGAGGCCGACCTCGTCGAACGCTCGCACCTGGAGGAGCTGTCCGCCGGACACCGCCGCGAGGACGGCGCGCGAGACTGATTTCGTGCGCGTCCACTTCTGCGGGGTGCGCGGGTCGACACCCGCCCCGGGGCCCGAATTCGTCCGCTACGGCGGACACACGTCCTGCATCGCGCTCTCCCACGATGGCGACGGCCCTCGTCCGACGCTGGCGCTCGACGCCGGGACCGGCCTGCGGCGGCTCTCCGGGTTGCTCGACGGCGCTCCGTTTCGGGGCACCATCCTCCTGACGCACCTGCACTGGGACCATGTGCAGGGTCTCCCCTTCTTCACGAGCGGGGACCACGACGACGCGCGGGTCACACTGCTCCTGCCCGGCGAGAACGAGCACACGCACGCCGACACCCTCCTGGCCCGCATGATGTCGCCTCCGTTCTTCCCGATCGGTCCACACCAACTGCGCGGCGACTGGCGCTTCGGTCTCCTCCCGAGTGGCACGTTCGACGCCGAGGGCTTCAGCGTCCTGGCGTTGGAGGTGCCCCACAAGGGTGGGCGCACCGTCGGGTTCCGGGTGAGCGACGGGCATTCGGCGGTGGCCTACATTCCGGACCACTGCCCGACCGCTCTCGGCGACGGCCCCGAGGGCACGGGTGAATACCACGAGGCCGTGCTCGAGTTGGCCCGTGGCGTGGACCTCCTCGTCCACGACTCCCACCTGCGGGCCGAGGAGGTCGCAGCCGAGGGGTCCTTCGGCCACGCGGCAGCCGAGTACGCGGTCGGACTGGGCACCCGCGCCGGCGCGCACAGAGTCGCGCTCTTCCACCATCGCCCAGAACGCGACGACAACGAGGTCGACCGGATCGTGTGCCGGTTCACCGGGAGCTCGGTGCCGGTCGTCGGCGCCCGGGAGGGCATGGTGCTGACGCTGTGACGTCCGGGTGAGGCGTCCGGACGCCATCGTGGTCGGCGCCGGGCCCAACGGGCTCGTGGCGGCCCTGACGTTGGCCCGAGCCGGCGTCGCGGTCGATGTCTACGAGGCAGCCGACGAGGCCGGCGGGGGCTGCCGCACGGAGGAGCTGACCATTCCCGGGTTCCACCACGACGTGTGCTCCGCCGTGCACCCGCTCCTGCTGGCCTCCCCCGCCTTCGCGGGCCTCGAGCTCCCCGCCCACGGGGTCCGTCTGCTGACCCCTCCCGTCGCGTTCGCCCATCCCCTCGACTCCGGTCGTGCCGTGTGCGTCGGGGACAGCGTCGACCAGGTGGCCGATTCGCTGGCGTCCGACGGGCCGGCGTACCGGCGCATCTTCTCGCCGCTCGTCCGCGACCTGGACGTGATCCTGCCCGCCTTCCTGGGCGACATGCGATCGGTCCCCGCTCACCCGCTGACGGCGGCCGGATTCGCCCTGCGCGGACTGGGGTCGGCGAAGTGGATGGCCGACCGGTTCCGCACCGAGGAGGGGCGGGCGCTCGTGGCCGGGACGGCCGCCCACTCCATGCTCCCCCTCACGGCGCCGCTCTCGGGAGTCTTCCCACGGTTGTTCACGGCCCTGGCCCACCGCTACGGATGGCCCGTCGTGGAGGGCGGCAGCGGGGCTGTCGTGACCGCTCTGGTCACCGAGCTCACGTCACTCGGTGGCCGGGTGGAGACCGGTCACTTCGTCAAGCGGCTGGACGAGCTGCCCCCGGCTCGGGCCGTCCTGCTCGACGTGACCCCACGGCAGCTCCTGGACATGGGAGGCGACTCGGTGCCGCGCCGCTACGCCGACGCGCTGGCGCGCTACCGCTACGGGCCGGGCGTGTGCAAGGTCGACTGGGCGCTGCGCGGACCGGTGCCGTGGAGTGCCGAAGCCTGCCGGCGGGCCGTCACCGTGCACGTGGGCGGCACCTTCGAGGAGATCGCCCGGAGCGAGGCGGACGTGAACGCCGGCCGGCACCCGGATCGCCCGTACTGCCTGGTGACCCAACCCTGCGTCGTCGACCCCGCGCGGGCCCCCGCTGGTCGTCACACGCTCTGGGCCTACTGCCACGTCCCCAACGGGTCCGACGTGGACATGACCGACCGGATTGAGGCACAGATCGACCGGTTCGCTCCGGGCTTCCGTGACCTGATCCTCGCCCGTTCGACGTTCACCGCCGTGGACGAGGAGAGGCACAACCCGAGCTACGTCGGCGGGGACATCAACGCCGGCGCCGCCACGCTGCGCCAGATGCTGCTCCGGCCGACGGCACGGTGGAACCCGTACCGCACGGCATTGCCGGGCGTCTACCTGTGCTCGGCCGCCACCCCGCCGGGCGGGGGCGTCCACGGCATGTGCGGGCTGGGCGCGGCGCGCGCCGCGCTGCGAGACCTCGGCCAGCACGGCGCTGGCTCGACCGGGCCCTGATGCTGGCACATGCGGTGTCCTACGCCGGGTACCGGTTCCGAACGACCTTGAGGTCGGAGCTCTCCTATTACGTCTCCGTGGTCCTGCTGGTGGGTGCGCTCGGCGGACTCTTCATGGGCGCCGTCGCGGCGGCCCGCAGCACCGAGTCGTCGTTCTCGGACTACGTGGCTGCCTCCCACGTCCCACAGCTCTTCGTGCTCGACGGCGTGATCAACCCGGCGATCGGACTCGACTCGGCCTACAACCCCGCCCTGTTGCGAACGTTGTCCCACCTGCCTCACGTCGAACGGGTCGCTGACGTGGTGGAGCTCAACCTGGGCCCACTCACCCCCAAGGGCCGACCACTGCCAGCCAGCAATGGCATTCCCGCGGATGCGAGCGTCAACGGGCTGTACTTCACCGAGGATCCCGTCGCCATCACGCAGGGGCGGATGCCCGACCCTCACAAGGCCGACGAGTTCGTCCTCGATGCAGCGACTGCGAAGGCATTCGGGTATCACGTGGGGGAAGAGGTCCCCATCGGATGGCTGACCAATGCGCAGGCCAACTCGGGGAATGTCGCGCTGAACTCGACGATCCCCGCTGACCAACGTGCGCGAGTGAGACTGACCGGCATCGCTGGGGGGCAGGCGACCGAGTTGTTCGAGGACCAGGACGAGGCACAGGGCCAGTCCATCGTGTTGTTCACGCCGGCGCTGACCGACAAGCTGCTCGCCTGCTGCAGCAACACCATGCTGACCGCGCTGACGCTGCAGGACGGCAACCGGTATCTCTCCGCGGTGGAAGCAGCGATCAAGGGCGTGCTGCCCAAGGGTCTCCCCTTCGTCTACGTCCAACTCGAGGATCGCGTCGCCATCGCCAACGACACCTTGCGGCCCGAGGCCATCGCGCTCGCCGTCTTCGGCGGTATCGCCGGCGTCGCCGCCCTCCTCATCGCGGGGCAGGTCATCAGCCGCCGGATCCGCCTGAAAGCCGCAGACCTCGACATCATCCGGGCCCTCGGGGCAAGCCCATCCATGACCTTCTGCGACGACCTGATCGGCACGCTCGGCGCCCTGGCAGTCGGCTCCGTCCTGGCCGGGGTGGTGGCCCTCCTCCTTTCTCCGCTGGCGCCGCTGGGACCGGTGCGGCCTTTCCTGCGCGTCGAGGTGCGCGCAGACTGGGCGGTGATCGGTCTCGGCGTCGCCGGCCTCCTGCTGTCCCTCGGGGCCATCGCGGCCCTGGCTTCGTGGCGAGCGCTGCCGGACAGAGCACGCGTCCGTGGCCAACGAATCTCCTCGTCGCGCGTGACGAGTGCCGCAGCGCGGGCCGGACTCCCGCCTCCGGCGATCACCGGGGTGCGCTTCGCCCTCGAGCCGGGGGTGGGCAGGAGCGCCGTCCCCGTACGGTCGGCGATCCTCGGCGCCATCCTCGCCGTCACCGTCGTCGTGGCCACCGTCACATTCGGGTCGAGTCTCAACACCTTGGTCAACCACCCGGCGCTCTACGGCTGGAACTGGACCTACGACATGGATGGTGGTGGAGGACTCGGCGACGTCCCCGGACAGGCCGCGGCCAAGCTCCTCGATGCAGATCCATTCGTCGAGAGCTGGACCGGTGTCTCGTATTCGACCCTGCAAATTGACGGGATCAACGTGCCGGTGATGGGAACCACGCCCCGTGCCCCCGTGGCACCTCCTCTTCTCAGCGGGCACGGCCTCGAGACCCGCGATCAGGTGGTGCTCGGCGCCGGAACGCTGCACGAGCTGCACAAGCAGGTCGGGGACACGGTGGTGGAGCGGGCACCCCACGGCACACCGGTCAGGCTGACGATCGTCGGCACGGCAACGCTGCCTCCCATCGGTGTGACGGGCTCGTCGCACCTCGAAATGGGAACCGGCGCCCTTCTCTCCTACCATCTCATCCCGCCCGCGGCGAGGAACCTCTTCGAAGTCACGCCGGGCCCCAACGCCATCCTGATCCGCACGGTCCGGGGAGCCAGCCCCGCGGCACTGCGTTCGATCCAGCTGATCGCTCAGAAGCTGGACATTGCCATCAACGGCGGAGCGGTGCTGCCGGTCCAGCGGCCGGCACAGATCATCAACTACGGATCGCTTGGCACCACGCCGCTGCTGCTGGGCGCAGCACTGGGGGTCGGCGCCGCGGCGGCCCTCGGCATCACGCTCGTGACCTCGGTCCGGCGAAGACGACGCGATCTGGCGATCCTCAAGACGCTCGGCTTCACCGGACGTCAGCTGGCGACCGCGGTGGCGGTGCAGGCGGGCGTCGCCGCCGTCATCGGGTGCGCCATCGGGATCCCCGCCGGCATCGCCCTGGGGCGCGTGCTCTGGGACCTGTTCGCCGGCGAGATCAGCGCCGTCCCCTACCCCACTGTCCCCAGTGGGACGATCGTGACCATTGGCCTCGTGGCCATAGGGCTCGCCGTCCTGGTGGCCATGATCCCCGGCCGCCTGGCGGCGCGCACCCCGACGTCGCAGCTCCTGCGGGCCGAGTAGACGCGGGCCGCTCAGTCGGCGAAGTGGGACACGAGCGTCTCGCCGACACGCCGCACCATCTCCGGTGAGCCGGTCGGCATGTTGAAGACGAAGTACTCCACGCCGGCGGCCGCCAGCTCCTCGACCTGCGCCACCAGCTGATCGGCCGTGCCGACGTCGGCCGCACCGGAGGGGCGCTCGCCCATGGCCTGCTCCAGGAAGTCCAAGGTGGCCGCCGTCTCCGCCTCGCTCTCCGTGAGCACCAGCGTGCTCAGCCGGCTCACCGTCACCTCGGACGGGTCCCGGCCGAGCGCCGCACAGTGGCCGCGGAGCACGTCGACCTTGTGGGCGATCGTGACGGCGTCGCCGGTGATGTTGGACATGTCGGCGTAGCGCGCCACCAGTTGGAGCGTCCGCTTCTCCCCGCCACCGCCGACCAGGATGGGGGGCCCGCCCGCCTGGACGGGCCGGGGGACGTTGCGGGCCTCGTGGATCCGGTAGTAGCGGCCGTCGAAGCTGGGCGCGTCCTCGGTGAACATGGCCCGGCAGATCTGCAGCGCCTCCTCCAGGCGGTCGAGGCGCTCGCCCGCGGCCGGGAAGTCGAAGCCGAGCCCCTCGTGCTCGACGTCGTACCAGGCCGCCCCGATGCCGAGGATGGCTCGGCCCGCGCTGATGACGTCGAGCGTGGTCACGATCTTGGCCAGGTGGGCCGGGTTGCGGTACGTCACCCCGGTCACCATGGTGCCCAGGCGCACGCTCGACGTCCGGGCCGCCAACGCGCCCAGCAGCGTGTACGAGTCGAGCATGGGCTCGCTCGGGCCACCCAGCGGCGGCAGTTGGTAGAAGTGGTCCATCACCCACACCGAGTCGAAGCCGGCCTCCTCCGCCGCGGTCGCCGTGGCGACGACGCCGTCGAAGAGGGCCCCGGGAGGGCCGCCGGCGGTGAAGTTGGGGATCTGCAGTCCGAAGCGCATGGAGCCGAACCTACCCGTGCACCTGAAGAGCCGTGCGGGCCGTCACCAGCCGGTGCGCCGGCGGAGCCACTCCAGCGCCACCCCACCCTGGGCGGCCTGGAAGGCCCGGATGGTCGGGAGTCCCGGTGGTGGCGGCCGGAACGAGCGCTCCACGAAGAAGCCCGCCACGGCGGCGAGGAGGACGGTGACCACGTCGGGATCGACGGCGACCGGGGCGACGTGCCGCGCCAGCAGCTCTTCGGGGGGCGGCCCGCCCTCGAGCACCACCGAGGGTGCCCACGCGACGACGTCGAAGACCGGGGACCCGACTGCGGCGTGGGGCCAGTCCACGAACACGACGTCGCCCGCGGCGAGCAGCACGTTGTCGGCGCGCACGTCCCCGTGGAGGAGCGTGGGGCCCTCGCACGCCGCCGGCCAGCCCGACTCCAGGTCGGCCAACGCCTCCAGGTGGTGGCGGGCCCAGTCGTCGAGTCCCGTCGGTGGCGCGTCGGTGGCGGCCAGCACGGCCCATCCGCCGAACATGTGCCGGACGTACTCGGCCAGCGGGGTCAGGGACGGCAGCGGGCTCGGGGTGAGCTCGCGGTGCAGGGACGACAGCGCCTCGGTGACCACCGTCAGCTCGGCTGCGTCCCACGGGTGGCGCGGCGGCCGCCCGGGGACCGCATCGAAGGCGAGGGCCACCCAGTCCCCGTCGTCGTAGGACGCCAGGAGGCGCGGGACGCGGGGCGACCGCGGCAGCGCGGCGGACACCATGACCTCCCGACGGTGCAGCGCGGGGGAATCCGGGTTCAGTGCGGTGCCGACCGCCTTGACGAAGACGTCACCGCCGGGACACTCCAGCACCGCCGTCGCTCCGGGGGAGAAGCCTCCGGTCAGGTCCCGCACGGCGCGCGGCGCGCCACCGCCGACCTCGGCCGCCCACGCCCGCACGGCCGCGGGCACCTCGGCCCAGGGCAGGTGGACGCCGGCCGCCGGGCCGGTGGGTGTGGTCACCTCGCGGCGGCCCCTGCGGCGGCCAGTGCCGCGTTGATGCTCTCGACCAGCCGGCGCGCCGACTCCGCGCTGAGCTCGACCGCGACGCGGGCGCCCGGGCCGCGCGACGGGTCGGCGAAGTCGATGTTGAGCGTGTGGTCGAACGGCGCGTGGAACGGGTGGTCGAAGTAGACCTGGGCCGAGGTGACGGAGAACCAGCCCTGCGCGCCCTTGGCGCTGCCGGCGACGTCCGTCGGGACGGTGAGGTAGGAGCACATGGTCAGGCCCCCACCAGGTAGCGGCCGTACCACTCGAAGATGCGCTGCCAGCCGTCCACGGCCGCCTCCGGCCGGTACGCCGGCCGGTCCACCGCGAAGAACGCGTGGCCGGCGCCGTCGTAGCGGTGGAATTCGTAGGTCTTGCCGGCCGCCTGGAGCGCCGCCTCCAGCTCGTCCACCTGCTCGGGGCTGGGGAACTGGTCCTCGTTGCCGAAGAGGCCGAGCAGCGGGCCGCGCAGATCCGGGGCCCGGTCCACCAGCGGCGTCACCCTGAGCGGGAAGCCGTCCGGGACGACCCCGGTGACGAAGGCCCCGTAGCAGTCGACGGCCGCATCGACGGGCAGGCTCACCGCGGTGAGGAAGGAGTGCCGGCCGCCGGAGCAGTAGCCGATGACGCCGACCTTGCCGTTGGACGTCGGGAGGGCCCGCAGCGCCTCGATGGCGGCGCCGGCGTCGCCCACGAACTGCTCGTCGGGGATCCCACCGGCCTCCCGCGTGGCGGCGGCGGCGTCGTCGGGGTCCACCTCGAGCCCCTGGCGGGCGTAGAGGTTGGGGCAGATCGCGTTGTACCCCTTGGCCGCGAAGCGGCGCGTGATCTCCTTGGTGCCCGAGTCCCAGCCCGGCAGGTGGTGGATCACGAGGACCCCACCGAAGGGACCGTCGCCGGCAGGAAGCGCCTGGTAGGCGTTGATCTGCGCCCCGTCGCCGCCGGTGAACCCGACGTTCCCGGCGGAGAGCGCTTCTTCTGGTGCGGGCACGGCAGCCTCCTTTTCTTGTTGGGACCGTGCGTCGTGGTGGGTCGGTGCGCCGACCACTATGGCGCGCCGGCCGAGCCGGCCGCTCCCGCAACCGGCATGATGTGCGCCGTGCGCCGCATACTCGGCCCCGTCGCAACGCTCGTCGCACTGGTCGCGGCGGTGGCTGGCGCGCCGGCCGCCGCCGGGGGGACGGCCCCGGGCGTGCGCACCGTGCTGGGCCCCGACCTCGTCGACGCGCCCGGCGGCCTCGCGCTCGATACGGCCGGTGACCTCTTCGTCGCCGACACGGGGCACTGCCGGGTGCTGATGGTGCCGGCCCGCGCCGGGACCGCCTACGGGCTGCGCCTGCGGCCGGAGCACCCCGCCGTCGTGGCCGGCGGATCCTGCTCGGGTGCGGGATCCATCGGCCACCCGACCGGGGTGGCGGTCGACTCCCAGGGCGACGTCTTCATCGCGGAGGCGACCGCGCAGCGGGTCCAGGTCGTGCGGCCGGGCGGCCCGCGGACGGCGGTCACGGTCGCCGGCACCGGGAGCGCCGGGTTCGACGGCGACGGGCTGGCCGGGCCGGCCGGGGAGCTCGACGAGCCGACCGCGGTCGCGGTCGACGGCGCGGGGGACGTGTTCATCGCCGACACCGCCAACTGCAGGGTGCGGGTGGTCCCCGCCCGCGGCGTCACGCTCTTCGGGCAGGCGATGGCGTCCGGGCACCTCTACACCGTGGCCGGTACCGGTGTCTGCGGCACGGCCGGCCAGGGCGGCCCGGTCGGGACGGCGCAACTCTGGGACCCGGTGGCCGTGGCCGTCGACGGCGCCGGCGACCTGCTGGTGGCCGACAGCGGGGACCAGTCGGTGCTGCTGGCGGCGGTGCAGGGCGGGAACCACTACGGCACGGCGGTCGGCACGGGCGACATCGGCGTCGTCGTGGGCGGGACGGGGGGCTACGGGCCGTATCTCGCCGACGGGCTCGCCGCCACCGGACCGACGGCGGAGCTGAACGACCCCCGCGGCCTCGCCGTCGGCCCCACCGGCACGCTGTTCGTGACCGACGGCTTCCTGCACGCCATCCGCGTGGTCCCGGCGTCCACCGGGACCCTGCTCGGGCGGGTGATGTCGGGGGGCGACCTCTACACGGTCGCCGGCGCCGTTCCCGTGCAGAGCGCGGCGGGGGCCGGGGACGGGACGCGCTGGGTGCTGACGAAGCTGGGGACGCCGACGGGGATCGCGGTGTCGCCGTCTGGTGCCGTCGCCTTCAGCGACGGCACCCTCGACGCCGTGCGGGTCATCGGGGCGGCATGACATGAGCAGGTTCGGCCGGCGCACGTTCCTCGCCTCCTCCGCCGGGGTCGCCGCCGGCGCCGCGGCAGCCGGTGCGCTCCCCGGAGTCACCCCCCCGGCCGGGGCGACGGATGCCGAACGCGGCCTGGGCCGGACCGGCGTGCTGGCGGCGCCGCCCCCGGGCCCGCTGCGCGCCACCGGGCTCACGGTCAACGGGGCCACCGACCAGGTCGGCGTCGACCCCGACGATTGCTCTTTCGCCTGGACGCTGCAGGCGTCGGGGCGCGAGGTGGAGCAGACCGGCTACCGCATCGTGGTCCGCCGGACCGACCCGGGGCAGGCCGGGGTCGCGTGGGACAGCGGCGCAGTGGTCGCGGCCCGGCAGGCCTTCGTCGCCTACGCGGGGCCGGCCCTCGCCGCCGACGCGGCCTACGAGTGGACGGTGCAGCCGAGGGGTTACGCCCTGAAATGGGGTCCCCTGTCCGCGCCGGCCGCCTTCACGACGGCGCTGCGGGCCGCCGACTGGCAGGCCCAGTGGCTCCGTCCGGCGGGCGCGTCGGCCCAGCCCGACCGCGTGACGTATCTGCGCAGCGAGGTGACGCCGCCCGCGGGCACGCTCCGGCGCGCCACGGCGTACGTGTCGGCCGCGCACACCTACCGGCTGTTCGTCGACGGGGCACCGGTGGACGCGTGGCCCAGCTTCTCCTACCCCGACGAGCAGTACGCGCGCGCCGTCGACCTGACCGGCGCGCTCGCCGGCGGCAGGGCGAGCGCCATCGGCGTCGTGCACCGCTGGTACGGACCCGGGCAGGGCCGGCCCACCTCGGCTCCGGGCCTGCTGTTCCAGCTGTCGCTGTGGTACGACGACGGTCACCACGTCGTGGTGGGCTCCGATGCGGGCTGGCGCGAGCACCCCGCCGAGTGGCTGCCCTCGCCGCAGCGCAATTCCGACGTGGGCGACTTCGTCGAGTGGGTGGACGGGCGTGCCCATCCCGAAGGATGGTCGAGCCCCGGCTACGACGACAGCTCGTGGACCCCGGCCACCGTCATCGGGCCGGCCGGCAGCGCGCCCTTCACCCGGACCTACGCGCAGCGGACGGCGATCAGGGAGTCCCCCGTCCTGCCCGTCAGCCTGCACACCCTCCCCGGTGGCGCCGTCGTGGCGGACTTCGGCGCCGTCTACGCGGCCCGGCCCCGGGTGGAGTTCACCGAGGGCCAGCCCGGGCGGACGGTGTCCATGCGGGCGGGTTACCTGCTCGATCCGGACGGGCAGGTCTCCACGCTGCACGGCACGCAGGGCACGAACCTGTCGTTCTCCTACATCATGGGCCCGGGTCGCCAGGCCTTCGAGGCCTTCACCTACTTCGGGTTCCGCTACGTGCAGATCGACGACCCGCCGGAGGCACTCGCCCGGGACCAGGTCGTCGCCATCACGAGGCACGCCGCCATGCCCGACGTCCCCTTGGCGACGTTCTCCTCGGACAGCCGGATGTTGAACGCGGTGTGGCGGCTGACGGCGCGCTCGTGCCTCTACTGCAGTCACGAGCAGTTCGTCGACACCCCGACGCGGGAGAAGGGCCAGTTCCTCTGGGACGCGGCCAACGAGTCCGAGGCGGTCATGCGGGCCTACGGCGACCAGAACATGACCTGGCAGGCGCTGCGCGACGTGGCCCGGGGCCAGGCCCGCTACTGGCCCGGCGGGCAGGTCAACGCCGTCTATCCCAACGACGACGGGGCGCGCACCTTCGCCACCTCGACGGCGCGCTACCCCGAGTGGCTCTGGCGCTACTACGTGTCCACGGGCGACCGGGACACCGCGCTGCGCCTGTACCCCTCGGCGACGCAGGCCGCGGACTGGCTCTGGTCGGCGCGCCAGGGGGGCACTGGGCTGCTCTACGGCCTGGCCGACACCAGCAACGGCGACCCCGTCTACGGCTACGACCTCTCGGTGGCCGCGGACACCGCCAGCAACGCGCTCGCGGTCAACGCGTTCAACCGGGTGGCGCAGCTGGCCGACATGGCGGGGGACACGGCGCAGGCGGCGGCCCAGCGGGCGCGCTCGGCCCAGCTGGCGGCAGCGGTCAACGCCGTGCTGCGCCGTCGCGACGGGGTCTACGTCGACGGCGTCGATGCCGACGGCACGCAGAGCGGGCATGCGTCCCAGGAAGCGAACGCGCTGGCCCTGGCGTACGGCGTCGTGCCGTCGGTCCAGGTCGCGGCGGTGGGCGCCTACGTGGCCGGCCTCGGCATCGACGTGGCCCCCAACCACGGCCTCGAGCTCCTCCGCGCCCTGGCGGCCGCCGGCCTGACCGACGCCATGGTGCACACGCTGACGGACGCATCCATTCCGGGCTGGGCCCACATCGTGGCGGCCGGCGGCACCTTCACCTGGGAGATGTGGCAGCCGAGCGACCTGATCGGGGACTCCATGTCGCACGGCTGGGGCTCCTCCGCGTTGGTGGCCATGCAGGAGACCCTGCTCGGGGTGTCGCTCATGGAGCCCAACCCCGACGGGACGGTCCGCGCCCTCGTGGCGCCCCCGCCGACCGGCCTGCCACGGGCGTCGGGGTCGGTGCCGACCGTCGCCGGGCCCGTCGCGGCGTCGTGGCAGAGGCGGGCCGGGGGCGTGACGCTCGAGCTGACCGTGCCGGCCAACGCCACGGCCATGGTGCGGCTGCCGGCGACCGAGCCGTCGGGTGTCCGCGAGGGCGGCGTCCCGGCCGGCCAGGCGCCCGGGGTCGCCGTGTTCTCGCCGGCCCCCGGCGTGGCGGTGCTCTCCGTCGGGAGCGGGACCTACCGCTTCACGAGCGCGTGAGGCCGCGCCGTCGCTACGAGGTGCACACCGTGCCGGTGGGCGGCGTCACCCCGCTGACCAGGTAGGTTTGCGCGGCGTCGCGCACGCACGCACTGTAGAAGTACGCGACGTGGTCGTCGCCGTCGCGGGTGAGCAGCACACCGCGGCTGAGCTCGTGGGCGACGCTGACGGCCCAGGCGTAGGGCGTCGCCGGGTCGTTGGTGGTGCCGACGACGAGGATCGGCGGCGAGCCCGGGGCGGCCACGGGCGCCACGGCGCGCGTCGGCGGCACGGGCCACACCGAGCAGCCCGCCTCACCCCACGCGAGCAGCGGCCCGAAGACGGGGGCCGACGCCTGGAGCGTCGTGGCCATGGCGGCGTAGGCCGCCGGGTCGTGCGAGACAGGGTGGTCGAGGCAGTCGACGGCGATGGCGGCGTCGTCGCCGTTGGTCGAACCACCCTGGTTGTAGTGGTCGGACATGGCCACCACCGGGGCGCCGTTGCCGGTGGCGTCGGCGGCCAGCGCGGCGCCCAGCGCCGGCCAGTCCGACTGCGCGTAGAGCCCGTCGAGCAGCGCGTCGTAGAGCTCACCCGCACCCGCCACCTGTCGCCCGCCCACCGGTGCCGGGTTGGCCGCCGCCGACGCCAACAGGGCCAGGAGAGCGGTCGTCGGATTGCCGGTCGGGCGCCACGCACAGGACGGCGAACCGGCACACCAGGAGATGAAGTCGTTGAGGACGCTCTCGAAGCCCGCGGCCTGTCCGGCGGTCATCTGGTCGAAGCTCAGTGCCGGGTCGATGACGCTGTCGAGCACCATCGCCCGCACGTGGGTCGGGAACAGGGACGCGTAGGTCAGCCCCAACAGCGTGCCGTAGGACTGGCCCATGTAGGTGAGGCCGCTGTCCCCCAACGCGGCGCGCAGGCGGTCCATGTCACGCGCGGTGTCGACCGAGCCGACGTGGGGGAGCACGTTGGCACTCGCCTTCTCGCACCCGGCGGCGAACTGCTTCAGGCCGGCGATGAAGGCCGCCTGCTGACCGGGCGTCGTGGGCACGGGGTCGGGCGTGGCCCCCGTCGGGCCGCTCGACGTCTGCCCACAGGTCACCGGGTCGCTCCGCTCGACCCCTCGGGGGTCGAACATCACGATGTCGAAGTCGTCGAGGAGCGGCGACGTGAGCGCGCTGAGCTCGTTGTCCATGTCGTCGATCCCCGACACCCCGGGCCCGCCGGGGTCGATGACGAGGGAGCCGATGCGCCGAGACGGATCCTCAGCCGGATGCCGAGCCACCGCAATGGGGATCGTCGGTCCCCGCGGGTCCGCGTAGTCGAGTGGCACGACCAACGTGCCGCACTGGAGGTCCCCGTCGCAGGGCGACCACGAGATCGGCGTGACCGCCGGTTCGGTCACCGCAGTGGTGGTGGTCGACGGGCTGGCCGTGGTCGACGTGGTCGTGGTCAAGACGGGCGCCGCGGACGGCGGGTGGGCCGAATCGTCCGGCAACGCGCACGCGGCGAAGGCGAGCGAGGCTCCCGCCAAGAGGAGCCCCACGCGGACCACCACCTCGAGCTTCCCGATCACGTGACCACCCTGGCACGAAGCGCCCGGCTGCGACCCTTCACCCATTCGAATCGAGGAGGGTCACCCGGCCGAAGGCGCAGGTGAGCGCGCCGGCCACCCTGGGACGGCAACCGCGCCCGGGGTGCACGCCGGCAGGCGTAGCCTTGGCCTCGTGGCACCGAGGTGGCAGTGGCTGCTGGTGACCCTCGCGGCCGTGGCCGTGAGTTGCCTCGTGCCGGGGTCCATGCTGTCGCAGCCCCCCGTGCAGGCCGGCAGTGCCGCCATCATGACGCCGGCGGCGCCCGCCGCGTCGGGCAGCGAGTGCGCCGCCGTGTCGTGCAACCGNNGGATCGCCGTCCTCCACGACCTCGCTGCCGAGCATCACGCTGGCCGGCACGCTCGCCGCCGGGCTCCTGGTCGTGCTCGCTCTGTGCACCGTCCGACGGACGCGGCGCGGCGCGGCGGTCCTGCCTGCGGGTTTGCTGCCCCGGCTCCTGCGACCGCCGCAGCACCTCCTCCCGGCTTAACCGCCGGCGCCGGCGCGCCGACACCATTGCCAGGGACTGCGCCACGGCGCGTCCACCTTCGCCTGGCGGGGGACGACCACAGTCGCCTGCTTCCCCGCCGATGCACTCAGAGAGAAGAGAACCGTCATGCCCTCCAACCGTCCCGGGTCCTCCGGGTCATCACCGAAGAAGAAGCCGTCCACCACCGCTGCCGCGAAGAAGAAGTCCTCGTCGAGCGAGCGCTTCGCCGAGCGCCAGGCGGCCAAGCAGCAGGCGGCCCAGCAGGCCCGCCGGGCCCGCACCCGGGCCTACGGGATCGCCGCCATCGCGCTGGTGGTGCTCGTCGTCGGCGCGCTGGTCATCGTCAAGGTCGCCGGAGGCGGCTCGGGGTCGGGCACCGTCGACCAGGCGTCGCCGCCCGCGGGCACGCCGATCCCGGCCGCCACGCTGACCCATCTGCAGTCCGTCCCCATCTCGACGTTCACCGCCGCACCGACCAGCGGCATCATCACGACGCCGCAGTCGGTCAACGACCCGGCCCTCACCGCGGACGGCAAGCCCGACCTGCTCTACATCGGCGCCGAGTTCTGCCCGCACTGCGCCGCCGAGCGGTGGCCGCTGTACCTCGCCCTGACGAAGTTCGGGACGTTCAGCCCCGATCCGGGCAAGATCCACTCGGCCAACGAGGACGGTGACGTGCCGACGTTCACGTTCTACGGGACGACGTACTCGAGCCCCTACTTCACCTTCACACCGGTGGAGGCCACCACGAACAAGCCGGACGGCAGCGGCGGCTACACCGTCCTGCAAACACCGACCCAGGCGCAGCTCACCTTGTGGCAGGACACGAACGGCGGTTCGTTCCCCTTCGTCGACTTCGGCGGCAAGGTCGTGCTGCCATCGGCCCAGTACTCCTTCGTCCCGCTGCAGAACCTCCCGTTCTCGGCCGTCGCCGCGCAGGTGGGCCAGAACTCCACCCAGATCGGGGCGGACATCGGGGCCAGCGCGGCCCAATTGATCTCGACGATCTGCACGTCGCTGTCGCACGACCAGCCGGCGGCGGTGTGCTCGGCGGTGCACGGTGGATGAGGAGGTGCCGCGGTGGCCCGGGATCGTCGGGATGGTCGCCAGCGTGGCCGGGCTCGGCGTGGCGGGCTATCTCACCTACGAGCACTTCACGTCGTCGAGCACGCTGGCCTGCTCGGACAACAGCGTCGTCAACTGCCTGAAGGTCACGACCAGCTCGTACTCGTCGGTCGCCGGCGTGCCGGTGGCCGTCCTGGGCCTGGTCTTCTTCGCCGTCATGCTCGTCCTGCAGCTCCCGCCCATGTGGCGGCGCCCCGAGCCGGCGGTGCGGATCGGCCGGCTGGCCTGGGCAGTGGTGGGACTCGGCACGGTGCTCTACCTGCTCTACGCGGAGCTGTTCTCCATCGACGCCATCTGCCTGTGGTGCACCGCCGTGCACGTGCTCACCCTGGTGCTCTTCGGCACCACGGTCTACGCGACGTCCGCCTACCCCGTGCTGGAGGACGTGGACGCCTGACGCGGCGTTAGGAACCCTCGGGCACCTCCCAGAGTCCGACGGGCGCCTCGCCGAGCCGGTAGTGGCCCGGCAGGCGCTCGCCCGACATGGCGCGCTCAATGCGCTGCTGCATGCCCGGCAGGAGCGTGCCGTCCCCGATCATCGCCAGGAAGACGGCCCCGGCGTTGCCGACGTCGAAGAAGTCGCGCTGCCACGACCACTGGAAGTTCCCGCCGTAGCGGAACCAGCTGCCCCCCAGCCCGGCGATCTCGTAGTTCGTGCCGTCGGCCTTCTTGGCGTCGGCCACCTGCTTCCACAAACCGAGGATCTCGCCCTGCTGCTCGTCAATGAGCACCTTCTGGTACGGGTAGGTCCAGCCCTCCAGCCCGGCCATCTCGAGCCCGAGGGCGATCTCCCGGATCTCCTCCCGGCCGACCGCCATGAACTCGTCGTTGGGCCCGACGTTCCAGCCGTAGGTGGCGTCCTCCGTGTAGAGGTCGGCCATGTGACGCCAGTCCTTCTCGGCCTCACCGGCCTGGTTGGCCTGGAGCCAACGCTCGACCATCTCCTCCAGCTCGGCACGCGGGTAGGCAGGCATCGGGTCAGTCCTCCTCTATGGACAGCGCATGGGTGGGGCAGTACTTCACGGCGAGCTCGGCGGCGGCGCGCCGGTCCTCGGGCGGCTCGGGCGCCAGGATGGTGAGCTCCCCCTTCTTCGACACCGAGAAGACATCGGGCGCCTCCCCCTCGCAGGCGGCGTGGCCCTGGCACAGGTCGCGGTCGACCACGATCCTCATGCCGGCGTGGCCTTCCGGCGCCGGTAGCGGACCAGGCACGGCTGCTGGAGCTGGACGACCATCTTCGAGTGGTCGTTGCGGTAGCTCTCCAGCGGTTGCACCGCCTCGAACTCCCAGCCCTCGAGGAGCACGGAGAAGATCGCCTTGAGCTGCATGAGGGCGAAGGACGCTCCGACACAGCGGTGACGTCCGGCCCCGAAGGGGATCCACGTCCACGGGTTGGCCCGGTCCTCCTCGCGTGGCTCGAGGTAGCGGGCCGGCACGAAGTCATCGGGCTCGGGGAAGTCCTCGGGGATGCGGTTGGAGATGGCCGGGCTGGCCGCCACGAACTTGCCCGCGGCGATGCGGACGCCGCCGTAGGCGAGGTCCTCCATGGCCATCCGGAGCAGCAGGATGAGCGGCGGGTGGAGGCGCAGCGCCTCCTTGATCGCCGACTCCAGCCGGGGGATCTCCCGCAGCGCCTGGAAGCTCACCTCGGAGCCGTCGGCATACAGCTCGTCGAGCTCGGCGGTCACCGCCGCCATCTCGTCGGGGTGGCGCAGCAGCTCAATGAGCGTCCAGGCCGCGGTGCCCGAGGTGGTGTGGTGCCCGGCGAACATCATGGAGATGAACATGCCCGTCACGATGTCGGGGCTGAAGCGCAGTGTGCCGTCCTCCTCGCGGATGGACATGAGCACATCGAGCAGGTCGGCCTCCCCCTCGGCGGACGGCGGCCCGGCGGCCCGGCGGCCCATGATGCCCGACACCAGCTCGACCAGCGCGACGCGGGCGGCGTCGCGGCGTCGGAAGCTCTCGATGTCCGCGTAGGGGTCCACGTAGGCGATGGGATCCGTGCCCCGCTCGAGGTCGTGGAACAGCCGGGCGAAGCGCCCGTCGAGCTCCTGCCGGAAGCGCGTGCCGATCAGGCAGGCCGACGACGTGTAGATCGTGAGCTCGGCGAACCACTCGAGCAGGTCGATCTCGCCCTCGTCGTCCCAGGCCGCCACCATCTGCTCCACCTCCGCCGCGATCGTGGCGGCGTGGCCCCGCATGAACTTGTCGCGCAAGGCCTGGTTGTGCAGCATCTCGCGCCGGCGCTCGGGCGAGGCGTCGAAGACCACGCCCTTGCCGAAGACGGGTGTCATGAAGGGGTAGGCCTCGGCCTGGTCGAGCTGCTCCTCCGGGGCCCGGAAGTAGAACTCGTTGGCATCGGCACCGGTGAGCAGGACGACGTCGCGGGCGCCGATGGTGAACTCCCCCACGTCCCCGCACTCGGCGCGCACGCGGGCCATGAGCCCGATCGGGTCGGTGCTGAGCTCGTCGAGGTGGGCGTTCTCGCCGCTCCCTCCCGACACCCGGGGCGGCTCGCGAAGCTCGGTCGTGGTGGTCATGGTGCTCCCTTCGTGCTCAACGGTGCCTCGGGCTGGACCTCGACGACGCTCAGGTGCGTCCCGCGCGGCGCCGCGACGGCATGGGCGATGGCCAGGGCCACGCCCTCGGGACGCAGGAAGGCGGAGTGCCGGGCCAGCCCCCAGCGCTCCCACTCGGCGATCACCTCACCGGTGACCTCGGGGTCCCAGTCCATCCCCATGCCGGTCTGCGTCGGGCCGGGCCGCACCACGATGGCGCGCACGCCCGTCCCCTCGAGCTCCATCTGCAGCGCGGTGACGAAACCCTCGAGCCCCCACTTCGAGGCCACGTACGCCGACATGCGGGGCCTGGGGTGCGCCACCACGTCGGAGGTGACGAAGAGGAGATCGCCGCGCCGGCGGGCCACCATGCCGGGGCCGAAGGCCCGCACGAGGCGGTGCGCGCCGCCGACGTTGACCCGGTACACCTCCTCGAAGTCCTCGGGCGTGGTCTCCAGGGCCGAGCCCGGCTGGATTCTCGCCGCGTTGGACACCAGGACCTCCACCGGGCCGAAGACGTCCTCGGCCTCGCCCGCGAAGCGTTCCACGGAGCCGGGATCGGCCAGGTCGAGCGGCAGCGCCGTGGCCTCGCCCCCCGCCGCCGTGATCTCGTCGGCCACGGCCGCGCAGGCCTCGACCCGTCGAGCGCCCAGCACGACCGGATGGCCGGCGCGGGCCAGGACCCGCGCCGTCTCGGCGCCGATGCCCGACGAGGCGCCGGTGATCACCGTGGGCCGGCGATCGGGCTGGGGGTCGAAGCGCGGCATCAGCGCGGCGTGACCGTCGTCGGGAGCGCCGCGAAGCCGCGCACGTTGATGGAGTGCACGCGCTCGATGCCCGTCTCGTCGACGTCGTACGCCCTCACCCGCGCCGCCAGCTCGCCGAGCGCGATCCGCGCCTCCATGCGGGCCAGGGGCGCTCCCATGCAGAAGTGGCGCCCGCTGCCGAAGCTCACGAGGTCCTGCGTGGAGCGATCGAGGTCGTAGGCCTCAGGGCCGGCGAAGACGGCCTCGTCGCGGTTGGCCGAGCCGATGAGCAGGAGCACCCGCCGCCCGGCCTCGATGTCGGTCCCCTGCACGCGCACGGGCTGGCGCGTCACGCGCACCAGCATCTGCGTGGAGGCGTCGTAGCGCAGCGTCTCCTCGACCCAGTCGGACACCCGGCCCGGGTCGCCCAGCGGCTTGGCCACCTGGTCGGGGTTGCGCCAGCCCCAGTACCACGCGTTGCCCAGCAGCTTGGTGGTGGTCTCGTTCCCGGCCACGACCAGGAGGAACAGGAAGCCGATCACCTCGTCGTCGCTGAGGCGGTCGCCGTCGACCTCGGCGTGCAGCAGCGACCACGTGAGGTCGTCACGCTCGTGGCGGCGCCGGTCGGCCACCATCTCGGCGTAGTAGCCGGCCAGGGTCAGCGCCGCCTCCAGCCCCTCCTGGGGGATGTCGTCCATCCCCTCCTCGCGGTGCACGAGGAGGTCCGCCAGGCGACGGACCTCGGCCCGGTCCGACGCGGGGACGCCGACCAGCTCGGAGATCACGTCCATGGGGAGGCGCCCGGCGAAGTCGGCGATGAAGTCGAAGGAGCCGGCCTGGAGCGCCGGCTCCAGGTGGGAGACGGCCAGCTGCCGGATGCCCTCCTCCATGGCGGCCACCCGACGCGGGGTGAAGCTCTTGCCCACGATGGAGCGCATGCGGGTGTGGCGCGGCGGGTCCATGGCGAGGAACGACATGGCGCGGTGCGCCTCGGGGCCGAAGGCGGCGGGGTCGAGGCTGACGCCATAGGAGTTCGAGTAGTGGTCGACGTCACGGAAGGCGGCCAGCACGTCGGCGTGGCGCGCGTAGGCGAAGAAGTCGAGCTCCTCGTTGTAGAAGACGGGCGCCTCGGCGCGCAGGCGGGCGTAGGTCGGGTAGGGGTCCTCGTGGATGGCGTAGTCGTAGGGGCTGTAGGCCAGCGGCGCGACGGTCGTCACCGGTCGTCGCCCGTCATGAGCGCGGTGGCCTCACCCATGAGCACGGGCACCGCGTCGAACGACAGGTGGCCCATGCCCGCGCTGAGGAGGGCGCCCGTGTACGTGACCTGGAGCACGCCGAGCATCGCGGGGTCGGCGCCGCGGCCGAGCGCGGCCGCCAGGCGGCGCCCGATCTCGGCGCCGAGACGCTCCCGCACGCGCTTGACGTCGGGGCCGTCACCGAGGAGGGCGGTGGTGCAGGCGGCGACCGCCGGTGCGCCCATGGCGGCGAACCCCATGGTGCGGGCGGTGTCGGCCACCCGCTCGGGCAGGGACAGGCTCAGGTCGACGAGGGGCGGGGAGGACTGGGCGCGCCGCCAGAGCACCTCGGCCAGGAGGTGGTCCTTGCCCGAGAAATAGGTGTAGGCGGTGGCCGGCGCCACTCCCGCCCGCTTGGCGATGGTCCGCACCGAGATGTCCGCGTACGTCCGCGCCTCCGCCTCCTCGGCCGCCGCGGCCACCAGGCGCTCCATGACCTCGGCCTGGCGCTCGGAGAGTCGGCGGCGCTCCGGCTGCTCCGCGGCCTCGGGCGGGGCGGCCTCCAGGGGGTCGAACACGGTCATGCCTCGGGCGCCGCGGGCACGTGCGGCGTGCCGTCCTTCATGTCGGGGAAGGCGAAGGTCGCGGCCGTGGTCATGCGCGTGATCTTGGTGATGTCCTTCTCGGGCAGCGTCTCGGTGTCGTCCTCGATCACGATCTCCCAGCGGCAGTGCGGCACGCGGTCGGTCGGCACGCGGGGCGGCCGGTGCACGTGGCGGATGTGCGCCTTGGGGTTGACCGCCTGGGCCGTGACGTCGAAGGTGCCGTCCTCGATGTGGTGGCACATGTTGGTCACCATGGCGTCGCCGAAGGGCTCGGCGTCCATGAGGGCGCCGCAGTAGGCCAGCTCGAAGTACCCGTGCGACTCGTCGACCAGCTCGTAGTGCACGTCCATGTAGTGGTGGGGGAAGCCGGGGTCGAGCTGGAGCACCTTGAAGATGGCGGAGACGCCGTCGCCCTCGACGTTCATGATGCGCCGCAGCCGGTCGCCGTAGACCGGGCTCGCACCGGCCCACTCCTCGATGGCCAGCTCCTTGACGGCGTCGGCCCCGTACTTCATGCCGATGGCGGCGCACATGGACCGGTCCAGCAGGTGGACGATCAGGCCGTACTCGCGCACCAGCCTGACCAGGGCCTCCTTGGAGAGGTCCTCGTAGTCGAACCCGGGGTCGAAGGCGCCCGAGTAGTCGTTGCGCTCGGTCATGAGTTCAAACTATAGTCTGAACACTTGTCCAGAAGCGAGTGGTCCCGGCCGTCCGGAGACCGACGACCGGGAGGTTGGGCCGAGGTGCCGCAGAGCGAGAACGGGCAGGCGTTGCCCGCCCCGAGGGCGGGGGTCATCGGTCTCGGCGACATCGGCGGGGGGCTGGCGTCCTCCCTGATCGCCGCCGGCATCGCCGTCTCGGTGTGCGACCTCCGGGAGGAGGCCACCGCCCCGTTCCGGGAGGGGGGCCACGTGGCGGCGACACCCGCGGCGCTCGCCGCCCGCAGCGACGTCGTCCTCGTGGCGGTGTTCAACGACGCGCAGGTGCGGGCCGTGCTCCGGGGCCCCGACGGCGTGCTGGCGGGCGCGGCGCCGGGGACGGCCGTCGTCATCGTCAGCACCATCCCCTCTGCCACGGTGCTGGAGCTGCGCGCCGAGGCGGCACCGCACGGGGTGTCGGTGGTCGACTGCGGCGTGAGCGGGGGGCCCGACGCGGCCGCCGGCGGTGAGCTGGTCTGCATGATCGGCGGCTCGGCCGAGGAGGTCGACCAGGTGCGGCCGGTGCTCGACGCCATCTCCTGCCTCGTGCTCCACATGGGCCCGCCCGGCGCGGGACTGGCGGCCAAGCTGGCGCGCAACCTCATCACCTACGGGTCGTGGCTGGCCGCCTTCGAGGCCCAGGAGCTCGCCGAGGCGGCCGGCATCGACCTGGTCAAACTCGGCGAGGCGACCCGCGAGAGCGACAAGCGGATCGGTGGCGCGTCGCGCCTGATGTTCCGCACGACCGCGGCGCCGTGGCCGGCGGACACGCACGAGGCGCTGCTGGGTGCCATGCGGGCCGGGTGGGAGGTCGCCCACAAGGACCTGACGACGATCCTGGCGCTCGGCGCGGACCTCGGTGTCGCGCTCCCGCTGGCCGAGCTGACCGAGCGCCGGTGCGATCGCGTCTTCGGGTTCGACGGCGCCCCCGAGTGACCCCCGCCCCTCGGCGACCGGGCGCGCCACCTCGATAGGGTCGGGCATCCCAAAGGAGGGCGTGGTGACCAGAGGCAACGAGGTGCCGGCATGAGCGAGCACCAGGACGCGCGCGCCGCGGGCATGGCCAAGATGCAGGAGGTCTACGGGTTCACCGTCGACCCCGCCGACCTGCCGGGGCGCTACGCCGACATCACCGTCGACCACCTCTTCGGCACCGTGTGGACCGACGAGACCCTCGACCTGCGCCAGCGGCGGCTGCTGACCATCGGGGTGCTGGCCGCGCAGGACAAGCCGGAACTGCTCGAGATCCAATTCGACAGCGCGCTCGAGCGCGGCGAGCTGACCCCCGAGCAGGTGCGCGAGGTCGTCGTCCATTTGACCCACTACGTCGGCTGGCCCATCTCCACCGGCATCAGCGGCGCCGCGGAGACGATCCTGCGCCGGCGCGCCGTGGCGGCGCAGGAGCCCGGTGCGCCCGAACAGGGCTGAACGCGGGTGAGCCGGATTGAGACGGAGGACGCCGCACCCGGCGTCCGGGTCATCGCCTTCAACCGGCCCGAGGTGCGCAACGCCTTCGACACGCCGATGTACCAGGAGCTGACCGCCGCACTGCGGGACGCCGATGCCGACGAGGCCGTCGGTGCCGTCGTGCTCACGGGTCGTGGCGGCGCCTTCACCTCGGGCCAGGACCTGGCCGAGATGGCCGCCATCGCGTCGGGCACCGCTGTCGAGGGCGCCGGGCAGGGTTTCATGGGCCTCCTCGACACGCTCATCGGGACGTCGGTCCCCCTCCTCGCCGCGGTCAACGGGGTGGCGGTCGGGCTCGGCTTCACCCTGCTGGCCCACTGCGACCTCGTCCTGGTCGACGCCGGGGCGCGCCTGCGCGTGCCCTTCGCCGAGCTGGGCGTCCCGGCCGAGGCGGCCAGCAGCCTCCTGTTCCCCGCCGCCATGGGCTGGCAGCAGGCGGCGCGGATCCTGCTCACCTCGGACTGGGTACCGGCCGAGGAGCTGGTCGGCCTCGGCCTGGCCTTGAAGGTCTGCCCGGCCGGGACCGCGCTCGACGAGACGGTGGCCCTGGCGGCGCGCGTCGCCGCCCACCCCCGCGCCGCCACCCGCGCCATCACGTCGCTCATGCGGGCCGCCCGCCGCGACGCCGTGGTGGAGGCCAACCGCCGCGAGCAGGCCGCCTTCGGCTCGCTGCTCGGCGCCGCGGTCGGTGGCGGGACCCTGGCCGAGTTCGCGGCCAGGGTCCCGGAAACGTCCTGACCATGCGCCTGGGCATCACCGCCGCCCTGACCGACCTCGACGCGACGCCGGCGGCGCTGGCCGTCGCCGTCGAGGAGCTCGGGTTCGACTCCCTCTACCTGCCCGAGCACACGCACCTGCCCGTGCGCGAGGACGTCCCGCCGGCCCTCGTCGAGGGCGTGCGCCTCGACGACTACAAGCGCAGCCTGGACCCGCTCGTCGCGCTCGCCACCGCCGCCGCGCTGACCACCCGCATCGGGCTCGGCACGGGCATCCTGCTGGCCGCGCAGCACGACCCCATCGTCCTCGCCAAGCAGGTCGCCACCCTCGACCACCTCTCGGGTGGGCGCGTCACGCTCGGTGTCGGCTTCGGGTGGAACCGAGCCGAGGCGGAGGACCACGGCGTCGACTTCGCGCGCCGCCACGCCGCGCTGCGCGAGCACCTGGCCGCCATGGAGGTCCTCTGGTCGCGCGACCAGGCCGAGTACCACGGCGAGTTCGTCGACTTCGACCCCACCTGGTCCTGGCCGAAGCCGCGCCAGCAGCCACGCGTGCGCGTGCTCGTCGGAGGCGGCTCCGGCGACGCGGTGCTCACCGCCGTCGTGGACTGCGCCGACGGCTGGATCCCGATCGGCGGCCGGGGCCTCGGTGAGGCCATCCCTCGGCTGCGGGCACTGGCCGAGGCGGCCGGCCGGGACCCCGCCCGTCTCGACGTCGTCCCCTTCGGCACCATCGCCGACGAGGGCAAGCTCGAGCACTACGCCGGCCTGGGCGTCACCGAGGTGGTGCTGCGCATCCGGGCCGGGGACGAGGCGTCCATGCGGGCCGAGCTCGAGTCGCTGGCGCCACTGGTCCCCTTCGCGGCCACACTGGTGCAACCATGACCGACGTGACCGACCGCCGCGACGACACGACTCCCCGCCTCGGGAGCACCACGCCGCTCCCGAGGATCATCAGCGTCGACGACCACATCGTGGAGCCACCCCACCTCTGGGACACCTGGCTTCCGACCCGCTACCGCGAGCGCGGCCCGAAGGCCGAGCGGCGCGGCATCGGGGAGATGGAGCACATCGGTGGCGGCACCTACCGGCAGACCTTCGACCCCGACGGGCCCCAGGCGGACTGCTGGGTCTACGAGGACCTCGTCTACATCAACAAGCGTCACGTCGCCGCCGTCGGGTTCGACCGCGACGACATGACGATGTCACCGATCACCTACGACGAGATGCGCCCGGGCTGTTACGAGCCGAAGGCCCGCATCGCCGACAACGAGGCGAACTGGGTCGAGGCGTCGCTCTGCTTCCCGACCTTCCCGCGCTTCTGCGGCCAGACCTTCCTGGAGGCCAAGGACCGCGAGCTGGCCGAGGCCTGCGTGCGCGCCTACAACGACTTCATGGTCGAGGAATGGTGCGGGGACAGCGACGGCCGGCTGCTCCCGCTGTGCATCATCCCGCTGTGGGACGCCACCAAGGCGGCCGAGGAGGTTCGCCGCAACGCCGCCCGCGGGGTGCGGGCCGTGTGCTTCAGCGAGATCCCGCCGCACCTCGGGCTGCCCAGCATCCACGGGGGGTACTGGGACCCGTTCTTCGCCGCCTGCGAGGAGACCGGGACCGTGGTGTGCATGCACATCGGGTCGTCGTCGAGGATGCCGGCCACCTCCGCCGACGCACCGGTCGCCGTGGCGGCGACGCTGAGCTTCGGCAACGCCATGGCCTCGCTCACCGACTACCTCTTCTCGGGCGTCCTCATCCGCTTCCCCCGCCTCGTCCTGGCGTACTCCGAAGGGCAGATCGGCTGGCTCCCGTACATCCTCGAGCGGGCCGACGACGTCTGGCGCGAGCACCGGGCCTGGGGCGGCGTCAAGGACATCGTCCCCGAGCCCCCGTCCACCTACTTCCACCGGCAGGTCTACGGCTGCTTCTTCCGCGACCAGCACGGGCTCGACTCGCTCGGCGTCATCGGCGCCGACCGCATCACGTTCGAGACCGACTACCCGCACACGGACTCGACCTGGCCCGAGACCCGGGTCGTGGCCGAGCAGATGGTCCGCGGGCTCTCCGACGACGACGTGTACCGGATCATGCGCGGCAACGCGATCACCATGCTGGGCCTCGACATCACGTGAGGCTGGGCGACGTCGTCAACCCGGAGGCGGCACAGTGGGGCAAGCCGCTCTCGGGCGTGCGCATCCTGGCCCTCGAGCAGATGCAGGCGCTGCCCTACGCCACCCAGCTCCTCGGCCGCCTCGGGGCGGAGGTGGTCAAGGTGGAGGCCCCGGGCACGGGCGACCTCGGGCGCAGCGCCATGCCGGCCATGACGGACCCGTCCGGGCGCAGCGTCGGCGCCACCTTCCTGCGCAACAACCTCTCGAAGCGCTCCGTCGTCGTCGACCTCAAGCAGCCGGCGGGGCGCGATCTCGTCCTGCGCATGGCGCCACGCTTCGACGTCGTGGCCGAGAACTTCCGGGCCGGTGCCGCCGAGCGGCTCGGCCTGGCCTACGACGACGTGGTGGCCGTGCACGACACCGTGGTCTACGTGTCGATCTCGGGCTTCGGGCGTCCCGTCCCGGCGGGGTCGCCCGCCTCGCCCTACGACGGCTGGCCCGCACTTGCCTCCATCGTCGAGGCGATGAGCGGCGCCTACGAGTTCAAGCGCCCCGAGGGCCAGCCGCCGGTCGGCTCCCCCATGGGCGGCCTGGGTGACATCGTCAGCGCGCTCTTCGCCGTCATCGGGACGCTGGCCGCACTGCGCCAGCGCGACCGGACCGGGCGCGCGCAGCGCGTCGACCTCGCCATGCTCGACGCCATGGTGGCCGTGCTCGACGTGGTGCCCAACTTCTGGTCCATGGGGATGCCCATGGGCACGCCGTGGCCCGGCATCCTGCACGGCTTCCGCGCCGCCGACGGCTGGTTCATGCTGCAGGTGCTCCGGCCGCACCAGTGGCCGGACCTGGCCCGGGCGGTCGGTCGCCCCGAGTGGGCCGACGACCCGCGCTTCGCCACGCCGCAGGGCTGGCTGGACCACCTGGAGAGCGACATCCGCCCCGCCGTCGAGTCGTGGGCGGCGACCAGGACCAAGCGCGAGGCCAGTGACGCGCTCAACGCCGCCGGGCTGGTGGCGGGGCCCGTGGCGACCGATGCCGAGGTGGTGTCCGACCCGCACCTGGCCGGCCGCCACATGCTCGTCGAGCACCCGCGCACCGACGGCGTGGCCCAACCGGTGCTGATCCCGGGGCTCCCGGTGAAGTTCGCCGAGGTCGCGGAGGGCCCCGAGACGCGCGTGCCGTGGCTCGGTGAGCACACCGACGAGGTGCTGGCGGCCGAGCTCGGGCTCGGACCGGCCGAGCTGGCGGCCCTCCGGGCCGAGGGGGTCATCGCATGAGCGCGGCCTCTCCCAACTCGGGCTCCTCCTCGCGTCGAGCCGGCGCGTCGGCGCCGGCCGGGACCCGGCCCGGGTGGTGGAACAGGACGCGGTCGAGCAGGACGAACTGCACCACCCACAACGCCCCGTAGGCCGACACGTTGGCCGCCTCCACGGCCAGGGTGTGCCAGCCGCGGCTCCAACCGAGAGTCCGTGCCGACGCCGCGTGCACGGCCAGGCTCGAGAGCACCAGGCCGGAGAAGGAGAGGGTGCAGAACGGCGTGAGCTGGCGGAGCACGGACCGCCGGGTGCGGTCGACCCAGACCCAGCGCCGGTTCAGCTCGAAGGACGGCACCGTCCCGACGGCGGTGGCGATCACGTTGGCCACCACCGCGTCGACGCCGAAGAGGCCGACGAGGATCCCCAGGATGCCGAGGCTGGTGGCGGTGGCGACGCCCGACACGGCGGAGTAGCGCAGCAGCGTGGCCACCCGACCGGGCCCTGGACGCGCCGACCGCAGTCTCGATCCCATGACCGCACGGTGCCCCCGTCACCTCCGGGTGCGCTGAGTGCAGCGTGGCGGCCCGCTACGAATCGCCGCGGCGGCGCCTAGTACCGGGGCAGTGCGATGAACGCCACCAGGTAGGCGAAGAGCCCCGCGCCCACGAGGGTGCAGGCGTGGAACACCTCGTGGAAGCCGAAGACGCCCGGCCACGGGTCAGGACGCTTGCGGGCGTACACGAGCGCCCCCGCCGTGTAGGCCAGCCCGCCGGCCAACATGAGGCAGAAGCCAGCCCAGCCGAGGCTGCGCACCAGCTGGGGCGTCACGATGACCGGGCACCAGCCCACCACGACGTAGGGGATGGCGACCACCCACTGCGGCGCGTCCAGCCAGACCTGGCGCAGCGCGACCCCGACCGCCGCCCCGCCCCACACCATGGCGAGCACCAGCACCTCGGCCCACCCGGTGAGCGCCAGCCCCGCCACCGCCGTCGAGGTCCCGGCGATGCCCACGAAGATGGCGCTGTGGTCGGCCCGGCGCATGCGGCGCCACGCCGGCGCGGACCAGCGCAGCCGGTGGAAGGCGGCGCTGGTGCCGAACATCACGAGCATGCCGGCCACGTAGACGGACAGCGCCGCCTTCGCCCAGGCGTCCGGCCCCGCCGCGATGAGGAAGGGGCCGCCGATCAGCCACGCCGCGAAGGCCGCGACGTGCAGCCAGCCCCGCAGCAGGGGGCGGTCGCCCCGGTTGTGGGCCAGCCTCCCCTGCTCGCCCTGGGCCTGCACGGTCACGGCACCACCTCCGGTTCGAGGCGGTCGGCCAGTTCGACCTCCCGGCGCGAGATGCCGAGCAGGAACAGGATGGCGTCGAGATACGGCACGCTCAGCGCCGTGTCGGCCGCCCGGCGGACGACCGGCTTCGCGTTGAACGCGATCCCGAGCCCCGCCGTGGCCAGCATGTCGATGTCGTTGGCCCCGTCGCCCACCGCGATCGTGCGGGCCAGCGGGACCCCGGCGGCCTCGGCGAAGCGGACCAGCGCCGCCGCCTTGCCCGCCCGGTCCACGATCGCGCCGTCGAGCTCACCGGTGAGGACCCCGTTGTCGAGGACCAGGACGTTGGCCTCCAGGTGGTCGATGCCCAGTTCTGCGGCCAGGGGCTCTATCACCTGCGTGAAGCCACCGCTCACCACCGCGAGCTCGTAACCGAGCCGCTTGAGCGTGCGCACCAGCGTGCGGGCGCCCGGAGCGAGGACGATGCCGTCGCGCACGGCCTGGAGGTCGGCTTCCGTCAACCCGGCCAGGAGCCGCACCCGGCGCCGCAACGCCTCGGCGAAGTCGACCTCGCCCGCCATGGCCGCCGCGGTGACGGCCGCCACCTCCGGCCCACAGCCGCAACGCTCGGCGAGCAGGTCGACCACCTCGTCCTGGAGCAGGGTGGAGTCGGCGTCCATCACGATCAGGTGCTTGGCCCGGCGGTGCAGGCCGGCCACCTGGACGGCGATGTCGACCTGGCGGCGAGCGGCCTCCTGGGCC
This sequence comes from Acidimicrobiaceae bacterium, assembly GCA_003169235.1. Classification (GTDB taxonomy): domain Bacteria; phylum Actinomycetota; class Acidimicrobiia; order Acidimicrobiales; family RAAP-2; genus Bog-473. The sequence goes on along the minus strand of PMPX01000312.1, from coordinate 747 downwards.
AGGGCGCGGCGCAGGCCGTCGAGGTCGGCGCCGGCCACGGAGAGCTCGTAGCTGTGCACCGGGTACGCCGAGAGGCGGACGATACGCTCGATGTTGCCCCCGCAGCGCGCGATGCGGCCCGTCACGCCCTCGAGCGTGGCGGCGTCGATGTCGGGGGCCAGCACCGTGACGAGGTGCCGCTCGGCCGTGTGGCCCACCTCCGACTCGACCAGCGCGTCGACGGTCACCTCGACGCCCGAGCCGTCCAGGCGGCGCGCCAGCGCGGCGCGCGTGCCGTCGAGGTCGCCCGGCGGCATCGCCACCTCGACGCAGAGCAGCAGGCGCCCGTGGACCCGCACCTGCTCCACGTCGTCGACGTCCACGCCCTGCTCGGCCAGCGCGGCGAACATCCGCTCGGCGATGCCGGGCCCGTCCTGGCCGCTCACCGACACCAGGTGCGGCGCCGCAGCGCCCACCGGCGCGGTCATGGGCGCGCCACGTCCTTCTCGGCGACCCAGCCGGACCCCTCGACCCAGCGGCGCACGATGCGCGCGGGCACGCCGGCCACGACGCAGCGGTCCGGGACCACCCCGCGCACCACCGCCCCTGCGGCCACGACGACGTGCTCGCCGATCTGCGCGCCCGGGAGGATGATGGCATTGGCGCCCAGCCAGCTGCCCGACCCGATGCGGACCGCGGCCTCGGTCGGCCACTGCCGCCCGATGGGCTCGACGGGGTCCTCGTAGCTGTGGTTCTGGTCGGTGATGT
>PMPX01000101.1 GCA_003169235.1 Acidimicrobiaceae bacterium | reverse complement strand
GCCCTCAACCACAAGGCGGCCGGCGTGGACATCGTCATCTGCCAGGGCTCCGAGGGCGGGGGGCACACCGGTGACGTGGGGTCGATCGTGCTGTGGCCCGAGGTCATCGACGCGGTCGCTCCCCTGCCGGTGCTCGCCGCCGGCGGTGTCGGGTCGGGGCGCCAGATGGCGGCCGCCATGGTCATGGGCGCCGCGGGCGTCTGGACGGGCTCGCTGTGGCTGACCGTCGAGGAGGCCGACGTGCCGCCGAAGCAGATGGAGTCGTACCTGAAGGCGACGTCACGGGACACGGTCCGCTCGCGCTCGTTCACCGGGAAGCCGTGCCGGCTGCTGAAGAACGACTGGACCGACGCCTGGGAGGCCCCGGGCAACCCGAAGCCGCTCGGCATGCCGCTGCAGATGATGGTGGCCATCGACTGCGTGTCGCGCGGCCACGCCTACCCCGAGGAGGCCCGGGACGTGAACTTCAACCCGGCCGGACAGGTCATCGGCCGGGCGACGTCGGTGCGCCGCACGAAAGACGTGGTGCTCGGCATGGTCGAGGAGTACATCGACGCGGTGGAGAAGCTGCAGCAGGTGAACGAGGGCGCGACCGCCTGACCCATGCCGTCCCCTCCCCGTCGACCCGGGCACGGCATGGCACCCTGCGAGCGCGCCCGCGGTCGCAGGGGCAACCGACGGGTTGCCGCCGGAATCGCGGCGGGATCCGTGGCACTTCTCGTGACCATCCCTGCGTGTAGCTCCTCGTCGACTCCGACGGCGGCCTCGACATCGACGTCGACATCGACGTCCACATCCACGTCCCACCAGGTGACAACGTCGACAACGTCGACAACGGCGCAGTCGCCGGTCACCTTCCAGGAGGGATCGGCCGCCGAGGTGGCCAACTGCGAGTCCGACGCCAAGGTCGTCGAGGTCGCTCTCGACGCGTACATGGCCGAGAAGGGCGCCTACCCGTCGCCGCCGTCAGCGTGGAGCGCCGCCACGTATGCGGCCAATTTCGCGCCGCTGACCGCGGCGGGCGGTGGGGGTCCGTTCCTGCCGAGCGTCCCGGCCACGACGTACTACGTGATCGAATACGACTCGGCGGGGCACGTCTGGATCGCGCCACCAGGGTCCTACGGCGTCAGCTACAACCCCGGCCAGAGCTTCGATGCGAACGAGAACGTCTGTCTGGCGGCCGTCAGATAGCCGTCAGAGAGCCGTCAGACAGCGGTCGGATGGCCGTGGGATGGCGGTCGGATCGCAGCGCAGGGCGACCGGCGGCACCAGTCCCATCAAACCACTGTGTTTCGTCGGACTCACCAGCTTCCGCGGTGATCAACGGATGCCTCGGACGGTGACCGCGACGTAAGGTGCCCGGCATATGGAACTCCACGAGGTGCTGTACACGACGCGCGCCATGCGCCGGGTCAAGACGGACCCCATCCCCCTCGACGTCCAGGCCCGCATCCTCGATGCGGCCATCCGCGCCCCCTCGGGCGGCAACCAGCAGAACTGGCGCTTCCTGCTCCTCGACGACCCGGAGAAGAAGGCCGCCCTGGCGCCCCTGTACCAGCACGCCATGGGTGAGCTGTGGAAGAGCGTCTACAAGCCACAGCTCGATGCGGCGAACGCCCACCCCGAGGCGCCCGAGTCGGTCCAGTTCGTCAAGGTCCAGCGCTCGGCTCAGTGGCTGGCCGACCACTTCGAGGACGTGCCGCTCTACCTCTTCCCCTTCTGCCAGCACGATCCCACCGGCGGCTCCATCTACCCCGCCGTCTGGAGCGCCATGCTCGCCGCCCGGGCCGAGGGCATCGGCAGCTGCATGACCGCGCTGCTGCAGTTCTTCCACCCGGCCGAGACGTTCGAGATCCTCGGGGTCCCCACCGACGAGGGCTGGCACCTCTCGGGCACCGTCAGCTTCGGCTACCCCACGGGCACCTGGGGCATCGCCCCGAGGCGGCCGGTGCACGAGGTCTCGCACCGCAACACCTGGGGCGCCCCCGTCGGCTTCGAGGTCCCTCAACCCCTGTGGCCCGGCTGACCGTCCCGTTCGCGGGCACGGTCCTGCGGGTCTCCGTGGCGGCGGGCGACCGCGTGGCGGCCGGGGCCGTCCTCGTCGTGCTCGAGTCCATGAAGATGGAGCACGTGATCGAGGCCGCCACGCCCGGCCTGATCGACGCCGTCCTGGTGGCGCCGGGCGACGCCGTGCAGACCGGGGACGTGATCGTGCAGATGACCGAAGCGGAGGAGACGGCGGGCGAGGGCGGGGGCCGCCCCCCGGGCGTGGACGCCGAGGCGGCGGGGATCGAGCGCCCCGAGCTGTCCGAGCTGCGGGCCCGCGTCGCCGCCACGCTCGATCCGGGACGGCCCGCCGCCACCGAGCGCCGGCACGCCGGCGGGCGGCGGACGGCGCGCGAGAACATCGAGGACCTGTGCGACCCGGGCAGCTTCGAGGAGTACGGCGGCCTGGTCATCGCGGCCCAGCGGGCGCGGCGCAGCACCGAGGACCTCATCGCCAACACGCCGGCCGACGGCCTCGTCGCCGGGATCGGGCGGGTCAACGGTGACGTCTTCGACGCGGAACGGTCGCGCTGCGCCGTCCTGTCGTACGACTATTCCGTCCTCGCCGGCACCCAGGGCCAAATGAACCACCGCAAGAAGGACCGCCTCTTCGAGCTCGTCGAGCGGCTGCGGCTCCCGGTGGTGCTCTTCGCCGAGGGCGGCGGCGGGCGCCCGGGCGACACGGACATGGCGGTGGTCACGGGGCTCGACACGGAGGCCTTCGCGCTGTTCGGCCGGCTGAGCGGGCGCGTGCCCCTTGTCGGCATCGTGTCGGGGCGCTGCTTCGCCGGCAACGCCGCGCTGCTGGGATGCTGCCACGTCGTCATCGCCACGCCCGACGCCAACGTGGGCATGGGCGGCCCCGCCATGATCGAGGGAGGCGGGCTCGGCGTCTTCGCCCCCGAGGACGTGGGGCCGGTGTCGGTGCAGGTGCCGAACGGGGTCGTCGACGTCCTGGCCGCCGACGAGAAGGAGGCCGTCGAGGTGGCCCGACGGTACCTGTCGTACTTCCAGGGCGACGTCGCCGAGTGGCGCAGCCCCGATCAGGCGCTCCTCAGGGACGTCGTGCCCCCGGACCGCCGCCGCGTCTACGACGTGCGGCGGGCGGTGGACCTGCTGGCCGACGAGGGCTCGGTGCTCGAGCTGCGGCCGTCGTTCGCACCGGGCATGGTCACGGCGCTGGCCCGGGTGGAGGGCCGTGCCGTCGGGGTCATCGCCAACAACCCGATGCACCTGGCGGGGGCGATCGACGCCGCCAACGCCGACAAGGCGGCCCGGTTCATGCAGCTGTGCGAGGCCTTCGGCCTGCCGCTGCTGTTCCTGTGCGACACGCCCGGGTTCATGGTCGGGCCCGAGGCCGAGGAGACGGCGCTCGTGCGCCACGTCAGCCGGATGTTCGTCGTCGGCGCCTCGCTCACCGTGCCCTTCGCCTGCGTCGTGTTGCGCAAGGGGTACGGCCTCGGGGCGCAGGCGATGGCCGGCGGGAGCTTCCGCCGCCCCATCTTCACCGTGGCCTGGCCCACCGGCGAGCTCGGCGGCATGGGGCTCGAGGGGGCGGTCCGCCTCGGCTTCCGCCGGGAGCTCGACCTCGTCGACGACCCCGTCGAGCGGGAGGCGGCCTTCGACGCCATGGTGGCGCGCGCCTACGAGCACGGGAAGGCCCTCAACGTGGCCGCCCATTTCGAGATCGACGACGTGATCGACCCGGC
>PMPX01000124.1 GCA_003169235.1 Acidimicrobiaceae bacterium | reverse complement strand
TCGGCGAGGCGATGCGCGGCGAGTCCACCGCCCGGGCCGTGGGCCTCGACCTCTTCACGTCGTTCCAGGACCACATTGAGGAGTGGATCGCGAAGAACCGCCCCGACCTCGACGAGCGCTCGGGCGCCGGCGACGTGGCGCGATTCCTCAGCGCCATGGTGGTCGGCGTGTTCGTGCTGCACTCCGCCGGCGTGATCAGCGGCGAGTCGGACGACCTCGCCGCCCTGTCGCTGCAGCGGGCCGGCGAGGCGGCCAACATCCTCCGTCCGCCGGACTAGCCGGACCAGCCGGCCCAGCCGGACCAGCGGACCAGCCGGACCAGCCGGACCAGCGGACCAGCCNNGGCGCACACCGTCAGCCGCCCGGCGGCGCCCGAGGCCAGATGTCCGACGAGCATCACGGCCTCGGATGCCCGCGGTGCATCGTGACCGGTCCCACCAGCTGCTCCGGAGAGGTCGTCGTTTACAGTGAGCCGATGATCTCCACGCCGGAATTCGGTCCGGGCATGCTGGGCCCGGCGGCCCGCCCCGACGACCAGGCGCTGTGGGACCCGGCGCACCAGGCGATGGACCCGTCGCTGCGGCGCGAGCTGCAGGACCGCCGCGTGCGCCACCTCGTGGAGCGGGTCCTGCGGACGCCCGTCCCGCTGTTCGCCGCCAAGCTGGCGGAGGCCGGCGTCACGGCCGCCGACGACGTGAAGGGCGTCGACGACCTGGCCCGCATCCCGGCCACCGTCAAGCAGGACCTGCGTGACTCCGAGGCCGAGGCGCCGCCATGGGGCCGCTACCGCTTCACCGACCCTCGGCATGCGGTGCGGCTGGGCACGTCGACGGGGACGACGGGGCAGCCGACGATCACGGTGTGGACGCGCAAGGACATCTGGATCGAGTACGAGTCGGGCGCGCGCAACTGGTGGCGGATGGGGCACCGGCCCGGTCAGGTCATCACGCACGCCCATCCGGCGTACCTCTACGGCGGCGGCACCATGCTGCAGCAGTGCTACGAGTACTTCGGGATGCTCTCGGTGTGGGTGCCGCCGCCCGACACCGACGAGCTGGCCGAGCAGGCGGTGCGCTTCTGGACCCGCGTCCGCCCCGACCACCCCTTCATGGGCTTCGCCACCGGCCGCTTCGTCGAGGTGGCGACGAAGCTCGGGATCTCGCTCGAGGAGGCCGGGTTGACGGGACTGAAGGCGCCGATCGGCTTCGGCCTCGGGCGGGGCGGCATGCCGCTGATGACCGCGGGGGCCGAGTGCTACTCCTTCGTCGGCGGCCCGTGCGGCGTCTCCCCCGGCGCCCACCTGCACGAGGACTGGGCGGTCGTGCAGGCCGTCGACCCATCGACGGGGCTCGAGGTGCCCGACGGGGAGTGGGGCAACCTCACCGTGACGACCCTCGACCGCGACAACGGGCTGTTGCGGTACGACCTGGAGGAGGCGTGCGCCATCCTCCGCTCCCCGTGCCCGTGCGGCGAGACCTCGGCCCGCGGCCTCTGGGGCGGGCGGTTCAAGGACCTGCTGTCGTGCCAGGGCACCCGCTTCCAGCTGGCCGAGGTCGAGGGCGTGCTCCGTGGCGTGGAGCCGATGCGCGAGCCGTCGCTCGAGTACCAGATCCTGCGCCCCGACGGCGGCGGGGGCGACCTCGTGGTCAGGGTCGAGGTGGCGTCGGCCGATCCCGCCGTCCGTGAGGGGGCGCGCGTCGCCGCGGTCGCCGGCCTCAGCGAGACCTTGGGCGTGCGCGCCGAGGTGCAGATCCTCGACCGGGACACCATCCCGCGTGCGGGCTACAAGGCGACACGGGTGGTCGATCCCGGCTCGATCTAGCTCCGGCGCGTTCCTCTTTTCTTTGGGGGGGTCGTTGCCCTCCGTCGCGCGCTATCCGGTGTGTCTCATGATCGCCTCCTCCTCGATGCAGCCGCACGACAACGCCTGGCCCTCGCAGGCCGGGCACTGCTCGAGGTCGCAGCCGTGGTGATGCACGCCGCCCCGGGCGACACCGCAGTCACCGCACCGCGCAGTGCGGTCCAGGGCGTCGTAGCCCGTCTCGTCGCCCCAGCGGATGGGGGCCAACAGGACTCCCCCGCTGATGCGCAGGGCCTCCCCGGTGCAGCTCGCGCCGTCCATCATCTCCTTGTCGCAGTACATGCAGATCGCCATTCGCGACACCCTTCACTCGTGTCATCGGGAGAACGGTCGTCCGGATGCTCTGAATGTCGCGATGCGTGTGCTGCGTTGGAACGAGTGGTGCGTTGCGTTGCGTTGCGTNNCGTTGCGTTGCGTTGCGTTGCGTGTGGCCGCTCGCTCGTACGGCCGCCTCATGTCACAGCCCTTTGTTTCCATGTCGTCATGGGAACCGATGCGCTCGCTCAGGCCATCGACGAATTGGTCGTCGAGGGAGCGTCGCTGTACGGCGATGCCGAGTCCGTCACGCGCCTGGTCCATGAGCTCTCCCGGCTCGAGTCCTTCACGACCTGCGCGGTGGCGCAGTTCGACGCATCCGGTGACTGGGCCCAGGACGGTGCGAGGAACGCCACGGCCTGGATCGCCGCCATGTGCCGGATCCCGCGGACGATGGCGCGGCGTTTCGTCCGGCGCGGCAGGATGCTCCGCCGCCTCCCGGTGACGGCCGGAGCCTGGGAGGAGGGATCCATCGCCGCCCCCCACGTCGACCTCATGATCGGCCTGGCCCGCGAGGCGACCGAAACGGTGCTCGCCCGCGACGAGGCCATGCTCGTCTCCCAGGCCAAGGGGCTGCGCTTCAAGCAGTTCGCCCAGACGGTGGCCTACTGGGACCAGCTGGCCGACCCGGACGGCACCGAGGAGGCGGCAGAGTCCCGGCGGGCTCGGCGTGACGTCTATCTCGAGGCCTCCATCGACGGGATGTACCTCGGCAAGATGACGCTCGACCCGATCTCGGGATCGATCGTCTCGGGAGAGCTCGAACGAATCGAGCACGAGATGTTCGTCGCCGATTGGGCCAAGGCCCGGGAGGAGGCCGGCGCCAGGCCGACCGTGAGCGATCTGAGCCGCACGCCGGCGCAGCGCCGGGCCGATGCCCTCGTCGAGATGGCGACGCGATCGGCACTCGTCGGGACGGACGCCCCGCGACCCGCCCCCCTCTTCTCCGTCCTCGTGGACTGGCCCACGCTGTCGGGCCGGGTGTGCGAACTGGCGGAGGGGATCGTCCTGGCTCCGGGCGAGCTCGTCGAATGGCTCGGCTCGGCCGAGCTCGAGCGCGCCGTCATGGGGCCCAAGGGCCGCATCGAGGTCGGGACCACACGGCGGCTCTTCAGCGGGGCGACCCGTCGAGCCGTGGAGCTGCGGGATCGTGAATGCCGGCATCCTCTGTGCGACGTCACGGGCTGCCGGTGTCAGGCCGACCACATCGTGCCCTGGTCTCAGGGAGGCGCCACGACCCAGGAAAACGGGCGGTTGCTGTGCGGCTTCCACAACCGGCTCCGGAACCAGCGGCCGCCGCCGCAACGGGAATGACGGGAGCAGGGTCGCCCCCGCCTCACGACGAGGCCGCGGGCGACCCGTTGGGGTCACCGAACGCTCGACGGCATTGCGCAATGTTCGAGGCAACCCGGAGCGTTCGAGGCGAGAAGTGAGAAGGCTGCCCGAACGGCGCTTCGTCGCGCCCGGGCTTCAGTGCGAGCACCGGGCCCGGCGAGCAGAGAGTGCCGAGGCGGAGCCCCGCAGCCGCAGCCGCAGCCGTCCGCTCAGTTGCTGTAGTGCGCGTCGGCGTCGGCCAGGCGCTCGGCCAGACGAGCCAGCATCTTCACGCCGATGCCGGGCGTCGTCATCAGCATGGCCCGGAACTCCCGGGCGTCGAAGACGAGCAGCTCCATGTCCGTCTCGGCCACGACGTCGGCCGTGCGGATGCCCCCGTGAAGGAGCGCGAGCTCTCCGAAGTAACCGCCCTTGGTGAACTGCGCCACCTGACGCCTCCCGATGCGGCACGAGGCCACCCCGGACAACACGAGGAAGAACTCACGGCCCGCCGTGTCCTTGGCGATGAGGACCTCGCCCTTCTCGATCGTGATCGGCGTCCCGAGCTGCGCGACGGAGCGGAGCTCGGAATGGGAGCAGCTGGAGAACAGGGGGACGGCTCCGAGAAGCTCAATCTGCTGCTTGGGGATGCGAGCGCGCATACGACCACCCTTGTCCGGCTCCGGCTTGTACTGCTTGGGTACGCCGGCGGGAGCGTATCTCCCCCATCCCCCGTGTGCCGGGTCCACCTTCTGGTGCCGGCGCTGGGGTGTCACCGGCCGGGCCTCACTGGCCCGCCCGGAGCTGTGCGCGCAGCACGAACTTCTGCACCTTGCCCGACGCCGTGCGGGGCAGCTCGTCCACGACCCGCAGCTCCTCCGGCCACTTCTGGCGGGCCAGGCCGGCGGCGGCCAGGTGCGTCCGCACCGCCTCGAGGTCGGGGGCGTCGCTCCCCGGCTGCATGCGGAAGAAGGCGCACCCGTGCTCCCCCAGGCGCTCGTCCGGGGCCGCCACGAGGGCCACCTCCGCCACGCCCTTCATGTGGGCCAGCAGCTGCTCCACCTCGGCGGCACTCACGTTCTCGCCGCCGCGGATGATGATGTCCTTCACCCGGTCGGTGATCGTCAGGTAGCCCTCCGCGTCGAGCACGCCGACGTCACCGGTGCGGAACCACCCCTCCTCGTCGACCGCCTCCGCCGTGAGGGCCGGGTCGGTGTAGCCGGCGAAGCGGTCGGGCCCGCGGGTGAGGATCTCGCCCGGCTGCCCCACCCCCACGTCACGACCGTCCTCGTCGACGGTCCGCACCTCGACCCAGGCCATGGGGCACCCGTCGGTGTGGATCCGCTTCTCCCTCGGGTCCGTGTGCTGGGAGCCCGTCACGGAGGGATGCTCGGTGGAGCCGTACGAGCGCACCAGCGAGATCCCGAGATCGTCCGCCCGTTCCGAGACCGCGTTGGGGATCGGCGACCCGCCGAGGCCGGTGTAGCGCATCAGCTCCACGTGCTCGGGCCCGAAGCCGGGGCAGTCGAGCAGGCTCGTGAAGAAGTAGGTCGAGCCACTCCCGGCGGCGATCTGCTCCTCGACCATGGCCTTGAGCACCGTCGGCGGGTCCCACCCGTCGATCAGGTAGAGGGGGCGGCCGTTGACGAGCGGGCACATCAAGCCACCGAGCATCCCGATGGCGTGGCCGACCGGCGCGCCCGTGAGGCTGGCCCGGTCGCGCAGGGCCTGGTTGCCCGCCAGCTGCCGGACCTCGCACCCGATGGTCCGGTGCGTGTGCACCACACCCTTGGGGTCCGCCGTCGTCCCCGACGTGTACGCGATCAGCGCGGCGCCGTCGGGATCGACCGCCACCGGCCCAGCGATCGGCTCGGCGGTGCGCAGGTCGTCGAAGCGGATCTGGTCGTCGCCGGAGGGCTCGCCCACCACGATCACCCGCTCCAGGTCGGACAACCCGTCACGGATGGTCGCCAGCTCGGCCAGGAAGTCCCGCTGGCCCATGCGGGACACGATGACGAGGGCCCGGGCCCGGCTCTGGCGGAGGATGAAGCCGACCTCCTTGGGCCCGTAGAAGTGCACGATCGGAACGAGCGTCACGCCGAGCATGGCGCAGGCGTAGAAGGTGATGGCCGCCTCCACCCAGTTGGGCAGCTGGAAGGCGACGGTGTCGCCGGGGCCGAGTCCGAGGGCGCGCAGGCCGCCGGCCACCCGGAGCGCCTCGTCGTAGGCGTCGCCCACCGTCCCGACGTAGGGGTTCGTGGACGACCAGATGCGGAAGCGGCGGTCCCGGTCGGCGAGCAGCGAGTCGCTCAGGAACTGCCCGAGGGAGCGGTCGTCCCAGGCACCCTCCGCCCGGTAGCGCTCCGCCAGCGCGCCCTGCAGGGGACGGAGCTCGAACTGCATCAGGCGGATTCTACGAAGATGGAGGCCAGCCGGTGGCGCTGCGCTCCCGCGCCGCCGAAGAGGACCTCGTTCTGCTTGACCCGCTTGAAGAGGAAGTGGGCGTCGTTGGCCCACGTGAAGCCGACCCCACCGTGCAGCTGGATGTCGTCGCCCGTGACCCGCACGCCGGCGTCGGCGGCGTAGCTCGACGCCATGGCGGCGGCCTGGGCCCGCTCGGGCGACTCGGTGTCCGACGCCCAGGCCGCGAACTGGAACCCGGCCCGGGCCATCTCCACCTGCTGGAACATGTCGACCAGCCGGTGGCGCACGGTCTGGTACGTCGCGACCACCTTGTCGAAGACGACCCGCTCCGACGTGTAGGCGATCGCCTCGGACAGCGCCCGGTCGGCGGCGCCCACCGTCTCGGCCGCCAGGCCGATGGCGATGTCGTCCTCGATGCGCCGCCACAGTCCCAGCTGGTTGCCCGGGGGGCCCAACGGGGTGACCGGCGCCTCGACCAGCTCCAGCCGGGCCAGCTTGCGCGTCGGGTCGAGCGACGGGACGAGCTCGCCGTCCGGCGACTCGAGCAGGTACGAGCGCACCCCCTCTTCGCTGCGCGCCACGACGATGGCCCAGTCCGCCGTGTGCCCGTCCATCACCAGGGGCTTCTGGCCGCTGACGACCCAGTGGTTCCCCTTGCGCCGGGCCCGGGTGCGCACGGTGCCCACGGGGTCGCCGTGCCCCTGCTCCCCCAGCGCCACCGTTCCGCGCCGCGTGCCCGAGGCCAGGTCGGCCAGCAGCTCGGTGGCGCCCAGCGCCCGGGCGGCCAGCACCGCCGCCACCGACGAGGAGAAGAACGGGCCGGGCAGCGGGATCCGCCCCATCTGCTCCAGGACGATGCACGTCTCGAGCAGGCCGACGCCGGTGCCGCCCTGCTCCTCGGGCACCAGCAGGCCGGTCCAGCCGAGGTCGACCAGCGTCGACCACAGCGCAGGCGTGATCCCCGCCGGGTCCTCGGCCAGCTCGCGCAGCAGCTGCGGCCCGCACTCGCGCTCCAGCGCGGTGCGCGCCACCTCTTGGAGTGCAAGCTGCTCGTCGTCGTACGTGAAATCCACGGCCTCCCCCTAGGTCAGCTCGGTCAGGTCGATCGGCTCGGTCAAGTGTGCGGTCAAGTGTGCGGTCAAGTCTCCGGTCAAGTCTGCGGTCAACTGGGCCGGGTCGACCAGCGCCTCGCCGTTCCCTGACACTGGCGTCACAGTACACGGCGGGTCGGATACCCTTCCCCCCGTGGATTTTGCCCTGGCACCAGAGGACGAGAAATTTCGCGACGAGCTCCGGTCCTGGCTGGACGAGCACCTGCCGCCCTTCCTGGAGGCCGAGTCCCTCGGGGACGATGCCAGCCTGAGCGGCGAGGCGAGCCAGCAGCGGCGCCAGAAGTGGCAGCGCAAGCTGCACGAGGGCGGGTGGGCCGCCATCCACTGGGGTCCCGAGTACGCCCAGGGGCGGACCATCAACGCCATGCAGCGCCTCCTCTACTCCGAGGTGATGGCCGAGTACCGCACCCCGGGCATGTTCAACACGAACGGCATCTGGCAGATCGGCCCGATGATCATCGCCTGGGGCACCGAGGAGCAGAAGGCGCAGTGGCTGCCCTCCATCCTCGAGGCGGAGGAGCACTGGTGCCAGGGGTTCAGCGAGCCCATGGCCGGCAACGACCTGGCCAACCTGCGGACGACGGCGACGTACGACGCGGACACCGACGAGTACGTCGTCAACGGGTCGAAAATCTGGATCTCCTCCGCCCACCTCGCCACCTGGGGCCTGTTCCTGCTGCGGACGGACCCCACCGCCATTGAGCGCGGCAAGAAGCACGAGGGGATCACGGCGTTCATCCTCAACCTCAAGACCCCGGGGATCGACGTGCGGCCGATCCGCGACATGGCCGGCGAGGAACTCTTCAACGAGATCTTCTTCACCGACGTGCGCATCNNATGGTCGCCATGGGCACCCTCGGCTACGAGCGCGTCGGCATCGCGTCGCAGATCGCCATCCTCGCCGCCGACCTGCGCGCCATGGTCGCCGCGGCCAGGTCGGTCAACCCCGCCGCCCTCGACGACCCGTCGCTGCGGGACCGCATCGCGAAGGTGTGGACGGAGATCGAGCTGGCGCGCCTGCTGTCGCTGCGGGCGCTCTCCAAGATCATGAAGGGCGAGAAGAACTGGCCCGAGGT
>PMPX01000237.1 GCA_003169235.1 Acidimicrobiaceae bacterium | reverse complement strand
GACCAACCGATCGTCGGCATCGCGGCCACGCCGGACGGCCAGGGTTACTGGGAATTCGCCGCCGACGGCGGTGTCTTCTCCTTCGGGAGCGCCGCCTTCGACGGCTCGGAGGGCGGGAAGCCGCTCAACGCCCGGATGGTCGCCGCCAGCTCCTGACCAACGAGAAGCGTCTAATCAGCTGCCCAGGACGCCCTCGGCCCGCAGCACCCGGCGCGCCTCTTCGACCCCGCGCACGTGACGGGCCTCGAACCCGCTCGCCTCGGCTCCGGCGACGTTGGCGGCGTTGTCGTCGAGGAAGAGCACGCGTTGGCGCGGGACCGGGAGACGCGAGGCGACCGCCTCGAAGACCCGGCGGTCGGGCTTGACCAGCCCCAGTTCGAAGGAGAGGAAGCGGAGGGCGAAGGCCCCGGTGATCGCGCCCGCCTCGTCGTTGGCGTGCCACTGGACCTCGTTCATGTTGGACAGGCAGCCCATGCCGACGTCGTCGCGCACGCTGGCCACCAGCTCGAGCGCGCCCTCATACGGGGTGTTCACCCATCCGGAGAACTCCTCGAGGAACGCGGCCGGCCCGAGGTCGAGATCCCAGTCGGCCACGACACCGGCGGCGAACGCATCGGGTGAGCACAGGCCGGCCTCGAAGCGCCGCACCCAGCGGCAGCTCAGCCAGCGGGCCCAGAGCTCCTCGTCGGTGTCGATCCGGCTCAGCTCCCGCATGGGGCCCACCCCACCCGGTTCGATCAGCACGCCGCCGAGGTCGAAGAGCACGAATTCGATGCGGGTGCCCATGGCTGCGATGCTACGGGCGGCCGGACCTCGAGGGAGTTTAGGATACTCTTTTCTGGCCGATTCCGTTCGGCCCCGTGCCGGAGCACCACCGGGGCCACGGCGACGACGAACACCGAGACCAAGACCAACATCATGAACAAGACCAAGACCAAGACCCCGAAGACGAAAGGGAGGACCGCGTGAAGCTGTCCATGCAGCTGAGCTACGCCGGCGGGTTCGCCGAGTCCGCGCGCCAGGCCGCCGAGCTGGAGAAGGTTGGCCTCGATGTGGTCTGGGTGGCCGAGGCGTACAGCTACGACGCCCCGAGCTTCATGGGGTACCTGGCCGCCAAGACGGAGCGGGTGGACATCGGCGCCGCCATCCTGCCCATCTACACGCGGACACCGACGCTGATCGCGATGACGGCCGCCGGCATCGATGCGATCTCGGACGGCCGCTGCCAGCTCGGCCTCGGCGCGTCGGGGCCCCAGGTGATCGAGGGCTTCCACGGCGTGCCCTACGACCGACCGCTCACCCGGACCCGCGAGATCATCGACATCTGCCGCGACGTGTGGGCCCGCGAGGCGCCGCTGACCCACGACGGCGCGGTGTACCACATCCCGCTCCCGCCGGATCAGGGCACGGGACTGGGCAAGGCGCTGAAGCTCATCAACCACCCCGTGCGGCCCCGCATCCCGATCTGGGTGGCCGCCCTCGGGGAGAAGAACGTCGCCATGACGGCCGAGGTCGCCGACGGGTGGCTGCCGCTCTTCTTCGTCCCCCACAAGGCGAAGGAGGTCTTCGGCCCCGCGCTGTCCGAGGGGACCGCCAAGCGCGACCCCTCGCTCGGCACGCTCCAGATCGCCGCCGGCGGCATCCTCGCCATCGGCGAGGAGTCCGAGGTCGGGCCCATCCGCGAGCTCGGGCGCGGCATGGCCGCCCTCTACATCGGGGGCATGGGCGCCAAGGGGAGGAACTTCTACAACGCGCTGGCCTGCCGCTACGGCTACGAGGAGGAGGCGGCGGAGATCCAGGACCTCTACCTGTCGGGCAAGAAGGACGAGGCGGCGGCGCTCGTGCCGGCCGAGCTGCTCGAGGCGACGTCGCTGTGCGGTCCCGAGTCCTACATCAAGGAGCGGGTGGCCGGGCTCGCCGAGGCCGGGGTGACCCACCTCAACGTCACCCCGGTGGGCGCCGACCCGGTCGCCATGATCGAAAAGCTGCGAAGCTGGGTGTAGCCCACCGCCTGCTTCCGGGGGGAGCGCGGCCGGCGGGCGGACCCACGACGCCGGACCCCAAGAAGCGGACAAGGAGAGCGCAGCCATGCACGACCTGATCATCCGGGGCGGCACGATCGCGGACGGCTCGGGCGGAGACACCCGCGTCGGCGACGTCGCCGTCGACGGCAGCATCATCACCGCCGTGGGCGAGGTCGACGGCCCGGCCCGCCGCGAAGTCGACGCCGAGGGCCAACTCGTCACGCCCGGCTGGGTCGACATCCACACCCACTACGACGGCCAGGCCACCTGGGACCCCGAGGTCTCGCCCTCGGGCTGGCACGGTGTGACGACCGTCGTCATGGGCAACTGCGGCGTCGGGTTCGCGCCGGCCCGCGCCAGCGACCGCGAGTGGCTCATTCAGCTCATGGAGGGCGTGGAGGACATCCCCGGCACGGCGCTGGCCGAGGGCATGACGTGGAACTGGGAGAGCTTCGGCGAGTACCTCGACGAGGTGGAGCGCACGGCGCGGGTGCTCGACGTGGCGAGCCTGGTGCCCCACGGCGCGCTGCGGGCCTACGTGCTCGGCGAGGGCCGGGGCAACGACCCGGCGACGGCCGAGGAGATCGCCGAGATGGCGGCCATCGTGCGCGAGGCCGTGCACGCGGGCGCCATCGGCGCCTCGACGACGCGCACGGTGCTGCACCGGGCCAAGGACGGCGAGCTGGCGGCGGGGACGACGGCGGCGGCCGTCGAGCTGGTGGCGATCGGCGAGGCGCTCGGCAAGGCCGGGCACCGCGTCTTCTCGGTGGCCAGCGACATGCGGGACCTCGACCACGAGTTCGCCTGGATGTCGGAGATCTCCGTCCGCGCCGGCGTGCCCGTCACCTACCAGGTGCTGCAGGCGGACTTCGCCCCCGACCTGTGGCGTGAGTGGATCGACCGCGGCGTCGCCGCCAACCGGCGCGGCGCCTGGCTGGTGCCCCAGGTGGCGGGCAAGCCGACGTCGTTGATGGTCGGCTTCCAGTCCACCACGCACCCCTTCGCCCACCACCGCGCCTACCAGGAGATCGCCGGGCTCCCGCTCGCCGAGCGGGTGGCCCGGTTGCGCACGCCCGAGGTGCGGGCCGCCATCCTCGGCGAGGCGCCCCGCCCGGGCGGCTTCGTCGAGCTGCTGCGGGCCAACCTCCACAAGCTCTTCCCGCTGGGCGACCCGCCGGACTACGAGCCCCCGCCCGAGCGCAGCGTCACCGCCATCGCGGCCGCCGAGGGGCGGAGCACCGACGAGGTCCTCTACGACCTGATGCTCGGGCGTGACGGCACGGAGCTGCTCTACCTCCCGCTGCTCGACTACGCGGCGGGCGACCTCGACGCCGTGCGCGAGATGCTCGTCCACCCGGCCACGGTGCTCGGCCTCGGCGACGGCGGCGCGCACTGCGGGGTGCTGTGCGACGCCAGCCTGCCCACGTTCATGCTCACGCACTGGGCGCGCGACCGGTCCCGCGGCGAGGGGCTGCCGGTGGGGACGGTGGTGCACCTGCAGACCAGGCGCACGGCCGAGCTCTACGGCTTCCGCGACCGCGGGCTCCTGGCGCCCGGCTACCTGGCGGACGTGAACGTGATCGACCACGACGCGCTGGCCCTCGAGCCACCCGAGATGGTCTACGACCTCCCCGGGTCCGGGAAGCGGTTGATCCAGCGCGCCCGCGGCTACACCGCCACGGTCAAGTCGGGCGTCGTGGTGCGCGAGCACGACGCGGCGACGGGTGAGCGGCCCGGTCGGCTCCTGCGCGGGCCGCAGCCGCAGCCGCAGCCCGCCGCCTGACCCCGCCCGCTCAGGGCCGGTCGGCGGCCCGCAGCACGTCGGCGAACCCCCGGACGCGCAGCGCCGTGATGCGCGAGCCGTCCGTCTCGAAGACGTCGCGCACCGTGCGTTCGGTCCCGCCGAGGTGGACGTCGATGTCCACCGTGACCGTCGTGCCGTCGATCTGCAGTGGTGCCGGGTCCGGGCGGAAGTCCTCGAACACGAAGGTGTGCTCGGTGTAGTACGCCAGGATGTCGTCGTGCCCGCGGCGGCGGTCGCCGTCCACGTCGAAGGTGGCGTCGGGCGCGAAGACGCGCCGGACGAGCCCGGGATCCCGCGCCGTCACGGCGGCGAAATAGTCGTCGATCAGGCCGGCCACCCCGTCCCGGCGGCGTGGCAACCCGTAGAGCTCCCGGGCGTTGAGGCCGAGCACTCGGATCTGGGTGGCCGTCGGGCAGGGGGCGATCGTCGCCCGTAGCGCGTCCACCGCGCCGGGAAAGGTGGCGTCGTGGTGCGGGTAGTCACTGCCCCACACGATGCGCCGAGGGCCCACGAACGGCGCCAGCGCCGGCAGCGTCCGCTCGCCGACCTCGAAGCTGATGGCGCATTGGCGGGCGAAGTACTCCGAGGGCCGCAGCTTCATGTCGGGGCAGTAGCCGCCGAACGACTCCGCCTGCTCGTCGAGGCGCTCGAGCCAGAACGGGGCCCACCCGCCGGAGGACTCGAGGAAGATGCAGCGCAGCCGGGGATGGCGCTCCAACACCCCGAACGCGATGAGCTGGGCGCAGGCCAGCATCTGCTCGAAGGAGTGCGACACGGCGTGCAGCACCAGCGGGTTGAACGGGCGGTCCGACCCGAGTGTCGGCACGATCACCGAGCTGCCCTCGTGGATCCCGATGGGCACGCCCAGCTCCTCGGCGGCGTCCCAGACGACGTCGTAGGCACGGTCGGACAGCGAGCGGCCGAGGCAGGGGTTGGGGCGGACGAAGCCTGCCCGGAAGCCGAGCTGGGTGACGGCCCGGCGCAGCTCGCGCGCGGCGGCGGTGGGGTCCTGCAGCGGCAGCAGCGCGGCGCCGAACAACCGTGACGGGTCCGCGGCGCAGTACGAGGCCAGCCAGTCGTTGTAGTCCACGGCCAGGCCGACCGCCGCCCCGGCGTCCTCGACCACCGAGAAGCACAGCCCGAGCGTGGGGTAGAGCACGGCCTGGTCGATGCCTTCGCCGTCCATGTCGGCCAGCCGGGCCACCGGGTCGCCGCCGCCGGGCTGGGCGTCGGCCAGGGGGCGGAACGACGCGGGGTCGTCGAAGGCGGAGCCCGGGCGGGCCAGCGTGCCCAGCGGGACGGCCAGGATCTCGGAACCGCCGACGCTCACGTGTTCGAGGCCGTGCGCGTCCGCCGTGACCACCGGGCGGTGCGCCTCGGGCAACCCGCCCCAGGCGCTGATCGGCTCCATCACGTGCCCGTCGGCGTCGACCACCGGGCCGGCCCGGGGCGGCAACGGGGTGGTCCCGCCCGTGGCGCTCATGGGGCGAGTCCGCTCATGGCGCCGGCCCGGCGCCAGTCGTCGAGCGCCGGCAGGGGGTGGCGGAAGAGCCGGGAGGCGTTGCCGCCGGCCACGGCGCGCAGCTCGTCGTCGGGCAGCGTGCCCCAGGTCGCGGCGAGCACGTCCTGGGTGTCGGGCCACGAGGAGTCGGCGTGCGGGTAGTCGCTCTCCACCATGATGTGGTCGACGCCGATGACATGGCGCTGCGACACGGCCGACGGGTCGTCGATGGAGCAGAACCAGAAGTTGCGGCGTAGCACCTCGCTCGGGAGCAGGTCGGAAGGCCAGGCGTGGCTCTCGGTTCCTGACGCCGAGTGCGCCAGCACGTAGTCGGCCCGGTCCATCAGCATGGGCACCCAGCCGATGCCGCCCTCGGACATGGCCACCGCCAGCGCCGGGAAGCGCAGAGGGACGCCGGACCACAGCCATTCGGCCGCCGCCAGCAGCGCGTTGACGGGGAACACGGTGGGCAGCAGCTCGAAGGGGGGATCGGGCGAGGGGAGCGGGGCCCACGACGCGGCCCCGGTGTGTAGGCACACGACGGTGCCCGTCTCCTCGCAGGCGGCGAAGAAGGGGTCCCACTCGCCACTGAAGACGGACGGGAGGCGGAGCTGGGCCGGGAACTCGGGGAAGCTCACCGCCTTGAAGCCGCGTGCCGCGTTGGCGCGCACCTCGACCGTCGCCACCTCCACGTCGGCCAGCCAGGGCAGCTGCAGCGGGATGATCCGCTCGGGGTGCGGGCCGGCCCATTCCTCGAGGTGCCAGTCGTTGAAGGCGCGCAGGCAGGCGAGGCCCAGGTCGCGGTCGGCGGCGCGCGAGTAGACGGCACCGCAGAAGCCCGACACGAGGGACGGGAAGCACAGCGAGGCCCACACGCCGGCCAGGTCCATGTCCTCTATCCGGGCCCCGATGTCGAAGCAGCCCGGGCGCATCTCGTCGAAGCGCGCCGGTTCCATGCTCCATTCGGCCGGGGGGCGACCCACGACCGCGTTCAGGCCCACGTTGGGATAGCGGTTCCCCTCGAAGACCCAGGACTGCGTGCCGTCCTCGTCTTCGACCACCCGGGGGGCTGCATCCTGGAGGGACGCCGGCAGGCGACCCTCGAAGAGGTCGGGTGGCTCAATGAGATGGTCGTCGACCGAGATCACGGGCACCCGGATCGTGCGCGGCTCGGGATCGGGCAGGAGGGTGGCCCGTCCGGGTGCGGGCCCTGTCTCGACGGCTCCCACGAGAAGGTGACACTATCGTCAGCAACGTCGTCGGGCCCGGGGGGTGCGCATGACCACACACGTCGAGGACGTCATCACCCGCGTCGGCCTGCTGGTCGACGGGGAGGTGGTGGCCGGGGGCGCCGGCACCTATCCCGTGACCAACCCGGCCCGGCCGTCCGAGGTCGTCCTCGACGCCCCGTCGACGTCGCCGGCGCAACTCGACCTGGCCGTGGCCGCCGCCCGCCGGTCGCAGCGTGGCTGGGCCTCGCTGGCCATGGACGACCGCGCCGCCAGGGTCGCCGCCGCCGCCGGGGCCGGCGTGGCGGCGGTCGAGGAGCTGAGTCTGGCCCGGCTCCTGACCCGGGAGCACGGCAAGACGCACCTCGAGGCGGTCTTCGACACCGCCACCATGGCCGGCATGGCCTCGGCCTTCGCCCCACTGGTGGCCGGGGCGCTCGCCCCGCGTGACCTCGGCGGCGGGGCCACGCGCATCGAGTGGGTGCCCCACGGCGTGGTGGCGGCGATCCTGCCCTTCAATTGGCCGGTGTCGGTCATGGCCAACAAGGTCCTTCCCGCGCTGCTGGCCGGCGACACCGTCGTGGTCAAGGCACCACCCACCTGCCCGGGGACGGTGCTCCTCGTGGCGGCCGCCATGGCCGCCGCACTGCCGCCGGGCGTCCTCAACGTCGTGAACGGCCCCAAGGCGGCCCTCGGTGCAGCGCTCGTGGGCCACCCCGACGTCGACATGGTCTCCTTCACCGGCGGCGTCGGCACCGGCCAGGCCGTGATGGCCGCCGCGGCCGCCACCACCCGCCCGGTGGTGCTGGAGCTCGGCGGCAACGACGCCGCCATCCTGGCGCCGGACGTCCGGGGAGACGCGGCGCTGGCCGAACGCATCGTCGAGGCGGCCTTCGTCACCAGCGGGCAGGTGTGCATGGCGATCAAGCGCCTGTACGTGCACCGCGACCGGTTGGACGAGACGATCGACGCGCTGGCCGGCCGGCTCGCGGCCGAGGTGGTCGGCGACGGCCTGGCCGACGGGGTCACCATGGGCCCGGTGCACACGGCGGCCGCCCGCGACCGCGTGGAGGGGCTGGTCGCCGACGCGGCCGCCCTGGGCGCTGCGGTCCTGCACCCGGGCCGGGTGCGGGACGAGGACGCGGGGACGGGCGGGTACTTCGTCTCCCCGGCGCTCGTGGTGGCGCCGCCCGCGGACAGTGGCATCGTGCGGCAGGAGCAGTTCGCCCCCGCGCTGCCCGTCATCCCCTACGACGACATCGACCGGGCGGTCGACGCGGCCAACGACACGCCGTACGGACTGTGCGCCTCGGTGTGGAGCAACGACGACGCGCTGGCGGCGGACGTGGCGTCCCGGCTGTCGGCGGGAACGGTGTTCGTCAACGCGCACGGCCTGTCGGCCATCGACATGCACGCGCCGATGGGGGGTTGGAAGCAGTCCGGCTTCGGCGTCGAGCTGGGCGCCGAGGGCATGCAGGCCTTCGCCCGCCAGCGGGTGCGGGTGCGCCGGCCGGGCCCGGCGGAGCAGGCGGCGGCGTCGTGACCGTGGCCGTGCGCGGTGGGACCGTCGTCGACGGGACCGGCGCCCCTCCGGTTCGGGCCGACGTGGTCGTGGAGGGTGAGCGCGTGTGCGCCATCGGGCCCGATGCCGGAGTCGGTGCCGACACCGTGATCGACGCCACCGGCATGCTCGTCACCCCCGGCTTCGTCGACCTGCACACCCACTACGACGCCCAGCTGTTCTGGGACCCCAACGCCAGCCCCTCGCCGCTGCACGGCGTGACCACGGTGCTCGGTGGAAACTGCGGGTTCTCATTGGCGCCGATCGCGCCGGAGCACGTCGACTACATCTCGCGCATGATGGCGCGGGTCGAAGGCATGCCGCTCGCCGCCCTCCGCGCCGGACTGCCCTGGGACTGGTCCTCCTTCGGCGACTGGCTCGGGCGCCTCGACGGCCGCATCGGCGTCAACGCCGGCTTCCTGGTGGGGCATTCGACGCTCCGCCGCCTCGTCATGGGCGATCGTGCCGTCGGTGGCGTGGCGACGGCGGGGGACACCGACGCCATGGAGGCCGCGCTGCACGCAGCCCTGGCCGAGGGCGCACTCGGCTTCTCGACTTCCCAGGTGCACACCCACAACGACGGCGACGGCCAACCCGTCCCGTCGCGCGCCGCCGGCCGGGAAGAGCTGGAGCGCCTCGCCGGCGCCGTGCGCGAGCACGCTGGCACGACCGTCGAGCTCATCGTGCCGGGCTGCCTCAACGGGTTCACCGAGGAGGAGATCGATTTCCTCTCGACCATGTCGCTCCTGGCGGACCGCCCGGTCAACTGGAACGTGCTCGGCGTGTCGGCCATGAACCCCGACGGTGTCTGGAGCCAGCTCGCCGCGGGCACGGCTTCGGCGGCCCGCGGCGCCACCGTGGTGGCGCTCACGCTTCCCCACACCATGCAGCTGCGGCTGAGCTTCGAGCACGGTGCCATCCTCGACGGGCTGCCCGGGTGGCGCGAGGTCTTCGCGCTGCCCCTGACCGAGCGCATCGCGGCCTTCTCGGACCCCGGGACGCGGCGCCGGCTCGACGCCGGTGCGCAGTCGGACGAGGCGGGGATCCTGCGGCACCTCGCGGTCTGGGACCGCCTCATGATCGAGGAGACCTTCGCCCCAGAGAACGCCGACGCCGAAGGTCGTACCGTTGGCGAGGTGGCGCGGGCGCGCGGCGTGGAGCCCTTCGACGCGCTGCTCGACGTGGTGGTGGCCGACGGGTTGCGCACCGGGCTCCGTCCGCCCATCCCCGAGTCGGAGGAGGACTGGAGGCTGCGCGCCGAGACATGGCAGGACCCGCGGGCGATCGTGGGCGGCTCCGATGCCGGCGCGCACCTCGACACCATGTGCGGCGCCGTCTATTCGACCTCCATGCTCGGCGATGGCGTGCGGGCCCGCGGCCTGCTCAGTTGGGAGGACGCGGTACGGCTGCTCACCGACGTCCCGGCCCGCCTCTACGGGCTGCGCGACCGCGGTCGCCTGGTCCCGGGGGCCTTCGCCGACGTGGTCGTGCTCGACCCGTCTACCATCGGCCACGGCCCGGTGCGGACCCGTGACGACCTGCCCGGCGGGGCGAGTCGCCTCTACGCCGAGGCGGAGGGGATCGGCCACGTGTTCGTGAACGGGTCCGAGATCGTCCACGACGGGGACTTCACCGGGGCCGTGCCGGGCCGGGTGCTCCGCTCCGGCCGTGACACCGACACCGTCCACGCCGGGTCGGACTGGGCCGAAAGCGTTCCTGAGTGAGCGCGTGGCGAACCTGCCACGGACCGGCCACGCGACGCGCCGTCGTCAGAGGGCGCGTTCCCTATACTGACTTCTCCCGTGGACATCGAATTGGTCACCGACGTCGCCCGGTTGCAACACCATCTCCATGGTTGGGAGGCGCTGGCTGACCTGGTCTCGGCTCCGCGTTCCGCGGGGGGGATAGTCGCTGCGTGGGCGCAGCACATGATGAGCCCGGAGTTGGAATTGCGCATCTGGGTTGCCACCGAGGATGACCAGGTCCTTGGGGTCCTGCCCTTCGTCGCCGAGCCGATGGCTCGCGACCGGGTGCGGCTCGTTGCGCCTGCCACGGACATGATGTTCGGTGCGGTCCCGATCGCTCAGCCCGACCGGGCCAACGAGGTCGCCCGGGCGGTGCTCGAAGACTTCGCCGGGCACGCGCAGTCGGTCAATCTGGCGACGCTCTACTGGCTCCCCGGAGGATCGCCGTGGACGGCGGCTTTCCGCGACCACCTGTCGGGCCCCGACTGGGTCGCCACGGGCATGGCACGGTACAGCTCCTTCTATACGAGCGTGGCGGCAGGGATCGACGTATGGCTCGCGCAGCGCAACGGAGAATTCAGGCGGACCGTCGGACGCCGCGCGCGCCGAAGCGCAGAACAGGGGTTCCGGCTCTACACCACCATCGAGCCGGCCGAGATCATGGAGCGCCTCCCTCGCCTGCAACCGCTCTACGTCCGACGTAAGGAGGAGCGAGGGGGCGAGGGCTACCGATTCGAGGACGACATGGTTGAGGCAATCGGCGCTGCCCTGGAGCTTTCGGCCCCGGGCCGTTTCCGCCTGTCGGTGATCGAGCGAGATGACCTCCTCATCGGGGGATCGCTGGCTGTGCGTGCCGGATCGAGGATGAGCGCGTGGCTCACGGGCTACGACCCGGAATGGTCGAAGCTCGGGCCCGGCATCGCAGCGCTGCTCGAGGCGCTGGACGCCGCGGCGCGCGCCGGATGTGAGATCGTCGACCTCGGAGTGGGTGACCAGCCTTACAAGGACGATTTCCAGGACGAAGACGCGGCATTCCCGTTGGAGTCAGTGACGTGGTGCCGCCCACGCCTGGCCCGCCTGCTCCAGCTCGAGCCCGAGCCAGAGGACGCGGCAGGGACCGAAATCGGCGCATGACTGCCGATGGGTCCGTCCGGGTCAGCGTGATCCTGCCGGTGCGCAACGGAGAGCCGGATCTCCGCAAGCAGCTGGAGGCACTCGAGCGCCAGGCATGCTCGTTTCCTTGGGAGGTCATCGTCATCGACAACGGCTCGACCGATGCCTCCGCGGCGACGGCTGCGGAGTTCGCGAACCGCCTGCCGGATTTCCAATTGCTGCGGGAGGAGACGCCCGGGAAGTCACGAGCGCTCAACACGGGCATCGCTGCCGCGCGTGGCAGCCATCTCATCTTCGTGGACGCTGACGACGAGGCGGACGAGGAGTACGTCGAAAAGATGTCGGAGGCCCTCGAGCAGTACGACGTCGTCGGTGGCTTCATCGATACGACGACCCTGAACCCATGGTGTGCCCGCAAGGAGCTGGCGGCGAACGACGGGCTGCCGGTGTACCACGGATTCCGTCCGGCATTGCCGGGGTGCGTGCTGGGCACGCGCGCAGCGGTGTGCGAGAAAGTGGGTCCGTTCGACGTGACCCTCATGTGCGCAGAGGACATCGACTACACGTGGAGGGCGTTTGCTCTGGGGGCGAGCTTCGGGAGACAGCACGACGCCGTGATGCACGTGCGGCGTCCGCCGAACGCCAGGGCGGCGTTCAAGAAGTCACGCAGCTACGGACGCTCGGCCGTGTGGTTATACGAGCGCTACCGATCGGAGGGACTCCAGCGGCGATCACTCCGCAACGTGGCGGGCCCCATGCGGTGGACCGTGGCCCGGGCGGTCCGAAGAGAGGGTCCATGGGGGTGGGGGATCGCGTGGGAGCTCGGCACGATTGTCGGACGGACGCAGGAGTGCATCCGGCGCCGGGTCTACTTTCCCTGATCCACCACGACGTCGGGGAGACGAGGTCCGGATGAATTGTGCGGAAGTGTCCGCTGGACGGCCGGTGGATTCACGGCACGGTCACGGGTGCGTGTCAGTTGGATCAGGATGACCTCCCGAGACAGTGACGTTGTCGTCGGGAACTCTCTGACCGCCATCCGGCGTGTGCGGACCCTCACCAGCGAACGTGGAGGTACCGGGAAGGACCTCCTTGTGTCTCTAAGATCGGGAAGGTGCGTGATAATGGCGAGGGTCTTCAGAGTCCGGTCGTTGTGAAAACCAGTCACACGGGAAGCGGCGGCTTTGAGGGCGTTCGTTGGGCGTGGCAGCAGCTTGACGTGGATGCCCGGTACTACTTTCAAGGTCTGGCGTGGATGGACAGCATTGCCACGCTTGTCGACGAGAACGCGGTGTGGGACGTCGTCATGGAGTCAGACCAGCCAGCAGCCGTCTCGGTCCTTCGACGTCTCCGCCCCGGACGAGCGGGGCTTCGATTGAGGGTCCTCTCGGACGTTCGCGTCGGGGACATGGGATATCCGTTCACGGACTCTCTTCTCGGCTCGAATGCCGCCGCCCCGTCGGTCGAGATCGACGACCTCCTCAGAGCTGCGGGCCCCTGGGATGTCGTGAACATCAGGTCCCGTCGGGCCGGATCGCCCTGGGTGGTACTCGCTGCGAGCAAGGGTTGGGCAAAGGAGGAACCCGACGGCGGTGTCGGAATTCTCGACACCCGCTCACGAGCAGGAGAATGGTGGCCAAGCCTGCCCAAGAACATGCGTGATTCCGTTCGAAAGGCCCGAGGACGCATTGCCGCATCAGGGAGCAGCGAAGTGGTCGTGTCGACGGGAGCCGAATTGCCCGCGGCGTATGAACGATTCGTCGCACTGGAAGCATCCGGGTGGAAGGGTGCTGAGGGAACTGCACTCTCGAACAGGCCAGCGTGGCGGGATGTGCTTGGCCACTATCTCCGCACGGAGGACACTGCCCAGATTCGTTCGCTCGTTGTCGGAGGCCGACCTGTCGCTTCCCAGATCTGCGTGTACGTCGGCAGCACCCTCGTTCTCATGAAAGTGACATACGACGAGCAGCTCGGGCGTCTGTCCCCCGGAAACGTGCTCATGGCCAACTTGGTCGAGGCGTGCTGCGAAAATCCTGAGATAGACCGGATCGACTGCACGGTGTGGCAGGACTGGCATCAACGATGGGGGATGGTGCGCGAACCGACCTATCGAATTTTGGCATTCAACCAGCATTCGGTACGAGGACGTGCCGCAGAAGCCGCTTGGAATGTCCGCCGACGTCTCATTCGGAAAAGTGCCCCGGCGCAACCGGTGGGTGTGTCGGAGGGCCAATGACCCGAAGGGTCGAGCCGAACCCGGCAACGGTTGACGAATGCCCGCCGGTCACGCTCTTCGCCGGCGAGGGTGGCTCGGTACGACCGTGAGCGGCGCTCAGAGGAGCCGCGTGTCGAGTGCGGTTTCGCGCGTGACTTCACCGTCCCGGGTCAGCGAGTAGGCCAGCTTGCCCTCCACCTCGGTGAAGGCGTCCACGAGCTCGGTCCCGTAGAAGACCAGGCCCGTGCCGTTCTCCGTGGCGTAGCCGTCCGGCAGCGTGCCCTCGGCGATGAGCCGGTGGATCAGGGGCCGTCGCTGCTCCTCCACGTCGTGGTGCGGGCTGTTGGCGTAGGGGAGGAACGCGAGCCCGTCGGTGATCGGCTCCAGGTCGGGACCGAAGGAGTCGGTCGTCCCGCCGACGTGCCAGCAAAGGGAGCCGGCCGAGACGCCCTTGAGCACGACGCCCGCCTCCCAGCACTCGCGCAGGACCACGTCGAGTCCGTGCAGGCGCCAGAGCGCCAGCAGGTTGGCGGTGCTGCCCCCGCCCACCCAGATCACGTCCTGCGCCAGGAGGTGGGCCCGGACGTCGGGCACGTTGGGCATGGGGAACAGGGTCAGGTGCGAGCTGATGAAGCCGAGCTTGGAGAACGCGTTGTGCGCCGCTGCCAGCCGGGTCGAGTCGTCGCCCACGGCCGTGGCGATGATGCACAGGCGCGGGTGCTCGCCCGCGCCGGCCAGGTCCGCCGCCAGGCGGTAGGAGGGCCCGGGCCGCAGGTTGGCCGGGTCGGGCCCCTCGGGCTGGAACCCGATGGAGGTGGCGATGATGGTCGGTTGGCGCGCCGCCACGTCAGTCCGCCACGTCAGTCCGTCAGGACCTCGGGGTTCACAATGTGCAGGGGCCGCGCCCCCGCCATGAGGCGGCACAGGTCCTCGGCGATGGTGCGCGTGTGGTTGGACTCGGTGTCGTAGGTGGCACCGCCGATGTGCGGCGTGAGCACGACCTGAGGGAACGTCGTCAGCGGGTGGTCGGGCGCCAGGTGCTCACCCTCGAAGTGGTCGAGTCCCGCCGCGGCGACCTTGCCCGACGCCAGCGCGGCGACCAGCGCGTCGGTGTCGTGGATCTTGGCCCGTGCCGTGTTCAGGTAGACGACGCCGTCGCGCATCTTGGCGAACGCGTCGGCGCCGATCAGACCCGTCGTCTCCTCGGTGACCGGGGCGTGAATGGAGATGACGTCGGCACGCGCCAACAGCTCGTCGAGCGAGCTCGTGGCGTCGGGCGCGTAGGGGTCGTAGGCGATGACGTCCATGCCGAGGCCCCGCAGGCGCCACCGCAGCGCGCGCCCGACGGCCCCGAGGCCCACCAGGCCGACGGTCTTGCCGGCCAGCTCCCAGGCCCGGTAGCGCTGGTAGGGGATCTTCCCGTCGCGGTAGATCTGACCCTCCCGCACGTCGCGGTCCGCCGGGACGATGCCCCGGGTGGCGGCGAAGAGCAGGGCCACGGCCAGCTCGGCCACGGCGTCGGCGTTGCGCCCCGGGGCCCGCAGGACGGGTACACCGGCGGCGGTGGCGGCCGGCACGTCCACGTTGGTCGGGTCACCCCGGCAGCTGCACACGGCGATGATGGGCTGCTCGTAGAGCTCGGCCCCGCAGACGTCGCTCTCCACGATGACGATGGAGGCCCCCTCGGCGGCGACCCGTTCGGCCAGCTGGGAGGCGTTGTAGATCCGCAACGTGGGCTGGTCGAGCCATGAATCGAGCACGAGATCCGCCAGCTGGTGCAGCAGGTCGAGACCGGGGCCGCTCACGGCCGCCGTCACCAGGGCCTTCGGCCGGGAGCGTGTCATTCGTGCGATCCTCTCCTTCCACAGCGGACGTCGTCCATAATGACGTGATCATGACACGTGTGTCAGCTTCGTGAGTCCGTCGGCGCGAGCCGTCACGGTCGGGGTCGACGTCGGGACGACGTCGGTCAAGGCCCTGGCGGTGGACGAGGACGGGACGGTCATCGCCCGCAGCAGGGTCGCCCACAGCGTCGTGGCTCCCGAGCCCGACATCCTGCGCCACGACGCCAAACGTGCGTGGCGGGCCGGCCCGCGCAAGGCGTTCGAGCAGGTGACCGAGCAGGTCGCGGCAGACGGGGACCACCGCCTGGCCGGGGTGGCCGTCGCCTCCATGGTGCCCTCGCTCACCGCCGTGAGCCGGCAGGGGGTCCCGGTGCTCCCGGGACTCCTCTACGGCGACCGGGAGGGCCGCCTGTCGGCCGCGGTCGATGGCGACGCCCTCCTGCTGCCCGGGACGATGCCCGACGCCGAGGGGTTCTTGCGCTGGGCGTCCGCCACCGCCCCGACCGCCCGCGGCTACTGGCCCTGTCAGGCCGTGGCGACCTACGCGCTCTCCGGGTTGCCGGCGATCGACACCGGCGTCACGGCGGCGTTGGGCACGCTCCACCCCCAGGGCCGCTGGAACACCGAGCTCCTCGACTCAATGGGCGTGTCCAGTTCGCAGATGCCCACGGTCGTGCCGATGGGCCAGGCGGCGGGCACGCTGCCCGGGAGTGACGCGGTGATCACGGGCGGCACCATCGACGCCTTGTGCGACCAGATCGTGGCCGGGGCGACCGAGCCCGGTGACGTGCTCGTCATCTTCGGCGCCACGCTCATCGTGTGGGCCGTGTGCGAGGAGTGGGTGGTGGCCCCCGGGCTCATCAGCTACCCGCACACGACGCCCGATCGCTTCCTCATCGGGGGGCCGAGCAACGCGGGGGCGCTCTTCGTGGACTGGGCCCGCCGGCTCCTGCGCGATGTGCCCCGGCCGGGTCCCCAGCGCGAGCGGCTGAGCCCCCGGCTCGGTGAGCCCGGCCGCGTCCCGGTGTGGCTGCCCTACGTCCGGGGCGAGCGGACGCCGTTCGAGGACCACACCTTGCGGTCGAACCTCTACGGGCTCGACATCGGGACGGGGGCCGAGGCGCTCGAGCGCGCCGCCTACGAGGCCAGCGGCTTCGTGATCCGCCGAATGCTCGACCGCTCGGGCGTGAAGGCCGCCCGGATCGTCGCCAGCGGCGGGGGGTCCCGCGTCACGGCCTGGATGGCCGCCGTGGCTGACGCCACCAACCTCCCGGTGGACGCCGTCGCCGTCCCGGAGGGGGCCGCCCTGGGCGCCGCCTACTTCGCCCGTCTTGCCGCGGGTCTCGAGACGTCGTTGTCCGACTCGGTGCGTTGGTCGGGTGTGGGCCGGAGGATCGAGCCGGACCCGGCCTGGGTGGGCGCCGCCGAGGAGCGGTATCGCAAGTTCAGCGAGCTGGGCACCGGCGCGTAGGCGCCGCCGTCACCCGTTCGGCGTGAAGGCCACCTTGAGGGCGCCGCTCCGGTCCTGCCGGGCCAGCGCCTTGAGGGCCGGCCACCACTCGTCGAGGTCGAAGCGGTGGGTGAGCATCGGCGTGATGTCGAGCCGGCCCTCGCCGACCAGCTGGAGGTAGTGCGCGATGGCGTGCTGGCGCGTGCCCTCGAAGTCCTCGATTCCGAACGCGTTCGACCCCGCGATCGTGATCTCCTTGAAGTAGATCGGCGTCGACTCCCACCGTTCGGGCGTGGCGACGCCGGTGTACACGAGCCGCCCGCGCTCGGCCAGCACGCGGACGCCGACCTCGAGGGTCTCGGCCTTGGCGATGGAGTCGTAGACGACGTCGATGTGGCCGGGATGGGTGACGGGGAGCCCGTCGAGCGGGGCGTGGAGCACGGCGCCCGACCACTCCGCCAGGGCCTCGACCAGGGCCAGCCGCGGCTCGTGGGCGAAGACCGCTGACGCGCCGAATTGCAGTGCCATCTCTCGCTGGGCCTCGAAGCGCGCCACCACACCGACCTCCACCCCGGGATAGAGGGAGCGCAGGATGGCGACGCTGGTCAGGCCCAGTGCGCCGGCTCCGTAGACCAGGACGCGGCCCGAGGGCGGCGGTGGATGGCGGACGATGGCGTGGAACGACACCGAGAACGGGTCGGCGAGCACCGCCGCCGCGTCGGAGATGCCGTCGGGCACCGGGATGAGCATGGAGTCGTGCGCCGACAGCTGCTCGGCCCATGCCCCGGGGGCGCCGGTGATGACCCCGACGTGGACGCCCGGTCCGAGGTCACCCTTGGTGAAGCTCCAGCACAGGCTCAGGTCACCGGCCTGGCACGGCGGGCACGGCGGGTCGATGCCACGTGGGCCGCAGGTCAGCCAGGGATTGAGCACCACGCGCTGGCCGACGTCGAGGCCCCGCGCCTTCGGGCCGAGCGCCACCACCTCGGNNCGCAGATGCCCGAGAGGATCGGCCGGGTGACGACCCAGTCCGGCCGGACCAGGCGGGCGTCGTCGATCTCGTGCAGGCCGAAGGGGATGCCGGCCAGCGTGGCCTCCAGCTCGTCCTCGGGCGTGGGCCGCACCTCCTCCTTGGCGGGCGGGGCGCCGAAGAGCAGTGCCTTCACGCGCCCGCCCCTTCCGTGAGGCCACGCATGCCGAGCATGAAAGCGTCGATGTCGGCCGTCTTGAACTCAATGACCGCCTTCATGTCGGGCAGGTAGTGCTCGAAGCGGTCGCTGTCGATGGCGTCCACGATCGCGCCGGCAATCGATTCGGGCGACTCCTTCGGCCCGTCGTAGAGGGGCGCGGCGTTGTCGGGCTGGTCCCAGATCTCGGTGTCGATGGCGCCGGGCAGCACGAGCTTGACGGTCACCCCGGTGCGGTCGAGGTCGATGGCCATCGACTCGCTCCACCCCGCCAGCGCGAACTTCGATCCGGAGTACGCCGCCTCGGTCGAGATGCCCAGCCGGCCGCCCAGGCTCGAGACGTTCACGATGGTCCCGGACCCCCGGGCCAGCATCCGGGGCAGGACGGCCAGGGAGATCGCCACGGGGGAGAGGTAGTTGATCCGCATCGTCCGCTCCACCTCGGGCATGGTGAGGCGCGTGACGTGGCGACGCATCGGGACTGCTGCGTTGTTGATGACGACGTCGAGCCCGCCGTAGTGGTCCCAGATCTCCAGGGCGAGGTCGGCCGCGGCCGTGGGGTCCGACAGGTCCGCCGCCCAGCGCTCGGATGCGGTGGAGGTGAGCCGGCAGTCGGCCAACACCTCGTCGAGCCGGTCGGCCCGACGGGCCACCAGCGCGACGGTGTCCTCCCGGGCAGCCAGCTCGCGGGCGACGGCGGCGCCGATGCCCGACGACGCGCCGGTCACGAGGACCGTCCGGCCCTTTGTCCCAGGAACCACTCTCGAACCTCCCCCGAGCGAGTCTGCGTGCTGTCTGCCGCGCCGCGTGGCCCATGGGGCCACCGCCACGCTTTGGGGTGAGCGAGGGGTCTCGAACCCCCGACCTCCAGGACCACAACCTGGCGCTCTAACCAACTGAGCTACGCCCACCGAGGGGCACAAGTGTGGCACACCCGCCCGTGGTGGGCGGCACGGCCGTCGGTGGCCTCCGGCGAGGCGATCCCCCCGTGTCCACGCCCGCGAAGCGGGCTATGTCAGGCTGTGTTGCGCCGGCGTGCGCCGGCCGTGTGCCTCCGTAGCTCAGTGGATAGAGCGGCTGACTTCTAATCAGCGGGTCGCAGGTTCAAATCCTGCCGGGGGCGCAAATTCCGCGGTCGAGCCCTCCGGGCCGAGCCGCGATCGCGGGTACCGTGGGCCGAGCATGGACCACCAGGACGACGACTGGCGGCGCAAGGTGAAGCAGTCGCTCAGGCCACTGCGCGACCGCGTGGTGCGCGGCCTCGGAGGCACGCTGCCCGAGCGTGGCATCACCTACCACCAGCTCGTGCACCTGCTGTATCCGACCCTGCCCGAGAAGCTGCGCCGCGATGTCGACGAGGCCGCGACGGGCGATCTCGGGAATGCGTCGACGATCCGCAGGATGCTCGGGTCGATTGAGCACCAGGTGGCGCCCACCGCGTTCACCGTCCAGCTCGGCGAGGAGGACGCCCTCTTGTGCACGGTCGGCGACGTCGAGCTCCTCGCCGACGCCGCCGACGCCGCCGTGACCCCGGGCCTGCTCTCGGGCGAGTACGAGCCGCACCTCACGGCGGTCTTCGAGCGCTACTGCAAGCCCGGCATGACGGTCGTGGACGTGGGGGCCAACCTGGGCTACTACGCGCTGCTCGCCTCCAGGCTGGTGGGCGCGTCCGGGAGGGTCATCGCGCTCGAGCCGAACTCGGAGAACTGCCGGCTCCTCCTGTCGTCGTTGCGGATGGGCGGCGTGACCAACGTCCAGCTGGTCCCGGTGGCGGCGGACACCGACACCGGGTGGGGGTACTACTCGACGCACGTCGGCTCCAACGGCGGCCTGATAGAGGACCAGGACCTCTTGAGGCATCCGGGCACGGTGGTCCCGACCTTCCGCCTCGACGACATCGTGGACGGCCCCGTCGGCTTCCTGAAGATGGACGTCGAGGGCGCCGAGGGACGGGTGGTCAGGGGCGCCACGGGTCTGATCGAGCGTGACCGGCCGATCATCACCACCGAGCTCAAGGACGAGATGCTCCGGCGCGTGTCGGGGACCTCGGTGGCCGAGTACCTCGGCTACTTCGAGAGCGTGGGGTACACCCCGGCGCTGCTCGAGAAGGCGACCGGCGCGGAGAAGCCGTACCCGTCCGTTGCTGCCCTGCTGGCCGATTGGGGGGAGACGGACGAATTGCGGGACGTCCTGCTCGTCCCCTCACCCCGCTGAGCCCCGAGGGCCTACACCCCGCTCGTCGTCCCGCGGGTCCCGACGGCGGGTCGAGGCGCATACTTGCCGAGTGCAGATCCGCATCGAAGGCCGCGATCTCCCCGGCATCTCCTGCGGACCGGGTCCCGCCTTTCCCGGCGGCCACCCCAACATCCACGTCGGGGTGCAGCGCCGCAACAAGCCCGGCGAACTGGTCGGGCTGGTGGGCGGTGACGCCGAGTCGGCGACGTGGACGCTCGAGAGCACGGTCCAGACCGCGTCCGACGGCCTCGACCTGAAGGGCCCGTGCATCCAGGGCTCTCCCGGCGCCCGCTTCGTCTACCTCTCCTGGGGCGTCGTGGACGACGATCCGAGCTCCTTCCAGATGTTCCGGCGGGCCAAGCTGATGCTCGACGCCGTGCCCAGCGAGGTCGTCCAGCGAGCACGGGAGGCGGGGGTCCTGGTCGGCAGGCTGGGGCTCACCGACGCCAAGGGCAACCCGCTGTGCGCCGCCGTGCGCCCGCCGGTGATCACATGGTCGGCGGGCTGACCAGGGCGAGGGCCGCCTCCGTGGCGGCTGCCGTGGCGTGCGCTGCCTTGGCGCTGCCTCTGCTGTCCGTCGCGCCGATCGTGCCGGCGGGGGCCGCTGCGGCCCGGACGTCGGACAGTGCCGAGCTGGTCGCGCCGCCTACGCTCACCGCGCTGCACTTCCCGGGCTCCTTCGTGCCGCAGCAATTGATCGCTGCGTCGGGCCGGATCTGGGTCCTCGGTTCCGGGGCACCCCGCACGGACACCCGCTGCGGGCTCGAAGAGATCACTCCCGCCACCATGGCGACGAGGATGTACCCACTCCCGGCCTGCGCCCAGGGCATCGCGGCCGGCGGAGGCCGCGTCTACCTCGTGACGGCCGAGTTCGTGCGGGGCACTGCGGCCACCCAGCGGCTGCACGTCGACGTGTTCGATCCGCGCGATGGGAAGGCCCGGATTCTGTCCCCGGTCGTCATGAGCGTGCTCGGCAGCGCCATCGCGCACATCGACGTGACCTACGGCGACGGCGCGCTGTGGCTCTACGGCGAGCAGATGTTGGCGGGCCCCGAGGTGGTGCGCATCTCCCCGGCGACCGGTGGCGTCACGGCGATGCTCGAGCCCGTGGCCGCGATCGGGGGGATCGACCCGGCCGTCGCTGCCGATGACGCCGGCCTGTGGCTCGCCGGCGGTCCCGGAGGTCCACCGGGCGTCAGTTGGGTCCGTCCCGGCAGCGGGGTATCGACGACGGTGTTCCAGGGTGCCGTCCGCAGCTCGGTCTCCTGGCTCTCGGCCGTTGGCGGCGTGGTCTGGGCCGGTGTGGAGACCTACGGCACGGGCCCGTCCCCTTCCGTGTTGACCAACCTCGTCGAGCTGGACGAGGACGGCCACGTGGTCGTGACCTCGCCCTCCGAGCTGACCGGCGACTTCCCGCTGGTGTCGACGGCGGGCGGCAGCCTGTGGGGGCTCGCCTACGTCGGGCCCTGCGGACACCCCGAAGAATTGCTCCAAGTGGACCGGACGACCGGGTCGTCGCAACCGTCCGTGGCGCTGAAGTCCCCGGCCCAGTCCTGTGACGCCGGGGTGGAGGGCTCACAGCTGGCCGCCGTCGGCCGGGACGTCTTCGCGCTGATCCCGACCGACGTGGCCGGGTCGGCCGTCCTCTACCGGGTGGCCACCTGATCACGCGGTGAGCCGACGAGGGCGTCGAGGAGCTCGTCGGCGTCGTCGGAGATGGCCAGGGCGTCGATCTGCCGGGACTTGATGAAGCCCTGCGCCACCGCATGGCCCAGGAAGGCCAGGAGGTCGTCGAAGAAGCCGTCGACGTTGAGGATGCCGCAGCGCTTGTCGTGGATGCCCAGCTGCGCCCAGGTCACCGATTCCATGAACTCCTCGCAGGTGCCGAAGCCGCCCGGCAACATGACGAAGGCGTCGGCCATCTCGGCCATCAGCGCCTTGCGTTCGTGCATCGTCGAGACGACGAACAGCTCGTTCAGCGCCGAGTGGGCGATCTCGTGCCCGGCCAGGGATTCGGTGATGACGCCCGTGGCCCGCCCCCCCGCGGCGAGGGCCGCGTCGGCGACCACTCCCATCAGCCCCACCGACGCGCCCCCGTAGACGAGCCCGACGCCGCGCTCGGCCAGCGCGGTGCCGAGCCGTCGGGCTGCCGTGGCGAAGGCGGGGTTCGTGCCCGGGCTCGATCCGCAGAAGACGCACACGTTGCCCGGCTCGCTCACGCGTCCGCCCCCTGCGGGACGGGGGACGGTGCCGGGGCAGGGGGCCGGCTGGCCCGTCGTCCCGGACGGCGCCGCACGATCGTCTCGGCCGCATCGCTGTCGTGGATGGTGAGGGAGAAGCCCGCGGCTATCAGCGCGAAGAGGGCAGCCGTGAAGAAGGCGAGGTGGTAGGCGGTCATGTCGGGCGCCGACGAGCCACCGCTGGCCTGGGTGGAGCCCACGCCGATCAACACCGTCGAGAGGATCGCCACGCCGGTCGCGCTCCCGACCTGGCGCATGGTGTTGAAGAAGGTCGAGGCGCGGCCCATGGACTCGGGCGTGATCATGGCGAAGGAGGCAGCCTGGTTGGGCACCATCACCTGGGCCATCATGAACCCGAGCGCGAACATCAGCGCCCGGATGTACCACAGGTCGGTGGTCACCGAGATCTGGGTCAGGGCCAGCAGGCACACCACGAGGCCGAGCAGGCCCCCGGTGACGTGGCGACGTGGACCGATGCGGGGGTAGATGAGGCGGCTGGCGAACTGCGCGCCGATCATGACGCCGAACGCCTCGGGGAACGTGGAGAGGCCCGACTGCAGCGCAGTGAGCCCGCGGGCGTCCTGGAAGTAGAGGGGGATCAGGTAGAGCATCCCGAGAAAGGCGGCCGCGGCGAGGAACATCACCACATTGGTCGAACGGAACAACCGCTCCTTGAGGAGGTGCAGATCCACCATCGGCCGGGTGGTGCGGAGCTCGACGAGGACGAAGGTGACCAACAGCACGGCACCGGTGACGCAACTGGCGATGACGTCGGTCGACGACCACGACTTGAGGGGCCCTTCGGAGATGCCGTACATGAGCAGCCCCAGCCCGGCCCCGCCGAGGACGAATCCCGGCACGTCGAACCGGCCGGCGTCCATCGCGTCGGTCCGCTCCAGGAACAGCGCGCCGAAGATGACGGCGACGATGCCGATCGGCAGGTTGACGAAGAACACCCACCGCCAGGAGAAGTCCGTCACGAGGAAGCCGCCGAGCACCGGGCCGATCGCCGGGGCGAGGGTCGTCCCCACGGTCATGATGCTGGCCGCCCGCACCCGCTCGGCGGGCGGGAAGACACGGAAGAGCATGGCCATCCCGACGGGTGCCATCATGCCGCCGCCCGCGCCCTGCAGGACCCTGAAGGCCACGAGCTGGGTCATGTTCTGGGCCAGGCCGCAGAGCACCGAGCCGACGGTGAACACGACGATGGCCGTGAGGAGCACGCGCTTGCCGCCGAAGCGGTCACCCAGCCAGCCCGACGCGGGGATGAACACGGCCAGGCTGACGAGGTAGGCGATGACGACTCCGTCGACGGCCGTCGGCGGAATGTGGAAGTCACGACCGATCGTCGGCAGTGCCACGTTCACGATCGTGATGTCCATGATGTTCATGAACATGGCGGACACGAAGACGGTGCCGACCACGATCTTCTGGTTCATGCGGGCTGCTGCCACGTCGCTCTTCCTGTCCGGTGCTCTCGGGCGCCGACCGCGGACCGGGCCGGCGAGAGGTCGGCAGGGGCGGTACGGGCTCCGCTCGACCCTATGCGCTCGGTCGGCTGCCGCAGACCACGGAAGCCCGGAGACCGTGCGCCCCATCGTCCGGTGGCGCCCGCCCGGGAGTGGCACGAGCACCTAACCTGACCGACGGAATGCGGAGACACGCGGCCGGAGCCGGGAGGACGGTGCGATGGTCAGGCTGATGGGCACCGGTCACGGACACCGCGCGCTGTCCGTGGTCACGGTCGCCGCCGCCGTGGGAGCGCTGGCCCTGCTGGTGCCGTCGATGGGCCCGGTGCCCGGTGCGGGCGCCGCCGCCCCGAGCAGCACCGGCGCCGCGTCCACCACGGTCTGGCTCTGCCGCCCCGGCCAAGCCGAGGACCCGTGTGCGTACGACACCGCGACGACGACCGTCACCGCGCAGGGGGCGACCAGCATCTCGACTCCGACGCCGGCACCCACCGCGCCCAGGTTCGACTGCTTCTACGTGTACCCGACCTCCTCCACGGAACCGGGGAACAACGCGGACCTCACCGTGCAGTCGTCCGAGATCGACGTCGCGGTGGCGCAGGCGTCGCAGTTCTCCCGCGTGTGCGACGTGTGGGCGCCCATGTACCGCCAGGCGACCGAGGCCGCGCTGACGGACGGCGCGGCGCTCCGTCCTGCCGTGATCGCCACCGCCTACGACAGCCTGTTGTCGGCCTGGAAGGACTTCCTCGCGCATCACGACGACGGCAAGCCCATCGTGTTCATCGGGCACTCGCAGGGGGCGGCGATGCTGATCAAGCTGCTGCGGGCCCAGGTTGATCCGTCGCCCACCCTGAGGAAGCGGATGGTCTCCGCCATCATCCTGGGCGGCAACGTGCAGGTCCCGGTCGGTGCCGACGTCGGGGGAAGCTTCCGCTCCATCCCCACCTGCAGGTCGGCCGCGCAGACCTCGTGCGTCATCGCCTACTCGAGCTTCGGCGCGCCGCCGCCGGCAGATGCCGTGTTCGGCCGCCCCGGCCAGGGGGTGAGCCTGCAGTCAGGCCAGACGGTCAGCCAGGGTGAGCAGGTGGCGTGTGTGAACCCGGTCACGTTCTCGGGGCAGGCCGGCGACCTGCAGCCGTTGTTCCCGCGCGTGACCACCAGCGTGCGCCAGGTGCAGGTGACCACGCCCTGGGTGTCGTTCCCGGGGCTCTACACGGCGCAGTGCGAGCAGGGCGACGGGGCCACCTGGTTACAGGTCACAGCCACCGCGGCTCCCGGGGACCCACGGTCCGTGGTGGCGAATTCGCCCGCGCTCGGGCCCAACTGGGGCTACCACCTGGAGGACGTGAACCTGGCGCTCGGCAACCTGGTGGCCGACGTGGGCCAGGAGGAGGCCGGCTTCCACACGTAGGGCGTGGCCCTCCGACCGGCGCCCTCCTCGGCATCCTCGGCCCCGGAGAACGGTGCCGGCATCGGTCCTAGACTCTGGCGATGGTCAAGGTCATCGCCGTCGCCAACCAGAAGGGAGGCGTGGCGAAGACGACCACGGTGCAGTCCCTCGGTGTGGCGTTGGCCCAACAGGGGCACCGGGTCCTGGTGGTCGACCTCGACCCCCAGGCCTGCCTGACCTTCTCCCTCGGCTTCGATCCCGACGAGCTGGACTCGTCGCTGCACGACGTGCTGGTGCGCCGGGCCCGCCTGGTCGAGGTCATCAGGGCCGTCCCCGGCGTGGCCGGGCTGTACCTCGTGCCGGCCACCATCGACCTGGCCGGCGCCGAGGTGCACCTCCTCAGCCGTACCGGCCGCGAGCACGTGCTCGCCCGGGCGCTGGAACCAGTCCTGGACCGTTACGACGCCGTGCTCATCGACTGCCCACCGTCCCTGGGCGTGCTCACCATCAACGGCCTGACGGCGGCCGAGGCGGTGATCGTGCCCCTGCAGTGCGAGGCGCTCAGTCACCGTGGCGTCGGGCAGTTGCTCGAGACGATCGAGGACGTGCGCCAGTTCGCCAACGAGAAACTGCGCGTGCTCGGGGTGATCCCCACCATGTTCGACAGCCGCACGACGCACTCCCGCAAGGTCCTGTCCGAAGTGGAGGAGCGCTACGGCCTCCCGATGTTCCTGCCACCCGTCCCGAAGTCGGTGCGCTTCGCCGAGGCTCCGGGACTCGGCCAGTCGGTCCTGCAGCACGCCCCGTTGTCACCGGGAGCGATCGCCTACCGGTCGATCTCCACCTGCGTGTACGACGCCATGCAGAGTGCCTGACGTGGGTGGGTCGCGCAGTGAGCGTGCACCGGATCCTCTGGGCAAGCGTGCCTTGTTCTGGGTGCCGTCCGCGGCGGAGCCCGGAAGCCCGGCCGCCCGCGGCTCCTCCGGGACGACCTTGGCCCTGCCCGTCGGCAA
This sequence comes from Acidimicrobiaceae bacterium, assembly GCA_003169235.1. GTDB lineage: Bacteria > Actinomycetota > Acidimicrobiia > Acidimicrobiales > RAAP-2 > Bog-473. The sequence continues at coordinate 1,206 of PMPX01000237.1, read as the reverse complement.
GCATGCCCTCTATTCGGGCGCCCGCCCCGAGTCGGACAGCCTCGCGTCCACCTCGGGCAACCCGCTCGACGAGCGGGGCACGTTCACGGTGGAGTGCCAGCGGTGCCGCCAGACCTCGCACGTGGGCATGCTCGACCTCCTCATCTTCCAGTTCCCCGTCGGCGTCTGGCTGCCCCGGGGGAAGTTCGACCGCCGCATGACCTGCCCCTCGTGCCGCAAGCGCGCCTGGTGCAGCGTGACGCTCCGGCGAAGCTGAAGGGCCGCGACTAGGAGTCGTCCGGAGACCGGGCCGAGGGCGGGCCGTCCGCTGGGTCCGCGTCGGTGAGCGGGGCGTCGGGCAGGCGACGTGTCGTCGCCAAGGCCACCAGGGCGAGGATCGCCAGCACGGCCAACGCCGCGCGCAACCCGTTGATGCGGCTCTTCACGTTCTCGTCCACGACCGCGGCAGCCGTGGTGGGTGGCACCCCGGCCTCCTTCAGAGCCGCGCTCAGGTCGGCGTCGCTCACGAACGGGACCCCGGCCGACAACTCCACCTGCGCCTGGGAGGACAGTTCCTTCGGGATGGCGGCGTTGCTCGCCACGGAGCCGAGGAAGGTCGTGGTGAGGACGGAGATGAGCACCGCGCCGGCCAGGGCGGTGCCGATGGACGCGCCCAGGTTGGTCACCGTGTTCTGGATCCCACCGACCTCGCCGCTCTGCTCGTCGGGCACCGCTGACACCGTGATGGCGCCGAGCTGCGAGGCCAGGGTCCCGATGCCGAGCCCCGCCAGCAGCAACGGCCACGTGACCACCTCGGGCCCCGATCCCTGGTCGAGCGCGAGCAGCAGCACGACGATGCCGAGAAGGAGGAGGCCGAACCCGATGCGCACGACGCGGCGCGGTGATGCCTGGGGGAAGAGCCTGGGCACCCCGACCGCGGAGGCGAGGAGGGTCACCGACAGGGGGAGCAGGCGGATTCCCGTCGCCACGGCCGAGAGCCCGAGCGCCACCGAGAGGAACAGCGGGAGGACGAAGAACAGCCCGGCCTGGAGCAGGAACTGGAAGAAGAAGGACGTCAGGCCGGCCTGCAGCTTCGGCACACGGAGCATCCGAGGATCCACCAGGGCGGGCCCACCGCGCCGCAGCTGCCTGCTCTCCCACAGCACGAACAGCGCGACGACCCCCGCACCACCGAGAACGAGCCAGAGCACGGGGGAGGTGCCGAAC
>PMPX01000134.1 GCA_003169235.1 Acidimicrobiaceae bacterium | reverse complement strand
CCGTCGGAGGCCACCTCCCAGTAGCCGAGGCCGTCGGGGGTGGCGGCGGCGCCGACCAGCGGCAGATCGGACGTCACGGCCGCGCCGGCGGCGGGTGCGTCGCCGAAGGCGTAGGTGGCCGTGACCTGCGGCCGTGGGGCCGGCTCCCCGCCACAGATGGAGACGAAGGAGTAACCACTCGCCCGGAGACGGGTGATGATCTGCGGGAGCGCGGCCACCGTCTGGGAGCGGTCACCACCGGCGTCATGCAGGTCGACGACCGCGCCGGGAAAGGCAGCACCGACGACCCGGTCGGCGATCGTCTGCGCGCCGGGGAGGGTCCAGTCCTTCGGATCGACGGAGTAGCTCATGGTCGTCAGGCCGCGTGACGCGATCTCGCCGAGGACACCCGAGTCCCAGGCGTCGTAGGGAGGGCGCACGCATTGTGGCGTGGTGCCGGTCACGGTTCGGATCTCGGCCTGGGTCATGTCGATCTGGGAGTCCACCGCCGGGGTGGGGAGCGTGGACAGGTCTGGGTGACTCCAGGTGTGGTCCTCGACCGGGTAGCCCGCGGCCGCCACCATCTTGGAGTACTGGGGGTAGCGGGCGACCTCTTCGCCGATCTCGAAGAACGTGGCCGGCACCTGGAAGCGCTGGAGCACCGAGAGCACCTGCGGGGTGAAGGGGCCCGGGCCGTCGTCGAAGGTGAGGGCGACCACCCGTTGGCCCGCTGTCGCCGCCCCGCCGGGCGCCTGGGAGGTCGTGAATGCCACCTGGCCGCTCTCGGAGGCTCCGGCCGCCGGAACTCCGACCACGAGTACGACGGCAGCGAGGAGCAGGGCCGCACACATGACCGCGCGCGTCCGGACCGGCACCATGGCTCGTTTGTATCGGACGAATCCGCGGAGCGCCAGGGCCGCAAGTCACTCCCTCAGGCGGGACCTTGTGCCCTACGACCGCGTCCTGTCCTCGGTCGATACTGGAGGCACGGGAGGCCGGTTCATGCCGTTGACGAAAGCCGATACGGGAACGCACGAGGTCCGGGGCGGGCCGGACCGCGACCCGGCGACCGCACGGGACGGACGTCAGGGGACGGGCAGATGAGCGCTCGCGGACCTTCGCCTCGCAGTGACCCGGCCTGGGCCGACTGGCGAAGGTCCTTCGTGGAGGACATGGGTGCGCTCGTCCTCGTGAACGGCACGCCCCCCGCCGTCCTTCGCGTCCTCGCCTGGATGGTGGTCTGCGAGCCGCACGAGCAGACAGCGGGCGACATTCAGAAGCACCTCGAGTTGTCGGCCGGGAGCGTGAGCGTCGCCGTGCGGTCGCTCTGCGACAAGGGCGTGATCGAACGCGCCACCCGGCCCGGGGACCGACGGACCTACTACCGCCTTTGCGAGGACGGATGGGAGAGGGCGCTCGCCGCACGGTTCCGCGCCCTGACGGAGGTGCGCAGCGTGGCCGAGCGCGCCATGGCTGCGGCCGGGGCGGACGCCGACGAGCGCCTCGTGGAGATGCGGGACACCTCTGCGCTGGTGGAGTCCGGGGTCGACAAGCTCTTGCGTCACTGCATCCGGCGCAGCGGCCCCGAGCCCGCCGCGGCAACGAGGATCACGGCCGACGTCTGAAGGGCGTCGGCCCCCGGATGTCTGCCGAGCCGACCTCGACCCTGGGGATGGCCGGAACGGTGAGCGGACGGCACATCCGCCGCGGGACGCGTTGAGCCACCGGCTCAGTGGATCGCCACCCAGCCGGCCCAGGCGGCCAATCCGGCCAGGACCACGGCCGTGACGATCCGGACGGTCGAGATGTTGATCACGCGCAACAGGCTCTGCCCGCTGACGACCGCCAGCGCAGCCACGGTCCACAGGGCGAGCACGGCGCCCACCCCCACGGAGAGGGCGTTGTGGTAGTGCGCCGCCAGGTTGGCGGTCAGGATCTGGGTGAGGTCGCCCCACTCGGCGATGAAGATGACCACGAACGCGGTGACGGCGATGCGACGATGCGACGCGACCTCGCGCTCCACCAGCTCCTCCTCGTCACGCTCCTTGACCGCTTCCCGCAGAGCGAGCACCGCGCCGGCCAGGAACATCACGGCCACGAGCGCCTCGAGCGCCCGGTGGGGCAGGAGGTGGAACAATGCCACCCCGATCGTCGTGGCGATCACCACGTGGACGGCGAACGCAGCGGCGGCACCGAGCCACACGATGCCCGGACGACCCCGCGTGGACATCACCAGCGAGGCGAACATCGTCTTGTCCGGGAGCTCGCCCAGGAAGATGATCGGGAACACGGCGACGACGATGGCGAGCTGCATGCGACCTTTCTGTCGGGGCAGACCGTATCGTGCGACCGCGCCCCCGCTCCCGATCGCGTAGGTTGACATCGGAAGCCCCAACCGGGGTGACCGATGACCGGCCGACCGTCGGCCTGCGAAGTTGGGAAGGCACGCAAATGCTGATCGAACTCACCGAGGCCCAGTGCGCGGAGCTCCAGCGTCTACTCGAGGGCTCACTGGGTGACCTGAGCACCGAGATCGCTGACACCGACAACCCCGAGTACCGGGAGTTGCTGCGCCAACGCCGGGCCGTGCTCGAATCGGTGCTCTTCCAGCTCGACAATCCTCCACGCGTCAGCGAGTAGCGGCGCGCTCCCGGGACGGCGTCACACCGCGTCGGCCACGGCCCCTCCGGAATCGGCCTGGTCGACGATGGCCAGGACGTTCGTCATGACCTCTCCGAATTCGTCGGGGTCGGCGAGCATCCACGAGTGCGTGCCCGCGACGGTCACGACGTCCGGGTCACCGAGCGCGCGGCACATGTCCTCGAAGGAGTCCCGCGTGATGAGGTGATCGCGCTGTCCCCAGAGCACCACCACGGGCAACCCGCGCTGACGCAGCTCGTCGAGCTCCTCCATGAGGTCGGCCCGCCGGGCCATCCCCGCCGCACGCCAGAACGACCTCGGATCGCGCACAAAGTTCCCGACAGCCTCGGACAGGATGACGGGCAGGACGCGGTGGGCCTGACGGATGGGGAACAGGTCGGAGGGAAAATGGATGCCCCAGTCCCACAGCGGCCGCTCGGACATGGACCGGATCGTCGAGCCGGAGTGAGCCCAGGCCGAACCCCCGACCGAATTGATCAGGACCAGCGCACGCACCAGCCGAGGGTGGTCGTGCGACAGCTCGATGGCGACGCCACCACCGAAGGAGTGGCCCATCACCAGCACGGGGTCCGCGACACCGACCGCGTCCACGAACGCGGCCACCCAGTCCCCGTAGCCCTTCAGAGAGGACGATGCAGCGGGCAGGGCCGCCGTCCCTCCGAATCCCGGGAGGGCAGGGGCGTAGACGTGCAGCCCCGCACGCACGAGACGGGAGAGGGCACGCTTGTACACCTTGTGGTCGAGCCCCCAGCCGTGGAGGAACACGGCCGGGGCACCGGTGCCGGCCTCGCCGTATTCGGCGGCCCGCCCGTCCACGGTCGTGTGCTTCCAGTCGAGCCAGTCGGCACCGCGCGCGGCCGTCCGGTCCACGTCGTCCACAGCCGAACCTTCGTCGATCTCCGTACCGCCCATGGATCCACGATGGCCGTGGCGACCGGAACGTCCTAGGGCCGAAATGCCCATTGGCGGCCGGTGCAACGCCCCAGCCACCGAAAAGGTACCTTCGGCCCTATCAGCACAGGCCCGTCGGGCCGCCGAACATGTACCGGGAGGGCGCCCATGAGCGGCACGAGGACGCAGTGGATCGGGGAGCTGGTCGACCTCCTGCGGGTGACGCCGGGCTCCAGCGTCACGCTCGCCAAGGACTTCGACCCTTCCTTCACCGCAGACTTCGTGGAGAAGAAGGACGGGACCGGCCTCCTGGCCGAGAGCGTGCAGCTCCTGGCGGCCTACCAGGATCGCCTGGCGGCCCAGGACACCGATGGGGTGCTCCTCTGTCTGCAGGCGCTCGATGCAGCGGGAAAAGACGGCACGATCCGTCACGTGATGAGCGGCGTGAACCCACAAGGCGTGCACGTGAGCAGCTTCAAGGTGCCCTCGAGCGAGGAGCTCAGTCACGACTACATGTGGCGGTACGCCAAGCGGCTGCCGGCACGCGGGGAGATCGCCATCTTCAACCGCTCGCACTACGAGGAGGTGCTCGTCGTGCGGGTGCATCCCGAGCTCCTTCAGCGCCAGCGCCTGCCGAGCGAGACCAAGGGCAAGGACATCTGGAATCGCCGGTTCGCCGAGATCAACGACTGGGAGCGCTACCTGAGCGACAACGGGATCCGCGTCCTCAAGGTGCTCCTCAACATCTCCAAGGAGGAGCAGCGGCTGCGCTTCCTGCGTCGTCTCGACATCCCCGACCACAATTGGAAGTTCTCGGCGAGCGACATCAAGGAACGCCAGTACTGGGACGACTACCAGCGGGCCTTCTCGGACATGCTGTCCCACACGAGCACCCGGTGGGCCCCGTGGTACGTGATCCCCGGAGACCACAAGTGGTTCGCCCGCATCTGTGTCGGAGCCATCCTGGTGCAGGCGCTCGAGGAGATCGACCCACGGTACCCGGAGGTCACAGAGGAGCAGCGACAGCAGGAGGCCGAGGCGAAGACCGCGCTGATGGCCGAGGCGCCCCCCGGTGCGGCGCCCGACCCCTTCGGTGGCTAGACGCTGGCGTGGTCCCCGTCGTCGGCGGCCGCGACCAGGTCGATGAGGGAACGGCCGGTCATCGTGAAGACGGTCTCGTCGTCGTACTGGCGCCACAGGTCCAGCAGCTCGAGCGACATGGGATCGCAGCCGTAGCGCATGGGACCCGAGCTGTCGAGGATGGCGTCGACCACGGCGGTCGCCGCCTCTGCCGGGTCGACCACGCGAGGATCGGCGTGCTCCCGTCGCAGATCCGCGGCGACTCCCGCCAGAGGGCGGTAGTCGGCGAATCGGGTCGCGCCCGCCTCGCCGGTGCTGAGTCGGAACATGTCGGTGTCGATCGGCCCGGGCATGATCTCGACGACGCGGATGCCGAACGGGGCGACCTCGACCCGGAGGCTGTCCCCGAAGGCGGAGGCCGCCGCTTTCGAGGCCCGGTACGCCGAGAAGAAGGGGACGGAGGCGATGATCGACGACGAGGTGACGGTGCAGACCACTGATGGCTGGTTGGCGCGCAGGGTCGGGATGGCGGCGGCCGTCAACGAGACGACGCCGAAGACATTGGTCTCGAACATCCGGCGCCAGTCGTCGATGTTGGCGTGCTCGACGGGAAGGTAGTCGGTGTCGATCCCCGCGTTGTTGACCAGGACTCGCAGATCGTCCGGCACGTCGAACGTCGACGGATCGGTGACGTCCAGACGCCGGACGCTGAGCCGGCCCCCAGTCTCGTCCGCCATGGATGCCCCCGCCTCGGGGTCACGCATGGTCGCCACCGTGTCGAATCCCCGATTGGCCAGCTCAATGGCAACCGCCCGCCCGATACCGCGGCTCGCTCCCGTGACCAGCGCACTCCCGTGAATGTCCATGAGCCGATTCTTCCTCAGTCGCAGACCCGGCGGTAGCGTGCCAGCGGTGGGTGCCTACCGGGAGCAGGTCGTGCCCCGGCTGGTCGACCGGATGTGCGGGGCCGCCGGCTTCGACCGCTGGCGGGCGAGGGCGGTCGAGGGCCTGTCGGGCCGGGTGGTCGAGGTGGGCTTCGGCTCGGGCCTCAACGTCCCGCACTACCCGGACGCCGTCGAGGTCGTGCTGGCCGTGGAGCCCGCGGCGGTGGCGCGGCGCCGGGCCGGGCCCCGGATCAGCGCTTCGCCGGTCCGGGTCGAGCACGTGGGACTCGACGGGCAGGACATCCCCCTGGACGACGCGTCCTGTGACGCCGCGCTCGTCACGTTCACCCTCTGTACGGTGCCCGATCCGGCCCTGGCTCTCTCCGAGGTGCGACGGGTGCTCCGGCCCGGTGGCACCGTCCACTTCCTGGAGCACGGGCTCTCCCCCGAGGCCGGCGTGGCCCGGTGGCAGCACCGCCTGGAGCCGGTGCAGCGGCGCATCGCCGACGGGTGTCACCTGACCCGGGTTCCGACCGCGCTGGTGGAGGGAGCCGGCTTCGTGATGCGGCACAACGAGCAGCGTTACGTGCGTGGGCCCAAACCGTGGTGCTGGCTGACCCTCGGAGTGGCCGTCAACCCCGGAGCGTGAGTCGCCGCGGCGCCCGGGGGAGGCCGATCCTCAAAGGTCGAACGCGGTCGGATGCCTCGGCTCGTAGAGCAGCATGTGACCGGCCCCCGGGATGACGAGCTCGATGGTTCGGCCGAACCCCCGGTCCTCCACGTCGCCGGCGAAGCGCGCGCCCTTGGCCGTGAGCTCGGCCACGGTCCGCTCGATGTCGTCGCACAGGAGCGAGATCTCGTGGTGCAGCGTCCCGCCGTCGGCCGGGTGCACCCCGAGCTCGGACGGCCCGGTTCGGAAGACCAACCACCCACCGTGGGCGTCCACGTGGGGCCAGCCGAGGACGTCGCGGAAGAAGGCCCGCGCCGCATCGGCGTCATCGGCGTAGACCAACGTGTGGACTCCGGTGATCATCCCCGGACGTTACGGGCACAGCCCCGGCGGCGCCACGGCACCCGCCGGGCACCAGGGTCAGTGGCCCGTGGTGGCCGCCCCGGCAGAGGGCGCCGGGAGGTGGCCGAGCTGGTGTCGCAGGCACTGCTCGAGGCCGGGATGGCGGAACACGTGCTCGGAGGCCGTGAGTCGGCCCGGGACGACACGCTGACTGGCCTGGACCAGCTCGGTCGCCCCCTCCGGCCCGAAGAGGACCCGTGGCCCGAACGCGGGCACCGGCACCAGGGAGGGTCGCCGCAGCACGTGCGCCAGCGTGGTGGCGTACTCGCGGTTGCGCACCGGGTGCGGTGCGACGGCGTTGACCGGTCCCGTGAGCTCCTCGTCGACGAGTGACCGACCGTAGACGTCGAGCAGGTCGTCGATGCCGATCCACGAGACCCACTGCGCTCCCCCGCTGACGGGTCCCCCCAGACCGGCGGCGAAGAGCGGGCGAAGGAGCTTGAGCGACCCGCCCTGGCTCGACTGCACGATGCCCGTGCGCACATGCACGACGCGGACGCCGGCATCCTGGGCGGGCTGCGTGGCCGCCTCCCACTCCGCCACCAGGTCGGCCAGGAAGCCGGTCCCGAGGCCGCCGTCCTCGGTCAGCAGCTCGTCGCCGCGGTCCGCACCGTAGAAGCCGATCGCCGACGCGGCCACGAGGACGCCCGGCGGGTCGCTCATGGAGGCCATCGTCCGGGCGAGCAGTTGCGTCGGCCCCACCCGGCTGTCGCGGATCTCCCGCTTGTGGCCGTCCGTGAACCGCCCGGCGATCGACGCCCCGGCCAGGTGGACCACCGCATCCACACCTTCCAGCGCTCCGGGGTCGGGGTGATGCGGCTGCCACTCCCGTTCGCCATCGTCTCGGGGTGGCCGCCGCACGAGGCGGACGACGCGGTGGCCCCCGGTGCTCAAGAAGGCGCAGAGCGCGCGCCCGATGAGCCCGGACGACCCGGTGACGGCGACGGTGAGCGGCCCAGGCGACAGGCCTGCCATCACCCGGTGCGCGGCGAGGTCGGCCGCCAGTTGGCTGTGCCGGTATCGAAACGTCTGCGTCAGAAGAGCCCCGGGCACCGGGGTGTCGACCACGTCGGTCATCCGGGTCGTCGAGCTCGTCAGCCGCTCGAAGGTGTGGGTGTGGCGCCAACGGAGCGGAAGCGAGACGAGCTCGTCCACGAACTGGTGCGGCGGCTCGTAGCCGCCATGCTGCGCCACCCAGCGCACCCCCCCTGGGAGCCGCAGCACCGCCTTGCCGAA
>PMPX01000105.1 GCA_003169235.1 Acidimicrobiaceae bacterium | reverse complement strand
CGCCGTGGAACGTGCCGCTGTTCATCGCGGCCGCCAAGTTGGCGCCCTCGCTGGTCGCCGGCTGCACGGTGGTCTACAAGCCGGCGCCGGAGACGCCGTTCGACGCGTTCCGGCTGGCCGAGATCTTCGCCGAGGCCGGTCTGCCCAAGGGCGTCCTCTCCGTGGTGCCGGCGGGCCGTGAGGTCAGCGAGCACCTCGTGAAGCACCCCGGTGTGGACAAGATCTCCTTCACCGGCTCGGGCGTCGGCGGCAAGCGCATCGGCGGGCTCTGCGGCGAGCGCTTGAAGCGCTGCACGCTGGAGCTCGGCGGAAAGTCCGCCGCCATCATCCTCGACGACGCCGATCTGGCCACGACGATCCCGACGCTGCTGCCCAACGCCATCATGAACAACGGCCAGGCCTGCATCGCGCAGACCCGCATCCTGGCGCCCCGCGCCCGCTACGCCGAAGTGGTCGACGCCGTGGTCTCGGGCGTGTCCGCCATGAAGGTGGGCGACCCGCTCGACCCGGCCACCGAGGTCGGCCCCGTGGTTGCCGAGCGGCAGCGGGCCCGGATCGAGGGGTATCTCGACAGCGGGCGCGAGGAGGGGGCCACGGTCGCCCTGGGGGGCGGCCGCCCCACGGGATCTGACTTCTCCAAGGGCTGGTACGTGGAGCCGACGGTCTTCTCCGACGTCGACAACAAAATGCGCATCGCACAGGAGGAGATCTTCGGGCCCGTGCTGGTGGTCATCCCCTACGACGGTGACGACAACGCCGTGGAGATCGCCAACGACTCGAACTACGGCCTGTGCGGCTCGGTCTGGACTGCGGACAACGACCGAGGCCTCGGGGTGGCCCGCCAGGTGCGGACCGGCACCTACATGCTGAACGCGCCGGTCCCGATCGACTTCTCCACACCCTTCGGTGGCTTCAAGGAGTCCGGCGTCGGGCGGGAGTTCGGCCCCGAGGGGCTGGAGGGCTTCCTGGAGATGAAGTCGATCGCGCTGCCGCCCGGCTACACGCCTGGGGCCTGAGGCGCCGGCGGTCAGGACGGGGTGGACGTCCCCGGCGGCATCGTCGGCGACACGTAGCCCGACAGCGCGGCGCCCTTCCCCTTCACGTCGGCGAAGCCCTGGTGGTCGCCGACCTCCACGACGCTGTACCCGGTGCGATCGCCGTCGCCGTTGACGACGTCGGGCGCGGCATCGTCGCCCGTGTCGCCGGTGACGACCGCAACGTGCACCGCGGTCACCGCGGCGGTGTCGAGCCCGTAGACGGCGACGTCGCCGGGTTGGGGCGTGTAGTGCGAACCGAGCGGGTGCCAGGTGCCATGGTCGGTCCCCCACAGGTAGAAGCTCGCGGAGTCACCGTTCAGGTAGCCGGGAGCGAGCTCGTAGGTCACCTCGGCCCCCGCCTGCTTCCAGACCCAGGCGGCGAAGTCGGCGCACCACTCCTCGTCGAGGTTGTCGTTGCCGCAGTCGTCGACGCCGGCCTGCCAGTAGGCGCTGAACCTGTTGCAGTAGGTGTCCGCCGGGTCCGTTCGGTAGCCGACCTGCCCCTCGGCGAGGGCGACGATCCGGGCCCGCAACGGGCTGAGGCCGGGCCCGCGGTCCACCCGGGCGGCGATGGCGGCCCCGGCCGCGACCACGGCAACCACCAGGAGGAACACCACGAAGCGGCGGCGGCGCACCGGGGCGGCACGGCGCGGCAGGGGGGCGGCCAGGGGTCGGGTCGGGCTCAGGAGGCCTCAGGGTAGCGAGTCACCGGTGCCCCGGTACGGCAGGCCGGGGTCTGAGAGAATGTCTGATCCCCCGACACCCCGACTGCGGTGCCGGCTCCATCGCAACCAGGAGGGAAAGGCCCGATGCAGGACGACGAGAGCGCGATTTCGCACACTCGTCTGGCCTACCTGCCGGCGCTCGACGGTGTCCGGGCCTGCGCCGTGCTCGCCGTGATGATGTTCCACGGTGGGATCCCGCACATGGACGGCGGGTTCATGGGGGTCGACGCCTTCTTCGTCCTGTCCGGCTTCCTCATCACCTCGCTCCTGATCGGCGAGTGGCGGCAGAGCCTCACCATCAGGCTCGGCGCCTTCTGGGCCCGCCGGGCGCGGCGCCTCCTCCCCGCCATGCTCCTGATGCTGCTCTTCGTCGCCTTCTTCGCGTCCGTGATCGTGCCCAGGGGGACCTACGGGGCGCTCCGTCTCGACGCGCTCTCCACGCTGCTCTATGTGAGCAACTGGCACTTCATCCTCGTCAATTCCAACTACTTCAACGAGACGGCTGCCTCCTCCCCGCTCCTGCACACCTGGTCGCTCGCGGTCGAGGAGCAGTTCTACGTCATCTGGCCGCTCGTGGTCCTCGGCGTCATGCACTTCACGAAGAGCCTGCGGGCCCTGTTCGCGCTGTGCTGTGCCGCGGCGATCGCGTCGGCGACCTGGATGCACGTGCTCTACGACGGCGGCCTCAACACCAACCGGGTGTACCTCGGGACCGACACGCGCTCCCAGTGCCTGTTCATCGGGTGCGCCCTCGCCGTCGGGCTCGTCCTGGTCACGCGGCGGAGCCACGAGGAGGGCCGCCTCGCCAAGGGCGAGCTGTGGCGACCCAAGAGCCGCGCCGGGACGCTGGCGTGCGGGGTGATCGGTGTCGTCGGCGCGGCCTGCGCGGTCGGGCTCTGGGTGCTGACGACCTCGACGTCGTCGTTCCCCTACTCGGGCGGGTTCTTCCTCATCGGCCTCGCCGTCGCGGGGATCATCCTGGCCTCCGTGGCCGCTCCCCGCAGCATCGTCCCCCGTGTGCTCTCCCTGGCGCCGGTGCGCTACGTGGGCCGGATCTCCTACGGCCTCTACATCTGGCACTGGCCCATCTTCATTTGGCTCGACCACTCCCGGACCGGGCTCTACGGCTACGAGCTCTTCGGGTTGCGCGTCCTCGTCACCTTCGCGGTGTCCGTCGTGTCCTTCCACCTGATCGAGCGGCCCATCCGCATGGGCACCTTCGTCAGCCAGTGGAGGGCGTGGCTGGTGGTGCCCGCCGGCGTGGGCGCCGTCCTTGTCGCCGTCGTCGCGGCCACCACCGGGACCACCGCGGTCGCCAGCACGGCGTTCCCGTCGGCCATCCACGCCGACACTGGCACGTCGACCACGGCGTCAACCGTGCCCGGTGCGGCCCCGACGGCGGCACCGGTGCGGGTCCTCCTCTTCGGCGACTCGGTGGCGCTGACGCTCGGGATCGGGCTGTCGTACCCGCCCGACCAGGCCAAGTACGGCTACGTCCTCTCCGACAAGGGCATCCTCGGCTGCGGTGTGGTCGACGGACCCGTGGTCGAGCTCATGGGGGCCCGTGACGAGACTCCGCCCGCCTGCGACGGGTCGCCGCTGGTCTCGGGAGAGCCCCTGAACCAGCAGCCCTGGCCGTACCAGTGGCTGAACGCCATGAACGAGGTCAAGCCGAACGTGGTGGTGCTCCTGGCCGGGCGCTGGGAGGTGGTCGACCGGGAGTACCAGGGAGGTTGGACCAACATCTTGAGCCCGACGTACGCCGCCTACGTGAAGGCGCAGCTGGAGGAGGCGTCGAAGCTCGTCACCTCGACCGGGGCGCGCATGGTGTTCCTCACCGCTCCCTGCACCGACGAGGGGGAGCAGCCGGACGGGGCACCGTGGCCCGAGGACAACCCGGCGCGCCTGGCGGCGTTCAACAAGCTGGTGCGGGAGGTGGCGGCGGAGCACCCCCAGACCGACTCGGTGGTCGACCTCAACGCCGCGGCGTGCCCCGGGGGGAAATTCACCAGCTCGGTCGACGGGGTGGTGATCCGGCGCAGCGACGGCATCCACTTCACCAATGCCGGTGGCGAGCTGCTGGCGCCCAAGCTCATGCCGCCCATCGTGGCGGCCGGCAGGGCGCAGGCGGCGACAGCCGGGGCAGGAGCGACCTCAGCCGGTGGGTGACGCAGGCTTCGGGTTCACGTCCTTTGGGATGGTCCCTGATCCGGGGGTCTGCGGGTTGACGTTCTGGTTGCTGTCGGCGACCACGCACTGAGCCCGGAGCGAGGGCACGAGGTGCCCCTCGTCGACGGTGGCGCCCTCCGAGATGGTGGTCATGAGGGAATTTCACGAGCCGTCGTCGGAGTTGGCCTGGGCGGCCAGCGGCAGCGCCGCCCGCAGCTGCTGGTCGGCCTCCTTCTGGAGCTGGGCCACCGTCGTGGCCGCGGTGCCGGCGCGGACGGAGCGCAGATAATCGTCGACGGAGCGGTTCACGTGGACGCAGGCCTGCTGGGCCAGGCCCTGGCCACCCTGGCTGCTGCAGGCGCTGAGCCCCACCGCGGCGCCGGCGACGGCCAGGGCCGTCGCCAGGGCCCGGCCTCCCCCGGGGCGGCGGGGCCCCCGCACGTCAGGCGAGCCAGCGTTCGGCCGATTCGAGCAGGAAGCGGCTGACGGCCAGGGCGCGGTCGAAGACGTCGCAGAGAAGCTCCTCCCCCCCGAGGACCCGGGCCAGCGACACGGGGTGCCGCGCCACGATGCTCAGCCGGCGCTCCGAGCCGTCGGTGGCGTTGGCGAAGGAGTCGATGGCGGAGACTTCCAGCGGGAGCTCGATTCCCCCGACGCCGGCCAGGTCGATGGCCAGGCGGAGGAGATCGGGCCCGCTCGGGAGCGGCGGCAGGGCCCAGGTGAAGGTGAGCGGGAAATGGAACTCGTCGGGCGGCTCCTCGTCCTCGGAGAGCAGGACCACGGCATCCTCGAAAGAGAGGAGGACGCGAGGGTCCACGTCGAGCGCGAGGTGCAGGTCCAGCGGGCCGCCGCATCCCTCCTCGGGGTGCAGGTCGACCTCCCAGACCTGACGCAGCGAGTAGGTCTCGACGAAGTGCCGCTCGTCGTGCACGTGGAACCCGTGGTCCACGGAGTGGTCCTTCAGGTCTGCGACGTAGCCGGCGACATCAATGGCAGCCACAACTCGAGGAGCCTAATGGGAGCGAACGGGCATCCGGTGAGGCAGGCCAGGGCGTCGGCGGCCGGTAGGGTTCCTCACCCGTGGAAGACGTTCGCCTGCTGCAGGTGCTCGACGATGCCGTCGGAGCCGTCCGGGCCGCGCTGGACGTGCTCGACGACTGGGGGCCGGCGGGCACGAGGCCGGGGCAGTACCGGCTCGACCTTGCGGCCGACGGGGCTGCGCTCCCCGTGCTCCACAGCGCGGGCCTGGCCGTGCTCTCCGAGGAGTCGGGGTTCACGGGCGACGCCAATGCGGGGCTGCTCGCCGTGATCGACCCGGTCGACGGCTCCACCAACGCCCACCGGGGCGTGCCGTTCTACTCGACGAGCATCTGCGTGCTCGACGCGGAGGGCCCGCTCGCGGGTCTCGTGGTCAACCAGGCCACCGGCACCCGCTACGTCGCCATCCGTGGTGGCGGTGCGGAGGCTGACGGCGCAGCCATGCGGGTGTCGGGCTGCGAGGACCTGGGGAGCGCCATCGTGGGCATCTCCGGCTTCCCGGGCCACCACCCCGGTTGGGCCCAATACCGTGCGCTGGGTGCCGCGTCGCTCGAGTGCTGCGCGGTGGCCGAGGGAGTGCTCGACGCGTACATGGTGGTGGGGAGAAGCACGCTCTACGGGTGGGACTACCTGGCCGGGTTGCTCATCTGCCGCGAGGCCGGAGCGGCCGAGGGGGAGCGCGACGGCGTGGACCTGGTGGTGCGCGACGCCTCGAGCCGCCGGCCCATCGTGGCGGCGACGACGGCACTGCAGGAGAGGCTGGCCGCCGAGGGGACGCTGTGAGCCGGTGAGCGACATCGGCGGCGCAGACGCCGGAGCGCTGCGGGCGCGCAAGACGTGGCGGACACTCGAGCCGCTGCACGGCATGATCTACTTCGTGCCCGAGGCGGGCGAGGCCTACGCGGCGCTCGGTGTCGTCGGGCGTGCCGGCTACTTCGCCTCGAGAGCCGCTCCGATGGGAGCGGTGGGCGCCGACGTGGTGATCTCGACGTTCTTCAACTTCAACCCTGAGCTCGTGCGCGACGCGATCCCCGATGCGTGGCGTGCCGCGGCGCCCGAGGCATTGGTGGACGCCCGCTTCCACGCCGCGGACGCGGCGTTCCGGCGCCTGCTGGGAAATGCGGTCGTGGCGTCGGGCGAGATGCGCCGTGCCGCGTCCCTGGCCCGCACCGCAGCGGAGGAGGCAGGGCGGCGACCGGAGGGGCGGCCCCTGGCGGCGGCGCACGCCGACCTCGGCTGGCCGGACGAGCCACACCTGCAGCTGTGGCACGCCCAGTCGATCCTGCGCGAGTTCCGGGGCGACGGGCACGTCGCGCTGCTCGTGGTGCACGGCCTGTCGGGCATGGAGTCCCTGATCACCCACGCGGCGACCGGTGACGTCCCGGCGCACGTGTTGCGCACGTCACGGGGCTGGTCGCAGGAGCGGTGGGGGTCGGCGGTCGAGGCCCTGCGCGAGCGGGGCTGGCTCCAGGGGGGTGACGGACTGCGACTCACCGATTGGGGCGCTGCCCAGCGACGAGCGATCGAGGAGGGCACCGATGCCCTGGCGACCGTTGCGTATGCCGCGCTGGGCGACGAGGGGTGCGCCGAGCTACGCGCCCTGGCCCGGCCCTGGAGCACGGTTTTCGCCGCACAGCTGCCGCGCTGAGGGCTCTGTCACGGGCCTTCAGCAAGGATGGGCATAATTGCCCGGGCGCCGGAGCGCTTGGGCGCTTAGCTCAGTTGGTTAGAGCAGCTGGCTTACAACCAGCAGGCCGGGGGTTCGAGTCCCTCAGCGCCCACTCTCTCAGCTCGGGGTCGCCATCGAGTTCGTTAGGGCCAACAGGGTCTTCGCAACCGAGGTGGAAAGGGGCCTCGGATTTGCTCCGCCTTAGGAGCCGTGCTCTATTCTCCGCTGCGATGAAAAGTCCACCCATGAGTGACGGCCGACGCGCGGCCTTCGGCTGTGAGCAAATGCTCGCACCCGTTTGAGGACCACCCGTGATCGTGTGGCTCGCCTCCTACCCGAGGTCTGGTAACACCTTCCTGAGAATGCTCCTGCATGAGGCGTTTGGTCTCAAGACCTACTCGTTGGCCGGCACGAGGGAGATGGCCACTTCCGGCGAGGAGGTAGGCCGCTTGGTCGGCGACATGAACGTCGATTGGACGGACGCGGTGAGCGCGACGATCAGATCTGACACTGTCCCACACTTCGTGAAGACACATGAAGAGCCAATTTCGACAAACGACCCGTGTATCTACGTTGTACGGGACGGCCGATCGGCTGTCGTGTCCTACCATCACTATCTGCGGGAAGTCGACGGGTTGGATAAGTCACTCGATGATGTGATCGACGGCCGGGTCTACGCAGGCTCCTGGTCCGAGCACTATCTGAACTGGCTGCCCAGGCACCGTCAGAACACGCTCCTCCTTCGATATGAAGCGATCACCGACGATCCCAATCAAGCCGTGGAAGATGTGGCTGCATTTCTAGGCATGTTGCCCGTTCGTGATTTCTCTATCGATTTTTCATACTTGCACCAGCTTCAACCGGCTCTGTTTCGAGTCGGCGATGACGCTCCCAACATCGCAGAGCTCGGGCCTTCCGAACCGCGATTTCGTGAACGTCATGGGGCAGTCATGCGGGAACTTGGCTATTACGACCCTTGAGGACATCAAGCACCCCGCCAGCCCGGTTCGGTGCAACGACGGGTATTGACGGGGATATCGGGCCGCTCCCCTTGCCTTCTCCACTCTCGTCTTTCGGGACATCTGTCGCGCGATCCGTCACGATCGCAGGTGGCCCGTCCCGGCCCTACTGCTCGTTGTCCGTGTCCGGCGAATTCGAGCGAATG
This sequence comes from Acidimicrobiaceae bacterium, assembly GCA_003169235.1. Taxonomy (GTDB): domain Bacteria; phylum Actinomycetota; class Acidimicrobiia; order Acidimicrobiales; family RAAP-2; genus Bog-473. The sequence goes on along the minus strand of PMPX01000105.1, from coordinate 1,041 downwards.
TCTCGTTGTTCGCCCTCGACGTCGAGCATGAACTCCCGTGATGCCTCCTCCAGCATCATCAGGGACTCGTTCGCGCCGGGCGCGGCGCGGATCAGCTCGTCGAGCTTGCGTTGGGTCGCAGCCTGCTCCCGACCCTGCGTGTGCTGGATGGCGAAGACCATGATCAGGGTCAGAGCCGAGACGGAGAGCTCGAACGCAGCCACCTAATTCTTCGGAAAGTCGAGGATCGCAATCGCCACGACCAGCGCAATGACCGCGACGGTGGCGGTGAGCGCGACAGCCGGGAGGACGGTGTAGCGCTCAATGTTGTACAGGATCCGGCTCCATACCGGGAGCTGCGACGTCCTGTGACTGATGCGTCTGCGCTGCGGTTCCGGCTCGTCGTTCTCGAGGCGGCTCTCCACTGGCCAAGACTACAAAAGATCGGTCATCGTCGAACCGGGGCGAAGCGGGAATCGACTGATGCCGATCATCCGAGCTCGCGGTCAGCGGGTGACGGTCTCCCCATCGCTCGCCGCCGACGCACCCAACCCCCAGTCCCGGGCGATCAGGGACAATGACCGCACCCGGGTCTCATAGGAGTGGGACCGGGTCGAGAGCATGATCTCGTCCGCCCCGGTGCGGCGCTCCAGCTGCCGGAGCCCCTGGGTCACCGAATCGGGATCACCGATCAGATGCGTCGCCATGGCGTCCTCGACGATCGACTTCTCGGCGACCGTGAATTGGTAACGCGCGGCCTCCTCCGGGGAGGGCAGCGGGCCGAGGCGGCCCGATCGCAACTGCAGGATGCTGAGCGCGGTCGAGCCCGAGAGCCAGAGCGCCTCCCCTTCGCTGGGCGCGCAGAGCACGGACACGGCCACCATGACCCGGGGCTCGGCGTGGAGCACGGAGGGACGGAAGTTCGAGCGGTAGGCGGTCAGGGCAGCATCGAGGAGCGTGGGCGCGAAGTGGTAGGCGAACGAGAAAGGAAGCCCCAGGAGCCCCGCCAGCTGCGCGCTGAAGAGGGACGAGCCGAGGAGCCACACCTCGGGGAGGTAGCCC
>PMPX01000065.1 GCA_003169235.1 Acidimicrobiaceae bacterium | reverse complement strand
CGCGACGATCGCCACCTTCGCCTTCGTGCCCGAGTCGCCGGTGCGCTCCCCGGGTCGCATCAACTGGCTCGGGGCCGTCCTGATGTCGGGCTGGCTGGTGACCGGACTGCTCGCCATCTCCTACGCGCCCACCTGGGGGTGGGGGAGCACGTCGGTCCTCGTGCTGGGCGCCGCCACCGCGGTCCTCGTCGCGGTGTGGGTGATCTCGGAGAACCGCTCCGACTCGCCGTTGGTCGACATGAAGATGATGCGGATCCCGGCCGTGTGGAGCACGAACCTTGCCGCGCTGCTCTTCGGGTTCGGCATGTTCGCCATGTTCATCGTGCTGCCCCAGTTCACCCAGACGCCGACGCACGTGGGCTACGGCTTCGGCGCCTCGGTGACCCAGTCCGGTCTCTACCTCCTGCCTTTCGCCGTGGCCATGGTGATCGTGGCCCCGATGACGGGGCGGCTCTCGGTGCTGTTCGGGTCGAAGATGGTGCTGATCGCCGGGTCGCTCTTTGCCGCGTCGAGCTATCTGGTCCTGGTCCTGGCCCACAGTCAGGAGTGGACCATGTACGTGGCCACGGGACTGCTCGGCATCGGGATCGCCATGGGCTTCGCCAGCATGGCGAACCTGATCATCGAGGCCGTACCGGCCGAGCAGACGGGCATCGCCACCGGCATGAACACGAACATCCGCAGCATTGGTGCTGCCCTGGGCAGCGGCATCGCCACGAGCCTCGTCATCAGCGGCCTGCTGCCCGACGGCTTTCCCAAGGAGGCCGGCTACGTGCTGGCCTTTGCCGTCAGCGGTGCCGGCCTGGTCGNNTTCGTATGCCGGGCGTCGACGCCGCGGCGGGCGAGGAGGCGCGACCGCTGCGGCGCGACGCCGAGGTCAACCTGGGCCGGATCCTCGAGGCGGCGCGTGACGTCTTCGCCGAGCAGGGCTACGACGCACCCATGGAGGCCGTCGCCACCCGGGCGGACGTCGGCGTGGGCACGCTGTACCGACGGTTCCCGACCAAGGCGGACCTGTTCAGCGCCGTGGTGGAGGCGGCGAGACAACGGAACCGCGAGATCGCCGAGGAGGTCCTGGCCGACGTGCCGCCCGACGAGGCCGTCTTCGAATTCGTCCGCCGGTGCATGGCCGTGCCCAGCGTCTGGCGGGACACCATTTCCGCGCCTCCGTGGGCGTCGGCCCGCGGGGCGGGGCTCCAGCAGATCGCCCCGCTGCTCGCCGACATCGTGGAGCGGAGCAAGGAGGCGGGCACACTGCGCCCCGACGTCGAGGTGACCGACGTCGTCGTGGTGCTCAAGGCGGTGCGCTCCATCGCCGACCTGTGCGACACACCGGGCCGGAAGCCGTCGCTGCGCTTCTTGGAGCTGGCGCTGGACGGGTTGCGCCCGGGCCACGTGGCGCCGGCTCACCCGCCGCTGACCGTGGCGCAGCTGGCCAGGATCCTCAACCGGGGCTGACGAGCCGATACCGGCTCGGGCGAGCCGGTCTCAGGTGCACGGCTCCATCTCGGCCAGCACAGCCCGGAGCTGGGGGGCCAGCGTGTCGGCCGTGGCCTCCTGGTAGAGGGGCCCGGTCCCGTCGGCCAGGAGGTTCCTGATCCGGGCGACGCCCCGCACGTCGACCGGGCCCGACGCCGTGAGGCGATCGACCACCGCGTCGAGCTCGGCTCGGGCGCGGCGCACCGCGGTCCGGGAGACGGGCGCCCTGAGGCGCGACCTCGCCGGGGACTCGGACGCCGCCGCGACGCGCGTCAGGCTCCGGGCGAGCAGGCGGCGTTGCGACGCGTCGCACAGACGCGCCGCGTGGAGCGCGAGGGCGGTGTTCGACTCCGGAGACGCCCCCGCCGCCAGCTGGTGATCGAGGGACGACACCCTCACCTGCGCGCGCAGCCGGTCGCGCAGGCGCACCCGCTGCAGCCGCAGACCCGACTCCTGTTCGAGCACCACGATCATCGCTGCCCCCGTCGACACCACGGCATGACTTTCGAAATCATGACCACCAAAAGCATTATGGTCGTCACGTCAAGACCAGTCAAGTACTTTTGCCGGTCACGGCCCGCTACCATGGTCTGATGGCGCTCCCCTCCTGGGTCCCCGATGCCGAGACGAAACCGGCGCCGATGCCGCTCCTGGTGGTCCAGTCCTTCGTGAACACCCGGGAGGCCGATTCCGGCGTCGACCTGCTCGCGGATCCGGCTTCGGCCAGCCGGTGGCTGCGCGACGCGGGGCTGATCGCCCCCGACGCCGCGGACGTGGACGATGCACTGGTGCGCCGGGTGCGGGAGAGCATCCGCGCCCTTCTCGTGCGCAACGGGAGCGGTGACGCCCCGGAACCCTCGGAGCCTGGCGCGCTCGGTGCCCTGGCCGAGGCCTGCCGGTTCCGGGCCGGTGTGCTGACCGACGGCATCGTCGAGCTCCGGCCCGAGCCCGGCGGCGCCCCGGCGTTGGCCGCGCTCCTCCTCATCGTCCGCGACGCGCAACGCGACGGCACCTGGGGTCGCCTGAAGGCCTGCAGGAATCCGGACTGCCGATGGGCCTACTACGACCGCTCGCACGCAGGTCGGGGGGCATGGTGCGACATGGCGGTCTGCGGCAACCGGATCAAGAACCGCAACCTGCGATCGCGTCGGTCGGGCGCCGGCCACGCTGCGGACGGAAAGGTGTCGGACTCGGCATGAGCACCACGATCAAGGTCAGCGTCGACGACAAGGTCGGCACTTTGGAGCTGGACAACTTCGCCAAGCGGAACGCCCTGGGTGCAGCGACCGTCGATGAGATGCTCCATGCGTTGCGCGCGTTCGAGCGTCAGGGGGTGCGGGCGGTCGTCCTGCGGACGGCCGAGCTCCGCGACGTGTGGTCCGCCGGCCACGACATCGACGAGCTCCCCGTCCGGGGGGTGGACCCGCTCCCGTTCGCCGATCCGCTCGAGGAGCTCCTGCGGGCGGTGCGCGGCTACCCCGGTGCGGTCATCGCCATGGTCCACGGGACGGTCTGGGGCGGTGCGTGCGACCTGGTGCTGAACTGCGACCTGGTGGTCGGGGACGAGACGGCGGCCTTCGCCGTGACGCCGGCCCGGCTCGGGCTTCCCTACTCGGCGTCGGGGATCCAGTACTTCCTCGCCCGCCTTCCCCTCAACGTGGTGAACGAGCTGATGATGACCGCGGACCTGATCCCCGCCGAGCGGGCCTACGCCGTGGGGATCCTCAATCGCCTGGTGAGCGGCGACCGGCTGCTCGACTCCACCTACGACCTCGCCCGGAAGGTGAGGAGCCGGTCCGGCGACTCCATCCGTGCCTACAAGCTGCAGGCCACCACGTTCGTGCGCGCCGTCGCGCTCTCCGCCCAGGACTCGCAGTGGATCAACCAGCTGCGCCACGACGTCTACTCGGGTGACGATTACGCAGAGGGCATCAGCGCCTTCCGGGAGAAGCGCCCACCGGACTTCGCGTAGCCCGCAGCCGCCACGACGGTGCCCGATCGGTGCGGGCCGGTCCACCTGTCGCCGCCGCGGGTTCACCGGATGTTCGCGAGAAGTTCACCACCGGGTTCGGCCCCCCGTCGCCGCTTCTATAAGGTCGGCCGCCACGACCGTCGCCGAGGCGAGGAGAAGGATGATGCAGGTGGCATGTGGGCCGGTGCGCCCGTGAGGCGGTGGCTGCGCGGTCCCGTGGCCTCCGTGGCGGGTGGCGACGTCGTCCTGTGGCCCGCGGCGCTGGCCGCGGTGCTCGTGGCGATCGCGTCCTACCTCGTCGGCCCCGATCGCGGCGACGTCCGCGTGGACGTGGCGATGGCGAGCATGGCCGCGTTCTTGTTCGGCGTCCTGCTGGCGTTCACCATCGTGCGCACGCGCGAGCGCCTCGCCCTCGTGCAGAACCTGGTGGCCAAGGGCAACTCGTCGCTCTTCTCCATCCACCAGATGATGGCGGTCTTCCCCGAGGCGGAGCGCAACCGGATCCGCGACCTGGTCGACGGCCACCTCACCGACCAGATCGACTACCGGCTCGTCGACTACCACCTGGCGACACCGTCCCACCTCGCCCTGACCGACGCCGTCTACGCCCTTCATCCCGACGGGCCCCAGGAGGAGGCCGTCTACAAGGAGCTGGTCGCCCTCTGCATCGAGATGAGCGCCGACCGTTCCCTCATCGAGGCGGCCACCGGGCAGGCGCTGTCGGCGATCGAGTGGAGCGGGCTCCTGCTCCTCCTGCTCCTCCTGATCGGGTTGATCGCCGTGCTGCCGGGCGGGACCGTGCTCGGCGCCCTCGTGGTCGGCGTCCTGGCCGGAACGCTCGTCACCTTCATGATCCTCCTGCGCAAGCTCGACCGCCTGCGCTGGCACGAGCGGGTGACCATCTGGGAGCCGACGGCCCGGCTCTTCCGCAACATGGGGCGCGAGCCCTACGTGCCGCGCGAGGTGATTGAGGGTGGACGCTTCGTGCCGACTGGTCTGGTCCGGATGGTCGAGTACCCCGACCCGTACCCGACGCGCAGCACCAAGATCGTGCGGGTGGTGGACGTGCACGGGTCCGGACCGGGTGCGCCACCACGCCGCGACGCGTCCGTCGGCGAAGTGGCCTAGGTGCCCGGATCGGCCCTGCGTCCCGCCCGGGCCGGCAGCCTCTTCAGCGGATCACCTCCGCCAGGACCAGCCCGAGGGGGGCGAGCAGCCACCCCCAGCGCACCGCCACCACCACGAGCTCGGACCGGTAGCCGTAGAGCACCGCCAGCTGAATCGGCTGGAACGCGGGCGCGCTCAGACCGCTGAGGGCCGCCACCACCGCGAGCGACGTCGAGGAGGCGAGGGACGCGGCGAGCACGACCAGGGCGTAATAGGCGACACGGACGACGGTGAGCCAGGTCCAGCGGCGGACGGCGTGCGCCGGGCGCAGCACCGCCAGGTTGTGGGGGTGGATGACCGACCCCGTGAACAGGGCCGCCCCTGAGAAGGCCAGCAGGGGGCCGGCCAGGAGCAGCACGTCGGCCGTCCAGGACGGGGCGGGGCCGACGACATGGAGGAGGAGCCCCACGAGCGAGGCCAGGAGGGGTGACTGGTCGACCCAGGACGTGGCGCGACGCTGCCTGATGGGAGCGTCGCGGCGCATGAGGTGGACGGCGACGGCCGACCAGGCCGTCGTGATCACGTTGGCCAGGACGGCGATCATGGCGCCGGTCGACCCGGCGAATGCCGTGGCGGCCGGGACGACCCAGAAGCCGCTGTTGGGGCTGACGGCCCACGCCTCGAGCGAGCCCTCCCCGGCGCTGCGCGTGCCGCGTGTGGCCAGGGCCGCCGCCAGCATGACCCACATACCCGCGGCCAGGGCGAGGGGCCCCACGAGTTCGCTCACCGAGGTCAGCCGCCAGGCGGCGACCAGCGACAGCGTGGCGGACGTGACCAGGATCTGCACCCGCAGGACCACGGGCCAGACGCGCTGAATCCGCGTCCCTCCCTTCGCCGCACCCCAACCCAGGAGCCCGCCCACCATGAAGCAGACCAGGCTGAGCACGCCCAGATTGTGCCCTGCCGGAGCCCGGCCCTCGGGCCCGGGAACGGCGCGGCGCCAGAAGATAAGGTGCCGCCATGCACACTCAACGGATCCACGAGGTGCTGGCGGAGGCGATTGTCGGGCGTCACTTGCTTGCGCACCCCTTCTACCGTCGCTGGGAAGCCGGCACCCTCACCGAGGGCGAGCTGGCCGCCTACGCGGAGCAATACCGCCACATTGAGCGCGCGCTCCCCGTGACCCTCACGGCCATCGCGGCCGCCCTGCCCGAGGGCCGGGCTCGGGAGCTCGTGGAGGCGAACCTCGCCGACGAGCTCGGGTCGCCGGAGCCCCACGCGGAGCTCTTCGAGTCCTTCGCGACGGCCGCCGGCGCCGCCCCCGGAGCGCCCGCCACACCCTCGACGGCGACCCTGCTGGCGCTCGTGCGCACCGCGACGGCGCACGATCCCGCCGCCGCGCTGGCCATGGTCGCCGCCTACGAGGTCCAGGCGGCCGACATCGCCGGCTCCAAGTCCGACGGGCTCCGCCGCCACTACGGGTTCGACGAGGACGGCACGCGCTTCTGGGACGTGCACCGCACCCAGGAGGTGGAGCACGCCGGCTGGTCTCTCGAGGCCCTGTCCGAGCTGGGCGCCGATCCCGACGACGTGCAGGCCGCGGCGATCGTGTCGGCCGACTCGTGGTGGCTGTTCCTCACCGAGCGCGACGAGCTGGCACCGGCGACCGCGCCCTGCTGAGCCGGCTCAGCTGAGCGGGCCGCACCGGGCGGCGGCGGCCGCGAACGCGGCGGACCGCTCCTTGTAGTCGCCATAGCGCCCGAAGCTCGGGGCCGCGGGCGACAGCAGCACGACGGCCCCGGGACCGGCCCAGCCGAAGGCGGCCTCCACGGCGGCGTCGAGGCTGGCGGCGTCCATCACCTCCACCGTGCCGTCGCCGGCCTCGCGCACCGCGGCGCCGATGCGCGGGCCGTTGTCCGGCATGGTGACGACGAGCGTCGGCGCGGTGCGGTGTGCGATGGCCCGGCCGAGCGGGGAGTAGTCGAGCCCGCGGTCGTGACCACCCACGAGTAGGGCGACGGGGCGCTGCTCGAAGGCGCGCAGCGCGGCCTGCGCCGGCAGCACGTTCGTCGACAGGCCGTCGTCGACGAACTCGACGCCTCCGACGCGGCCCAGGGAGTGGCACCGGCTGGGCAGCCCACCGAAGCCCTCTGCCGCGCGCGCGATCCGATCGTCGTCGGCCGCGCCCGGGACCCCCATGCCGACCAGGACGGCGCGGGCCACGGACGCGTTGCGCGCGTTGTGCGGACCGGGCAGGCGCAGCGAGGTGGACCACACGGCGTCCCGCTCGACGTCCTCGGCGGTGACCCAGCGCAGGTGCGGGCCGAGGAGCGCCGCCTGCGCACGAAGTTGGTCGTCGGAGCCGTCGGCGAGGGCGAGCGTGACGCCCGGCTTGGTGCACAGCGACAGCTTGTCGGCGTAGTAGCGCTCGACCGACCCGTGCCAGTCGAGGTGGTCGGGTGACAGCGAGGTCACGGCGACGACGTGGGGCGCGGCGACGAGGTCGGGCACCTGGAAGCTCGAGGTCTCTATCACCCAGTAGTCGGGGCCGGGCTCGGGCGAGGGATCCCAGGGCGGGTGCCCGATGTTGCCGCCGGCGCGGGCGCGGTAGCCCAGGCCGGTCAGGAGGTGCACGGCCAGGGCCGTCGTCGTGCTCTTGCCCTTGGTCCCCGTGA
>PMPX01000076.1 GCA_003169235.1 Acidimicrobiaceae bacterium | reverse complement strand
GTGAGGCCTGGAACGCCATCTGCTCGGCCATCTCGCAGCGTTCGATGGCCAGTCCGACCATGCTCGCCAGCTGCTCCAGCTGGTGGAGCTCCTCGCTGCCGAAGTACGGGGTGTAGGGGCTGATCTTGACGGCCAGCGAGTGCGTGACCCCGCTGTGGGTCCGCACGGTGATCATGCGATCCGGCGCGTCATCGGACTTCGGCCCCCCACGCCACAGGTCGGTGCCCTCCTCGTCGACCCAGATCGGGTACCGCGCCACCACGGTGCCGTCGCCGGCCAGGAGAGCGGCTTCCGACGCGGAGACGAGGGCGCAGACGTGGGGCAGCAGGTGCTCGGCCACGTCGCGTGAGTCGCCGGCGGAGACCAGCTCGCTGACGGCCTGACGAAACGCCTCGTCCTCCTTGCGGCTCAGGGAGACCCGCACGAAGGACGGGAAGACCAGGGCGACCAGGAACAGGATGCCTATGGCGACGGCGAGGGCCCGGGTCGCCAGCGTGACCGTCGGGCCCGTGAGCCCGAGGGCGACCACGACCACCTGCGCCAGCAGCCCGGCGACCGCGACCGCGAGGAGATGCATCCGGGTGGCGGCAATGGGTGGCTCGCCCCTCCCCGCCACGGACAGGCGGACGACCACATAACCGGACAGGAGCCCCCAGGCGAATGCGAACGCCACCCGGTAGGCGATGAAGTGCGGAGGGGCCGGGGCCCCGTTGACCGGCAGGGAATGGAGGGCGAACGTGTAGGCGATCACGGCGACCGTCACGCCGGCGGCGACGGAGCGGACGGTCCGGCTGGGCTGCCGGAACGTCGCGGCGAAGCGGAAGAGGCAGTACGGCGCCAAGAGCAGCAGCGCGACCAGTGCCTTTGCCACGTTCCGGTGCGTGTCCAGGGTGGGATCGATCTTGACCGCCAGAGCGAGCCCGCCGAGGATGGTGAACGACAGGGCCACCCACCCGGCGCCGGGGATCCGGTGGCGGATCCACTGCAGCGCGGTGAGTGCGGCGAGGAGGACGAACTCCGCCAGGGAGAAGTTGGACAGGACTTGTGTCCAGTGTGTCACCGCGTGATGCCCTCCTCCGCCGTGCCGCCCGGATCATGGAAGCGGCCGGCGGTCCCCTGACCGGGTGCGCCAAACCCGGAGTTCCTCACAGACCATACCTCCCGACACTCCGCATCGCCGCGTATTTCGACCCTTCGTGGCCGCTCTTTCATGCAACCGGGGCCGGGCATCGCCCCCCTCGCGCCGCGCGCTTTCACACCCTCGGTCGCGGGTGTTTCACACTTCTCGCGCCCGGCGCCACGTCACCTTGGTGCGACCCGCGCTCGCACGCGTCGGCCCTGTCGCGGGCACGCGGACACCGTCGATCGCGCCGTGGTCTCACGCGGCGCGGGCGCCGCGTGACCGACACCGTCTACGGATTGTCGGGGATCCTGACCAGCCCGCAACGGGCCGCCACCATGACGGCGTCCAGCCTGGAGTGCACACCAAGCTTGGCCATGAGGTTGCGGATGTGGTTGCGGGTGGTGTGGACGCTGAGGCCGAGCTCCTGCGCGATGTCACCGGTCGAGCGACCGGAGGCCATCAGGGTCAGCACCTCGCGCTCGCGCGCGCTGAGGTTTGCGCCGGCAGCCGGCGGAGCCGGCGCGATGGCCTCGTCGGGGAACCAGGTGCGCCCGTCGGCGGCCGCCCGGATGGCCGCCAGCAGCTCGTCGAGGCGGGCCCTCTTGGCGACGATGCCGCAGCACCCGGCATCGAGCGCCTCCCTGGCCACCTGCGGGTCGGGGTGGGCGGTCAGCATCACCACGCTGACGTCCGGCAGCGTGGTGCGCAGCCGGCGTGTCGCCTCGAGGCCACCCCGGTCGGCCTCGCTGTCGCTGAGACGGAGGTCCATGACGACGACGTCCGGACGGAGCCCGCGGGCGAGCCGGAGGCATTCGGCGACGCCGCCCGCAGTCCCGACGACCTCGAGTCCCGGCTCGGTGTCGACGACGGCGGCCAGGCAGTCCGCCACCATCTCGTGGTCGTCGACCAGGAGCACGCGGGTCGGCGCCGCACCCTCCGCACCCTCCGCACCCTCCGCCTCGGTGCTGACATCGCTCCACATCCGCGCTCTCCAAACGTGCGTTTGTCAGGTTACAACGGCCGGTGCCGGCGGCCAACCCCGCGTTCGTGACGCCCACCGCACGTCTCGGTACGCTGGGGCACGGCGCCTGGGAGGTGGCATGGAGCAGGACTGGGCACGGCCCGTGGTGCACTGGGAGATCGAGGCCAGGGACCCCGAGCGCCAGCGTGCCTTCTACGCCGACCTCTTCAATTGGCAGATCGGTGACGGCTTCATCATGGAGATCCCCGCCGGCATCGGGGGCCCCGAGCCCGGCCCGGCGGGCCACATCCGCGGCGGGGACCGGTCGGGCGTGACGCTCTACGTCCAGGTGGCCGACTTGGGATCCTCGCTGGAGCGGTCGGTCGTCCTCGGCGCCACCGTCGTGGCGGAGCCCTTCGACGTGCCCGGTGGCCCCACACTGGCCGGGATCGCCGACCCTGAGGGCAACCCCCTCATGCTCGTGCAGGCCTGACCCGTGTCGATCGTCGAGATCACGACCTTCCGGTTGGCCGAGGGGGTCACGGACGACTCGTTCCTCGCCCTCGACCGCAGGATCCAGACCGAGCTGGTGCCCAACCGACCGGGCTTCCTGCGGCGCACGACGGCGCGGCACGGCGACGAGTGGCTGGTCGTCACGCTGTGGGCCACCGACGCCGCCGCAGCCGCCTTTCAGAGGGCGGTGGACGGCGAACCGCTGCAGGTCGAGCTGGAGCACGCGGTGGAGTCCGGCACCCTGCACCTCACCCGGTACACCACGCTCGACTGAGGTGGACCTCACCGAGCTCAAGGTGACGCGCTACGGAGTGCGTGACCGCGTCGCCACCGTGACGCTCCACCGGCCCGACCGTCTCAACGCCTGGACCGGGCGCATGCACGCCGAATACCGGGCGCTGCTCGACCGGGCCGCCACCGACCCGGCGGTCCGGGTCATCGTCGTCACCGGAGCCGGCCGGGCCTTCTGCGCGGGAGCCGACAGCCGTGCGCTGGAAGGCCACGTCGAACGGGGCACCTACGACGCCGGGTTGGGCGACGACGTGGCCATGCCGGGCTACGGCGTGCGACCGGAGTTCGACGCGGACTTCGCCTATCACTTCGGCATCCCCAAGCCGATCATCGCCGCCGTGAACGGCCCGGCCGCGGGCGTGGGGCTCGTCCTCGCCTGCTACTGCGACCTGCGGTTCGCGGCGCGGGGCGCCAAGCTCACCACCTCCCACGGGCGGCTCGGGCTCCCGGCCGAGTACGGGCTGTCGTGGCTCCTGCCTCGCCTCATCGGTGTGGCCCGGGCCGCCGACCTCCTGCTGTCGAGCCGGGTCGTGCTGGCCGAAGAGGCCGAGCAGCTCGGACTGGTCAACCTGGCCCTCCCACCTGAGGACCTGCTGCCCCACACCTACGACTACGCCGGCCGACTGGCCACCGAGATCGCACCGTCCTCGTTGGCCGTGACGAAGCTGCAGCTCTACCGGGACCTCCACGGGGACGTGGCGACGTCGGTCGCCGACGCCTCGTCGCGCATGGCCGAGATGATGCGCGGTGCCGACTTCGCCGAGGGCGTGGCCGCCCTGACGGAGAAGCGCCCGCCGGCCTTCCCGGACCGGCCGCACTGAGGGGAGTCCGCCTCAGCCGTCGACGCCGGCCGGGAGCTTGGACGGATCCCAGCCGAGGAGGGCCACCGCCTGACGGAAGGCGAAGCGGTCGGTCATACCAGCCACGTAGGTGACGGCGGCCCGTACCGCCTCGGGGCTCCCGGCGATGACGTCGGACGGCTCCGGGAGGGTTCCGGCACGGTCGGTGATCAGGTGGGGCCGGTCGGAGAAGTGCTCGACGAGGGCCCGGAGCACGCCGACCACGGCGTCACCCTGCCGCAGGGAGGCGTCGCGCAGGTAGATGCGCTCGTAGTTGCAGGCCCGGAAGGCGGCGAGCGCCTCCGCCGCCTCCTCTTCCATGCCCACCTGTCCCGTGCGCAGGGTGGCCGAGACGACGCCGGCGATGAAGGCGCCCAGCTGCGCGCTGCGCCGCTCGCCGCACAGCGCGCGGACGGCCAGTGGCAACTGGTGGGGGGCGACGATCCCCGACAGGACGGCGTCCTCCCAGTCGTGGCAGACGTAGGCGATCCGGTCGGCCCAGCTGACGACCTCGCCTTCGGGGGTCGACGGCGCAGGCCGGGACCAACTGTGGTTGGCGATGCCGTCGACCGTCTCGGCGCACAGGTTGAGCGGGGCCAGTGAGACGAGCGCCCCCCAGGGCGCGTGGTCGAACCCGCCGGGCACGTAGGGGTCCAGCGCGTCCTCGCTGGCATGGCCACCGGGCCCGTGCCCACAGTCGTGGCCGAGGGCGATGGCCTCGGTGAGGTCCACGTTGAGGCGGCAGGCCCGCGCCATGGCCGTGGCGACCTGCGCCACCTCGAGGGCGTGGGTCAGGCGTGTGCGCTGGTGGTCCTGGGGGAAAACGAAGACCTGCGTCTTGCCCGCCAGGCGGCGGAAGGAGCTGGCGTGGAGGATGCGGTCGCGGTCACGCTCGAAGCAGGTGCGCCACGCGTCGGGCTCCTCGGGCTCGCGCCGGTGGCCGGCGCCCGACGAGCGGGTGGCGCCGGGCGCCAGCAGCGACTCCTCGAGCTCCTGGCGCTCCTCCCGTCCCCTCGGCCCGACGGCAGGGGTGGGAGCGGCGTCGGGGGACCCGGGTGCCGGCCCGACACGGGCGTGCGAGTCGGCGTGGGCCAGGCGCACCGGGCCCGAGTAGCCCGACATCGTCGCCGCCCAGCGGGCGCTGCGCTCCGACGCAGCAGGCTTCGGCGTGCCGCTCATGCACTGCAGTCTGCCCGGTCGCTGTAACGTCCAGGTGGCCCCAGGAACCATCCGGGCGCCCGAGAGGAGTGAGACCAGGTGGACGTGCGCATCGGCATCACCCACACACCCAAGGAGCTCGAGGTGGAGATGCCCGACGATGCCGATCGCGACAAGGTGGTCGCCGACATCGAGAAGCTGCTCAAGACGGGCGACGGGGTCCTCTGGCTGACCGACCGGAAGGGCCGCCGGGTCGGGATCCCGGTCGTCAAGGTCGCCTACGTCGAGGTCGGGGCGCCATCGTCGGACCGCCGCGTCGGGTTCGGCGCCCCCTGAGGACCGCCATGGCGGCGGGGCAGGCACGGGGGCGGTGAGCGCGGCTCCGGACCTGCTCGACCTGCGGCTGCTCTTCGTCACCGGCAAGGGCGGCGTGGGCAAGACCACGGTGGCCGCCGGCCTCTCCCAGCTGGCCGCCGAGCACGGCAAGCGTGTCCTCGTCTGCGAGGTCGACGCCAAGGGTGACGTGACCTCGTTGTTCGAGGCCCCGCCCACCGACTTCACCCCGCGGGAGATCGCGCCCGGCGTCTGGTCCATGTCGATGGACACGGAGGCCTCGCTGCGCGAGTACCTCAAATTGCAGCTGCGCATCCCGGTGGTGGGCCGCATCGGGCCGCTGGCCAAGGCCTTCGACTTCGTGGCGACGGCGGCGCCGGGCGTCCGGGAGATCCTCACCGTGGGCAAGCTGTGCTGGGAGGTCCGGGAGTCGCACTACGACCTGGTGATCGTCGATGCCCCCGCCAGCGGCCACATCATCGGGCAGCTGGCCGCGCCGCAGGCCATCAACGACCTCGTCAAGGTCGGGCTCATCCGCAGCCAGACGGACTGGATGCTCGACATCCTCTCCGACGCGCGCCAGACGGGCCTCGTCGCCGTCTGCACGCCCGAGGAGATGCCGGTGAGCGAGACGCTCGAGCTGGTGACGAGGGTGCGCGAGGAGACCACGGTGCGCATGTCGGCCGTGGTCATCAACCGCGTCCTCCCCGAGCTCTTCGGCCAGCGCGAGGAGGAGATCTTCGAGCAGCTGCGGGCGCCGGACGTCGAGCGCGTGCTGTCGGACCGGGCGGGCGGGACCGTGACCCCGGTCCTCGAGGCGGCCCGGCTCGCCGTCACCATGCGGCGCACCCGCTCGGCCCACATGCAGCGGCTCCAGGCCGGGCTGCCCGAAGGGCTGCCCGTGCTCCTGCTGCCGTACCTGTTCGCGCGCAGCTTCGGGGCGCGGACGACGCGCCAGGTGGCCCACGCCCTCGGCGAGGAGCTCGGGCTGTGACGGCGGCCACGGCCGGCGCGGCCAAGACGGTCGCGCAGCTGCTCGCCGCCAAGGACATCGTCATCGCCTGCGGCCCGGGCGGCGTGGGCAAGACCACGACCGCGGCCGCGCTCGCCGCCACGGCCGTGGTCGAGCAGGGCGGCCGCGTGCTGGTGCTCACCGTCGACCCGGCGCGCCGGCTGGCCGACGCCCTGGGGCTGAAGGGGATCGGGAACGACGAGGTCCGCATCCCCGACGATGTGTTCGGCAGGGCGGCGGCCCACCCGAGGGGTGAGCTGTGGGCGGCAATGCTGGACACCAAGCAGAGCTGGGACGACCTCATCCGCACCCATGCCCCCGACGACGAGACACGTGAGCAGATCCTCGCCAACCCGCTGTACCAGAACATCTCGGGGCGCTTCGTGCAGTCGCACGACTACATCGCCATGGAGCG
>PMPX01000061.1 GCA_003169235.1 Acidimicrobiaceae bacterium | reverse complement strand
TCCAGGCCCATGTAGGCCAGGGCGCGCTCGGCCGCCTCCCGGTCGCCGGCGTCGGTCATGGCCTCGGGGTCGGGCACCGCCCCCGCGATGGGCGCCACCTGCGCCGGGTTCGTGCCCCAGGTGACGTGTGGCGTGATGGCCGCCGCGTCCAGCACGACCTCCTGGTCGAAGGTCGCCCCCTCGTCGGTGGGCAGGGTGCGCCAGTAGGCCACGGCGGCGTCCCAGTCCCCGCCCACCGGCGCGTGGTCGCGCCCCTTCACGTACTCGAACGTCGTCTCGTCCGGCGCCACCAGGCCGGCCCGCGCCCCGCCCTCGATCGACATGTTGCACAGCGTCATCCGGCCCTCCATGGAGAGGCCCCGGATGGCCGAGCCGCGGTACTCGATCACGTGGCCCATGCCGCCGCCGGTGCCGATGGTGCCGATGACCGTGAGCGCGACGTCCTTGGCCGTCACGCCGGGGGCGAGCTCGCCCTCGACCGTCACCGCCATCGTCTTCGGCCGGACCTGGGGCAGCGTCTGGGTGGCGAGCACGTGCTCCACCTCGCTGGTGCCGATGCCGAAGGCGAGCGCGCCGAAGGCCCCGTGGGTCGAGGTGTGGCTGTCACCGCACACGATCGTCATGCCGGGCTGCGTCCAGCCCTGCTCGGGCCCGATGATGTGGACGATGCCCTGGTTGGGGTCGCCCATCGGATAGCAGGTGATGCCGAACTCGGCCGTGTTGTCGTCGAGGACCTTGAGCTGCTGGGCCGAGACCGGGTCGGCGACCGGCTTGTCGATGTCGGTGGTCGGGACGTTGTGGTCCGCCGTCGCCAGGGTGAGGTCGGGCCGGCGCACGGTGCGGCCGGCGAGGCGCAGCCCGTCGAAGGCCTGCGGCGAGGTCACCTCGTGCACCAGGTGCAGGTCGATGAAGAGCAGGTCGGGCTCGCCCTCGGCCGCGTGGACGACGTGCGCGTCCCAGATCTTCTCGCTGAGCGTGCGCGGCGCCATCAGCGGGTGACGCCCACGATGTGGACCGTGAGCATGCCGCCGGGCGCCTGGTACTCGACGGTGTCGCCGGCGCCGCGTCCCACCAGCACCTGGCCGAGCGGCGAGCTGGGCGAGACGACGGGCAGGTCTCCCTGGCGCTCCTCGATGGAGCCCACGAAGAACGTCTGCGTGTCCTCCTCCTCGTCGCCCTCGTAGCGCAGCTCGACCGTGCTGCCCAGCGAGACGGAGCCGTCCGAGGCGCCGGCCTCGTCGACGATCTCGACCTCCTTGAGCATCGCCTGGAGCTGGCGGACCCGCGACTCCATCTTCCCCTGGGCGTCCTTGGCCGCGTGGTAGTCGCCGTTCTCGCTCAGGTCGCCCAGGGCCCGGGCCGCCTCAATGTGCTGGGCGATCTCCACCCGGCCGCGGGTGGTCAGGTCCTCGAGCTCGGCCACCAGCCGGTCGTGGGTGGCCTGGGTCAGCTTGGTGGTCTCGGTCTGGTTGGCGGATGCGTTGGTCACGGCGTGTCCTCCGGGAGGCGGGTGCGGCGGCAGCGGGGCGGTGCACCGTGCCGGCAGGGACCAGGCTAACCGGCCCGGCGGAGCACGCCGGTCGGGGGCACAGCCGATGTTGACGGGGCGGTCCCGCTGCGAGAGACTGGGACGACCATGCGTCGTTCCGAGCACCTCGTAGGCATTATTCACTAGGCGCGCACCACCCCCGCGCGCCGTCGAACCGTCCACAGAGTGGGCGGTTTTTCAATTTCCGGGCCGGTACGCAGCGGGACGGACACGAGACAAGGGAGAATGAGGACTGTGAGCAGCGGCAGCACCAGGCATCGGGTCGCCGTCATCGGCGGCGACGGGATCGGGCCGGAGGTCTGCGCCGAGGCCCTCAAGGTCGTGGCAGCGGCGGGCGTCGACCTCGACACCACCCACTTCGACCTCGGGGCGGCCCGCTACCTGCGTGACGGCGCCGTCCTGCCCGACGAGACCCTCGCCGAGCTGCGGGGCTTCGACGCCATCCTGCTCGGCGCCATCGGGCCGCCGGTCGGCGACACCACGGTCCCGCCGGGGACCCTCGAGCGCGGCCTGCTGCTGCGCCTGCGCTTCGACCTCGACCTCTTCGTGAACCTGCGCCCCTTCGCCGGCATCCCCGGGTCGGTCGCCGCCGGGGCCGACTTCGTGGTCATCCGGGAGAACACCGAGGGCACGTACGCCGGCGAGGGCGGCTTCCTGCGCAAGGGGACCCCCCACGAGGTGGCCACCCAGGGCTCGGTGAACACCCGCCACGGGGTCGAGCGCTGCGCGCGCTTCGCCTTCGACCTGGCGAGCCGCCGGCAGGCCCACCATCTGACCCTGGTGCACAAGACGAACGTGCTCACCTTCGCCGGCGACCTCTGGCACCGCACCGTCAGCGAGGTCTCGGCCGAGTACCCCGACATCGACTGGGACTACAACCACGTCGACGCCGCCTGCATCTACCTGGTGGAGGACCCGCAGCGCTACGACGTCATCGTCACCGACAACCTGTTCGGCGACATCCTGACCGACCTGGCCGGCGCGGTGAGCGGTGGGATCGGCTTCGCGGCCTCGGCCAACCTGAACCCCGCCCGGACCGGGCCGTCGCTCTTCGAGCCCGTACACGGCGCCGCCCACGACATCGCGGGCAAGGGCATCGCCAACCCGCTGGCCGCCATCCACTCGGCGGCCCTCATGCTCGAGCACCTCGGCGAGAGCGACGCCGCCCGGCGCATCGTCAAGGCGGTGGCCGAGCAGACCGACGACATGTCCAACCCCGACATCCCCACGTCCAACGAGCAGCTGTCCACGACCGCCGTGGGCGACGCCATCGCAGAAAGGCTGTAGCCGCCATGCCCATCACCCCGACCGAGAAGATCTGGATGGACGGCGAGCTGGTCGACTGGGCCGACGCCACGGTGCACGTGCTGACCCACACCATGCACTACGGCTCGGGCGTCTTCGAGGGCATCCGCGCCTACCCGACCAGCCGTGGGGTGGCCGTGTTCCGCCTGGGCGACCACATCCGCCGGCTGTTCGCCTCCGCCAAGATCTTCATGATCGACGTCCCCTTCACGGTGGAGGAGATCATTGAGGCGACGCGGCTCGTGGTCCGGGCGAGCGGGCTGCAGGACGGCTGCTACATCCGGCCGCTCATCTACCTGGGCTACGGCGAGATGGGCCTCAACCCCCTGCCGTGCCCGGTGAACGTCTCCGTGGCCGCCTGGCCGTGGGGGACCTACCTCGGCGACGAGGGCATCGCCAACGGCGTGTCCTGCAAGGTCAGCTCGTGGCAGCGCCACGACCCCAACGCGGTGCCGACGGCGGCCAAGGGCACGGGCATGTACGTGAACTCGTCACTGGCCAAGGTCGAGGCGATCAAGGCCGGCTACGACGAGGCCATCCTGCTCGCGCCCAACGGCCGGGTCAGCGAGTGCACCGGTGAGAACATCTTCATCGTGCGCGACGGCGTGCTGACCACGCCGCCCACCTCCGACGCCGGGGCGCTCGAGGGGATCACGCAGGACTCGGTCGAGACGATCGCGCGCGACCTCGGGATCGAGGTGCGTCACGAGCACATCATCCGCACGGACCTCTACCTGGCCGACGAGGCCTTCCTGACCGGCACGGCGGCCGAGGTGGTGCCCATCCGCGCCGTCGACGACCGCCCGGTGGGCTCGGGACGCCCGGGGCGGATCACCAAGGAGATCCAGCAGACCTACTTCGCCACGGTGCGCGGCGAGGTGGACCAGTACAAGGAATGGCTGGACCATGTCGACTGACCCGGAGGCCGGCGGAGGCGACGCCCACGCGCACGGCGGGGTGCGCCACACGCACGCGCACGGCCACAGCGCGCACGCGCACGACTTCCACGTCCCCGACCTGCCCGAGGCGGTCGACATCTTCGACACCATCCTGCGGGACGGCAGCCAGCAGGAGGGGCTCTCCCTCACGGTCGACGACAAGCTGCGGGTGGCCGAGCAGCTCGACCACCTCGGGGTCACCTACATCGAGGGCGGGTGGCCCGGGGCCAATCCCAAGGACGTGGAGTTCTTCGAGCGGGCCAAGAAGGAGCTCACGCTCGGCACGGCGACGCTGGTGGCGTTCGGCTCCACCCGGCGGGCCGGCGTCAGGCCCGAGCACGACGCCGTGCTCGCCAACCTGAGGGACGCCGGCGCGCCGGTGGCCTGCATCGTGGCCAAGTCCTGGGACCGCCACGTGGCCGAGGCGCTGCGCACGTCCCTCGACGAGGCGGTGGCCATGGTGGCCGACTCGGTGCGCTACCTGAGGGAGCACGACCTGCGCGTCTTCCTCGATGCGGAGCACTTCTTCGACGGCTACCGCGGCAACCCGGACTTCGCACTGTCGGTGCTGGCCGCGGCGGAGGAGGCCGGTGCCGAGGCGCTCGTGCTGTGCGACACCAACGGGGGCTCGCTCCCCGACGACATCGGCGACGCGGTGTCCGAGGTGCGCGCCCGCACCAGCGCGCAGCTGGGCATCCACTGCCACAACGACACCGGCTGCGCCGTGGCCAACTCACTGGTGGCCGTGCAGGCCGGCGTCACCCAGGTGCAGGGCTGCATCAACGGCTACGGCGAGCGCGCCGGCAACACGGACCTGTCGGCTGCCATCCCCAACCTGTCGCTCAAGCTGCGCATCCGCACCATCCCCGCCGACCGCCTGGAGCGCCTGACGCCCGTCGCGCACCACATCGCAGAGCTGGTCAACATCGCGCCGGACCCCCAGCAGCCCTACGTGGGGAGCTCGGTGTTCGCCCACAAGGGCGGCCTGCACGCCAGCGCGGTGGCCCGCAGCGCCGACCTGTACGAGCACGTCGAGCCCAACCTCGTCGGCAACGGCACCCGCGTCGTGGTCTCGGAGATGGCGGGCCGCTCGACCCTGTCCATGAAGGCGGCCGAGCTCGGCCTCGAGCTCGACGGCGAGGTCATCGGCCGGGTGCTCGACGAGCTCAAGCACCTGGAGCACGAGGGCTACCACTTCGAGGTGGCCGACGGCTCCCTCGAGCTCCTGCTCCGGCGGGCCACCGGGTGGGTGGCCGACTACTTCACGGTGGAGTCCTTCCGCGTCATCACCGACCACGGCGAGCGCGCCGACGCCGACGAGGCCACGCCGTCGGTCACCGACTCCATGGCCGGCGTGATGACCGAGGCCACGGTGAAGGTCCACGTGGGGTCCGAGCGCATCGTGGCCGTGGCGGAGGGCAACGGCCCGGTCAACGCCCTCGACGGCGCGCTGCGGGCCGCCATCGGGTCCAGGTTCCCGGCTCTCGACCACATCCACCTGACCGACTACCGGGTACGCGTCCTCGATACGGGCCGGGGCACCGGCGCGGTCACCCGGGTCCTGGTGGACACGACCGACGGGCAGCGCACCTGGACCACGATCGGGGTGTCGGAGAACATCATTGAGGCGAGCTGGCAGGCCCTCTACGATTCGATCGTCTTCGGGCTGCTCCACGCGACCTAGCGGGAGCCACGCAGCCCAGCGTCATCTGGGGGAGCCATGACCGTGTGGAGCCGGATCGCAGCATCGTTGGTCGGGCTTCCCCCGGCCCGCACCAGGGGCATCTCGGTCGAGCGCGACCTGGCCGCGAAGATGCCCGACGGCGCCGTCCTCCTGGCCGACCGCTGGTTCCCGACGACGGATCAGGGTGAGCGGCCGACCGTGTTGATCCGCACGCCGTACGGGCGGCGGATCATCGGCCCGCTCGGACGGCTGTACGCCGAGCGCGGCTACCAGACCGTCGTCCAGAGCTGCCGGGGCACGTTCGGCTCGGAGGGGGAGTGGGACCCCGTCCGCCACGAGCAGGCCGACGGCCACGCGACCCTCGAATGGGTGGCGGCCCAGCCGTGGTTCGACGGCCGCCTCGTCATGTGGGGCGGGAGCTACCTCGGCATCACGCAGTGGGCCATCGCGGAGGACGCGCCCGACTTCGTCAAGGCCCTCGGACTGCAGATCACGGCGTCGAACATCCGCGACGCCATCGTGTACCCGGGCGGCTCCTTCGCGCTCGAGATGGCGCTGAGCTGGATCTACCAGCTGGAGCACCAGGAGCTCGGCTGGCGCACGGTGCTGCGCACCCAGCTCGGGGGCGCCAAGGTCCTGGCGGCCGCCACCGACGTCCTCCCGCTCGGGCGGTGCGACGTGGCGGCCATCGGGCAGACCGCGCCCCCCTACCAGGACTGGCTCGAGCACAGCCGGCCGGGGGACCCGTGGTGGGACGGCATCGACTTCGGGCGGCGGCTGGAGCACGTGCCGCCGGCCAGCCTGGTCGGTGGGTGGTACGACCTGTTCCTGCCGGCCCAGGTGGCCGACTACGAGGCGCTGCGCCGGGCCGGCCGGACGGCCCGCCTCACCGTCGGCCCGTGGACGCACTCGAGCCCGGGGCTCTTCGGCGAGACGGTGCGCGACGGCCTGGAGTGGTACGACGAGCAGCTGGCCGAGCGCCCCGCCCCCGAGCCCCGCGCTCCCGTGCGCGTGTTCGTGATGGGGTCGCGCACGTGGCAGGAGTTCTCGCTCTGGCCGCCGGCGGGGGAGACGCAGCGGTGGTACCTCGGGCGATGGGGCACGCTGAGCACCGAGCCGCCGGCCGAGAGCGCGCCCGACCGTTTCCACTACAACCCGCACGACCCGACCCCGGCCGTGGGCGGGGCCTCCCTGAACGTGCACAGCGCCGGCCGCAAGGACCAGCGCCGCCGCGAGCACCGTCACGACGTGTTGACGTACACCAGTCCGGTGCTCACCGATGACCTGACCGTGATCGGACCGCTGACGGCGGAGCTGTACCTGCGCTCGTCACTCGAGCACACGGACTTCTTCGTCCGGCTCTGCGACGTGTCGGAGAAGGGCAGGTCGTTCAACATCAGTGACGGCATCGTCCGGCTCGAGCCCGGCTCGGTGCACAGGGAGGAGGACGGCGTCTTCCGGCTGGAGATCGCCATGTGGCCCACGGCGAACACGTTCCTGGCCGGCCACCGCCTCCGGCTGCAGGTCTCGAGCGGGGCCCACCCGCTGTTCTGTCGCAACACCGGCACCGGCGGGCCGCTCGCCACGGCGACCAGAATGCGCTCGGCGGACCAGGAGGTCTTCCACGACGCCGCCCGGCCGTCGTCGATCGCGCTGCCGGTCGTGCGGCTCCTGGCGGACCAGCGGCTGGGCGAGGGCGCCGGAATGGGTGCCGGGGGGACGCTCGGCTAACCTCCCGCGCATGACGCAGCCCACGTTCGTGCCCATCGCCGAGGCCGACCAGGTCCGGCCGGCCCGGCACCTGCACGTCCCGGGATCGTGGACCACGTCGCGCCCGGCGGAGCTCGTCACCCCCTCGGTGGCCAGGGGGCGCAGCGTCGGGACACCGGGGCCCGACTCGGGCTTCGCCCTGCGGTTGGCCAGGCGCTTCGAGCGAGAGCTGCAGCTCGGGGAGGGCGAGTCGGAGCACGACGTCCTGCTCGGCGTGGCGCTCGTCGCGGCCAAGCGGGCCGCGCTGTTCGGGCGTGGCCCCTCCATCTACGACGTCCGCCTCGCGTTGGGCCTGTGGGGGTTCCTCGGGGACGCCCCGCCCGAGCTGAGGGCGACGCGGCGAGCCCTGTTCTCCTCCATCTCCCACGACTACGTCGCCCAGCGGCGGCTCGTCGACTCCGTTCCCGAGGAGGTCCTCCGGCTCAGCCCCGAGGACGCCCACGGCCGGGGCGGTGCCACCGCGGCCTAGGCGCGGCGGGCCCTCACTGTGGTGGACGCAACGGGGGCCATCGACCGGCTCGAGATAGAGGCCGGCGGTTTCACCTTCACCGGCCGGGCGGCCGGCCCGCACGAGGGCCGGCGCGTCCTCCTCCTGCACGGCTTCCCCCAGACGTCCTGGGCCTGGCGCGACGAGCTGTGGGCGCTGGGGCGGGCGGGCTACCGCGCCATCGCGCCGGACCTGCGCGGCTACTGCTGCGGCGCCCGCCCGACGGAGGTGGGCGACTACGCCACCGGGCACCTCGTGGGCGACGTGCTGGCGCTCGCCGACTCCATGGAGATGGAGACCTTCGACCTCGTCGGCCACGACTGGGGCGGCATGATCGCCTGGCTGGTGGCGTCGCACCATCCAACGCGGCTCCGGACCCTGAGCGTCGTGTCGACCCCGCACCCGTCGGCCCTGCAGCACGCGCTGCTCGGCGGCGACGCGGCGCAGGCGGCCCGGGGCGACGCGATGGCGTCGTTCGCGTCGCCCGAGGTCCCCGAGCGGCTGCTGCTCGGTCCCGACGGGTCGGGCAGCGGACTGGCCACCCTGCTGGCCGAGACGGGCCTCGACGACGAGGACGCCCGGGTCTACGTGTCGGCGCTCACCGAGCCGGGCGCCATGACCGCCGCGCTGAACTGGTACCGCGCCATGGACCGCGCCGCCACGGCCGGGCCGGAGCCGGTGACGGTCCCGACGCTCTACGTGTGGTCCACCGGTGACGAGGCGTTCGGGCGGAAGGCGGCGGAGGACACGGCGGAGTACGTGATCGGCCCCTACACCTTCGAGATCCTCCAGAACGTGTCGCACTGGATCCCCGAGATGGCGCCGGCGGAGCTCTCCGATCTGCTGATCCGCCACCTGTCCCGGTACTGACCAGCTCGCCCGCCGGGTGCACGGGCATTCGGCCCGCTCTGCGAGAATGGGCGTGTGAGCGCATCGACCTTCGCCCTGACCGACGTCCAACGCGACTTCCGCGACACCCTCCGCGCCTTCTGTGAGGAGAAGGTGGCGCCCCACGCCGCCGAGGTCGACCGCAACGCCGAGTTCCCGTGGAAGTCGTTCGAGGCCTGCAAGGAGATGGAGCTGCCGGCGCTCGGCATCCCCGAGGCCTACGGGGGAGCGGGGGCCGACATGGTCACCCAGGCCATCGCCGCCGAGGAGCTGTCCCGCGTCTGCGCGTCGACGTCGCTGACCATCCTGATCTCCAAGCTCGGGATGCTCCCGGTCATGAACTGGGGCAGCGAGGAGCTCAAGCGGGAGTACATGCCGCGGGTCGCCGCGGGGGAGATCCAGGCCAGCTACTGCCTGTCGGAGGCCGACGCCGGCAGCGACGTGGCCGCCATGCGCACGCGGGCGGTGCGCGACGGGGACGACTACGTCCTCACCGGCTCGAAGTACTGGATCACCAACGCCGGGATCTCCGACGTCTACATCGTCTTCGCCAAGACGGACCCCGATGCCGGCGGGCGGGGCATCTCGTGCTTCCTGGTGGAGAAGGAGTGGGGGATCCGCATCGCCAAGCACGAGGACAAGCTCGGCATGCGGGGGAGCCCGACGGGGGAGGTCGTGCTGGACGAGGTGCGCGTCCCGGCGTCGCACCGCATCGGCGAGGAGGGGCAGGGCTTCACCGTCGCCATGCACACCCTGGACCGCAGCCGCCCGACCATCGGCGCGCAGGCGGTCGGCATCGGGCAGGGGGCCATCGACTACGCGGCCGCCTACATGAAGCAACGGCACGCCTTCGGCGGGCCGATCGCCGACCTGCAGGGTCTGCGCTTCATGCTGGCCGACATGGCGACGCGCAACGAGGCGGCCCGCGCCCTCGTCTACCGCGCCTGCGCCCTGGTCGACCACGACCCGGACGGCGAGCTGACCAGCTTCGGCGCCATGGCGAAGGCCTTCGCCTCCGACGCCGCCATGTCGATCACGATCGACGCCGTGCAGCTCCTCGGCGGCTACGGCTACACCAAGGACTTCCCGGTGGAGCGCTTCCTGCGCGACGCCAAGGTGACGCAGATTTACGAGGGGACCAACCAGGTGCAGAAGGTGGTCATCGCCCGGGAGCTGCTCAAGCGCGTGTAGGCGCCACACCGGAACACCGGCAACCTACGATTGAAGGATGGTATTCCGGTGGCCGACGATCGCCGAAGTCGGCGCGGAGGTGGCCCGTTGCTTGGCGGAGAACGACGAAGGCTCCGGACGCAGATTGGCTTTCCGATTCGTCGAGCAATTCGACAAGGCCGACGAAGCCGACCGCCGAAGGATGGTCGAGATCGCACCGCGCCCTACGGGCGACCGCCGATTTGATGCCCTGTTGGCCTCGCTGGTCGAGTATTGCTGTGTGCATCACGACATGCCTCCCCCGACCTGGGTAGACGACCCCAGTCGGTTCCTCGAGGAGTGGTGGTTCGTCTCGGGAATCAGGTCGCTGCATGCGAATGCCGTGGTGCACAGCCCGATCTCATTCAAGCGGCGGGGCGTGTTCGTCACCGAGGATTCGTTGACGTACGCATGATGCTGCTCGATCGGGACGGCATCCGAAGGGCTCTGGCCGCCCTCGACGACGAGCTCGGGCGCTCCGGCGTTCGCGCCGAGCTCTTCGTGGTTGGAGGGGCAGCGATGGCTCTCGCCTATGACGTTCGCCGTGCCACGGTTGATGTTGACGCCACTTTTCTCCCCGCCGCTGAAGTGCGGCAGGCAGCACGAAGAGTGGCCGATGAGCTTGGCTTGGAACCGGACTGGCTCAATGATGGCGCCAAGGCGTTCATGCCGGGGAACGACCCCGACCAGGTTGGCGTCTTCGAGGGCAAGAACCTGAGTGTGGCCGCCGCCTCGCCGCGGTACCTCCTCGCCATGAAGCTCCTGGCGGCACGCGTGGATCGCGACCAGGACGACATTCGAGCTCTCTATGAGCTGTGCGGGTTCACTACCGCCGAAGAGGGGCTGCATCTCCTGGAGACGACCTATCCGGCTCACGTGATCGCACCGCGGGCACAGTTCCTCCTCCAGGAGATGTTCCCGGCACGGGAGCAGCGGGGACCGGGGCTCGGGCGATAGGTCCGGCGTTGGCGCCCGGCGACCAGGCCCGGGCAGACTGCGGGGTCCGCCCAATTGGGCGGATGGTAAAGTTAGAACAGGTTCTAAATTTCGCCCAACGCGGGCAGCCGGCCCAGGGCCGGGAGTAGCAGCAGGAGGATTGTCCGTCATGGCGCAGCCGGTGATCATCGAGGCGGTCCGCACCCCCATCGGGAAGCGGAACGGGTGGCTGTCGGGGCTCCGTGCGCCGGACATCCTGGGCGCGGCGCAGGTGGAGGTCGTGAAGCGGTCGGGCATCGACCCGGCGACCGTCGAGCAGGTGGTCGGGGGGTGCGTGACCCAGGCCGGCGAGCAGGGGTTCAACGTGACCCGGACGGCCTGGCTGCTGAGCGGTATGCCCTACGAGGTGGCGGCCACCACGGTCGACTGCCAGTGCGGCTCCTCCCAGCAGGCCAACCACTTCGTGAACAACCTGATCGCCGTCGGGGCGGTCGACACGGCGATCGGCTGCGGCGTCGAGGCCATGAGCCGGGTGCCGCTGGGCGCCAACGCCGCCGCCAAGGTGGGGCGGGCCATCCCGTCCGACCTGCCCTACGACATGCCCGACCAGTTCACCGCGGCGGAGCGCATCGCCACCAAGTACGGCATCACGCGCGAGGACGTCGACTGGCTCGGCCTGGAGTCGCAGAAGAGGGCGGCCGTGGCCGTGGCCGAGGACCGCTTCGCCCGCGAGATCGTCTCGGTCGAGGCGCCCATCGTCGGGGAGGAAGGCCCGTGGGGCGAGCACACCGGCGACAAGATCGTCGTGAGCAAGGACCAGGGCCCTCGCGAGACGACGGCCGAGGGACTGGCCAAGCTGAAGCCCGTGCTGCCCGACGGGATGCACACGGCCGGCAACTCGTCGCAGATCTCCGACGGCGCGTCGGCCGTGCTGTGGATGTCCGAGGACCGGGCCAAGGCCGAGGGCTTCAAGCCCCGGGCTCGCGTCGTGGCCCAGGTGCTCGTGGGCTCCGACCCCTACTATCACCTCGACGGTCCCATCGCGGCGACGACCAAGGTGCTGGCCAAGGCGGGCATGACCATGAAGGACATCGACCTGTTCGAGGTCAACGAGGCCTTCGCGTCGGTCGTCATGAGCTGGGCCAAGGTGCACGACGCCGACTGGGACAAGGTCAACGTCAACGGTGGTGCCATCGCCATCGGCCACCCCGTCGGCGCGACGGGGAGCCGGCTGATCACGACCATCCTCCACGAGCTCGAGCGGCGCGACGCCACCTACGGGCTGGTGTCGATGTGCTGTGGCGGCGCGTTGGCGACCGGCACGATCATCGAGCGGCTCTAGGCACTTCCGAACTGAGTCCGGCGCCTACCTCTGGAGGGGACCGTGGTTTCGACTGAGCACCTGACCTACGAGCGCGACGGCGCGACGGCCATCGTCACGATGAACCGTCCCGAGGCGAAGAACGCGTTGAGCCTCCCCATGCTGGTGGGCATGAAGGACGCCTGGGAGGAGATCGACGGAAACGACGAGATCCGCTGCGCCATCCTCACCGGCGCCGGCGGGACGTTCTGCGCCGGCATGGACCTCAAGGCCATGGGGGGCAGCGACGCCGAGAAGTACCAGCACCGCATGGCCGAGGACCCGGACCTGCACTGGAAGGCGCTGCTGCGCCACTACGACCTGCGCAAGCCCCTGATCGCCGCCGTGGAGGGCTGGGCCGTGGCCGGTGGGACCGAGATCCTGCAGGCGACCGACATCCGGGTGGCCGGCGAGAGCGCCGTCTTCGGCGTCTTCGAGGCCAGGCGCGGCCTGTTCCCCCTGGGCGGCTCGACGGTGCGGCTGCGCCGGCAGATCCCCTACACGCTGGCCATGGAGCTGCTCCTGACGGCTCGCGAGGTGCCGGCGGAGGAGGCCCTGCGCATCGGCCTGATCGGCCACGTCGTGCCCGACGGGACCGCGTTGGACAAGGCACTCGAGATCGCCGCCGTCATCGGGGCCAACGGGCCGCTGGCGGTGGAGGCGATCAAGCGGAGCGTGCGCGAGACGGAGGGCATGTCCGAGGTCGACGGCCTGGCCCGCGAGCTCGAGATCGGCTGGCCCGTGTTCGCCTCGAACGACGCCACCGAGGGGCAGAAGGCCTTCGCCGAGAAGCGCCCGCCCAACTACACCCGTACGTGAGCGACGACGCGGACGGCATCGGCCCCGGGCAAGGGTTCCCGGGGGCCGACGGCGCCGCCGAGTCGACGGGCGACGACCCGCTCAACCGCCTGGCGGCGGCGATGCGCCGCATCAGCTCGGTGGTCGTCGGCCAGCCGATCGACGAGGGCGAGCTCTCCGGCGCGGCCACGGAACTGGTGGCCCTGGCCGAGCGCCTGGAGTCGGCGGCGCCCGGCGAGAAGCGGTCCCGCCCGCAGCCAGGGGCCTTCGGGCATCCCCAGGACAACTTCCCCACGAGCCCGATGGTGGGCTACGCCAACCCGATCGCGCCGCCCGTCGACGTGTGGGCCGTGGTCGGGGAGGACGGCCAGCGCGAGATCAGGGGGACGGTCACCTTCGGCTTCCAGTTCGAGGGGCCGCCGACCTGCGTGCACGGCGGCATCATCGCCGAGCTCTTCGACGAGCTGCTCGGCCTGGCCAACATCATCGCGACACAGCCCGGCATGACGGGCACGCTGAAGATCCGCTACAACCGGCCGACCCCGCTGCTGGCACCCCTAGACCTGGTGGCCCGACTCACGGGCCGAGAGGGTCGCAAGATCTACGCGTGGGGCGGCATCTACCACGAGGGCGTGCTCACGGCGGAGGCCGACGGGATCTTCATTGAGGTGATCCCGGGGCAGATGCTCGACATCGTGTCGGGCAACGCCGGCGGTGGCAACGGCGCGCCGCTGGTCGACCGGGCCTGGCGGCACATGATGGACGAAGGCGTCGAGAGCATTCCCCCGTTCTCGTAGGGCCGTGCTCTAATTGGCCCGTGTTCTACGTCGTGATCTTCAGCCTCGCCGCGGTCATCCTGATCGTCGCCTTCGTGTCCATGGTGTCGAAGCGCCGCCGGACCATGGAGTACGGGGAGGATTCCGTCACCCACCCCGGTTCGGCCAACCACTCCTCGGGTCACCCGTCCCGGAGCAACTCGGCGCGCCGCAACCGCAAGGCGCAGCGGGCGCAGTCACGCCACGACAGGCGCAAGCGTCACTGAGCCCGGATCACCGACTCCCCGAAGCGCTCGAGTGCCTCGACGGCGTGATCGAGTGAGTCGCCCGGCATCCCGACCCCCGACCAGGTGACCCCGAGCTTGGCCAGCTCGTCCAGGGCGGCCAGCTGGGTGTCGGCGTCGAAGCGGTCGCTCCCGGGGTCGCCGCCGGCACCGGTGCCGAACGACACGTCGATCTCGCTCCGGTCCCGCCCGGCCTCCTCGACGTACTGCCAGAGCTCGTCCAGCATGACGCTGAGGTCGTCCACCGTCTCGAGGGGCGGCGTCTTGGTCGTCTGCGACAGGACCCGCGGGGCGGGAAAGGGGTTCCAGCCGTTGCCGTAGCGGGCCACCCGGCGCCGGGACTGGCGGCTGTTCCCACCGATCCAGATCGGCGGGTGCGGGACGGGCTTCGGGTTGGCGGTCTGCCCCCTGGCCGTGAAGGTCGACCCCTCGTAGGCGAAGTCGTTCTCGCTCCAGATGCCCAGCATCACCTCGATCGCCTCGTCGAAGCGCGCGTTGCGCTGCTCGAAGTCGACGCCCAGCGCCTGGTACTCGCCGCGCAGGTAGCCGGTGGCGACGGAGAGCGTGAAGCGACCACCGGAGAGCGCGTCGACGGTCGCCACCGCCTTGGCCACCACGAAGGGGTTGCGGTAGGGCAGGACCAGGATGTTGGGGATGAGACGCATGGTGTCGGTCACCGCGGCGCAGAACGAGAGCGCGGCGAAGGGATCGAGGGCATCGTGCCCTCCGGCCTTCAACCAGCGCTCCGTCGGCGCCGGGTGGTCCGTGAACCCGATGCCGGAGAACCCGGCGGCCTCGGCGGCCGCGCAGAAGCGGGTGAGGCCCGCCTTGGTGACGAATTCGGGAGTGTACGGATGCGCCGTCATGGGGTACGTGACCCAGAAGTTCATGGCCTGGACCCTAACGTTCCGGTACGACGGGCCTCAATATCCCGTCGTTCACGGTGGTGCCTGCCACGTGGTGAGGTCGTCGCTCCGCACGATGCCGATGCGGGCGTGGCCCCAGCCGCCGTCGCTGGTGAGCTCCGTGCTGCCGGCGTAGGTCAGGTAGTCCTCGCCCTGGGGGCCGACGCAGAGGAACGCGGAGTTGGCATGCTCGAAGCCGACGCTCGAGATCCCGCTCCCCGTGTCGAAGGACTGGCTCGGCACGATGAGCTGCCGTGCGCCGACCCAGTGGAGCCATGTCGAGGGCGCCGAGGGATCTCCGGGGCCCAGGGTGAAGATGAAGGGCTGGTCGAGGGTGTTCGACGTCGCCACGAGGCGCCACGTGCCGTCCGTCGTGAGGAACTCGTAGTTCTCGACCGTGTCGTTGTAGATCACGATGTCGGGCCGGCCGACGAGGTGGAAGGCGCCCTGGAGCGTGGGCGCCCAGGCGATCTCGAAGTGCTGGGACGTGGTCCCGGCCTTGAACCCCAGGATCACCCCGTGGCCGGTGAACGCGAGCGCGCCGTCGATCATCCGGCCCGCCAGCCCGTGACCGAGCGGGTGGGCGGAGGACCAGGAGCGCAGGGACGAGTCGCTGCTCGTGCGGTACTCCAAGCCGGAGGGTGTCTGGTAGGTGACGATGAATTGGCCGGACGGAGATCGGACGATGTCGGGTGACGCGGCACCGGTGGCGATGATCCGCGGCGGGCTCCAGTGCGCGAGGTCGGCGCTCGACGAGATGGCAACGCTGAAGCGCACGTATGGAGCCGACGTGGTCTCGACCATGTCGCTGTAGAGCATGTGCCACGCGCCGCCCGACCACTGCAGGGCCTGGTCCTTCACCCCGACCTCGGGGAACGAGAGGATCGGGTTGCTCAGCGCGGACCAGTCGACGGAGCGGGGCGGCGTCCCGACGATGCAGTCGTGGTCGTGCCCGGGGGCGACGGCGGCACCGGCCGTCCCGGCGGGGACGATCAGGCCGGCCAGTGCGAGGCTGGCCAGCACGAGGATCCGCATGCGGGCACGTTAGTGAGTCTCGTGTGGCGGCCGCGGCCCTATCGGGGCGTCGTCGGCAGCGAGTAGTGGGAGAAGAACTGCCACATCGTCTCGTTGGCATCGACCAGGACGATGCCCCGCCCGACACCGGCCAGGATCCAGTTCTTCTCGGGGCCGGTGTTCAGCGTGCTGCCCGGCCAGACGTGTCCCGATCCGGTGAAGCGCCAGAGGGCGACTTCGACGCCCTCCCGGCAGTGCGTGTAGGTGATCGGCGTGGCGGTCTCGCCTGCGGAGATGGAACCGGCGGCGCCGACGATCGTCGTGCCGGTGTGCGGCGTGGTGCCGCACCCGTCTGCCCTGACCCACTGGTCGATGCCCTGCATCACGGAGAGGCGGAGCAACGGGTTGGCGCTCGGCGTGCCGTCGAACTTGGCGATGGGGTCGTTGACGCTGTGGAACTCCATGGTGGGAACGGCTCGTGTCGGGTGGATGACCGGGATCTCCACCTGGCCCGAGACGGACGAGATGGCGGCGAAGTGGCCTGAAGCCTCCGCCGCCATGGCGTAGGCCATCATCCCGCCGTTGGAGATGCCCGTCATGTAGACCCTCCGGAGGTCCACCGGGGTCCGCGCCGCCACGTCCGCGATGACCGTGAGCAGGAACCCGACGTCGTTGATGTGTTTCGTGACGGGCAGGCCGCAGCACTGCCCGGCGTTCCAACCGTATTGGGCGTTCTTGGCGATCGGATCAGGGGTGAGCACCTTGGAGATGCGCGTCCCGTCGGGATAGGCCACCAGGTAGCCGTTCATGTCGGCATTGGGGTCCATGTCCGAGGTGATCTCCTCGAGCTGCGCGTTCTGGGTGGCGCCATGAAGGTTGAGCACCAGCGGCAACGGCTTCCCGGCCGCGGCGGCCGGTGGGACATGGAGCCGGTAGTCGCGCGTGGTGCCGTCGAACCTCAGCGTGAAGACGTACGACCCGCTGTGGGGAGCCAGGACGGGATGGGCCGTCGTCGTGGCCACGGCCGGGGATCCGGCGGCCAGGAGCAGTGCGCCGAGGAGGGAGACGGTGCCCGTCAGCCTGCCCGCCCACGCAGCGCCCCACCGATGGCGGCGAGGACGTGCCGGCGCACCGGCCATCGCTTGGTTGTCGGTGGACAATCGCCCCCCCGGGTCGGTCCCGGCGAGGATACCCGGCGCTCGGGATCATGCGAGCATTGCGATCGTGAGCGACGTCTCCCGGGGGCCGGGCTGGTGGCTGGCGTCNNGACGGGAAGTGGTATCCGCCCGAGCTGCATCCCGCGTATCGACCACCACCACCACCGCTGTGGACAGACGCACGTGACGTACCGCCTCCGGTCCCACCGAAGCCGGCGGCCGGACGGAAGCGGACGGCGCTCGCGCTCTCCCTGCTGGTCGGCGGTGCCGTGTGCGGCGTGGCCGGACTCGTGCTCTTCTTCGTGACGGGCTTCGCCGGGCTGCTCGGGAGCACGGTCTACCAGGCACCGGTTCGTGCGGTCGTCGATTGCAGGCCCGGCGACTACTACGTGTACCAACAGACCGGAACCAGGGTCTCCGGCCCGGGCCTCTCCTTCAGCCACGACCAGTTTCCGACGCTCACGCCAGAAGAAGTGAGCGTCATGGGCCCGGGACGGGTCTCCGTCGGCACGTGGCCAGCGGATGGATCGGAGACGATCACCAAGGGTTCCCAGATCTTCTCGAACGCTGTGGGATTCCACGCCTCGGTCGGGGGTGAGTACACCGTGACGGTCACGTCGCCATCTCCCACGGCCTTCATCATCGGCCCATCGCTCGGTGCCCAGTTCGTGGCGGCTGCGCCGTGGTTGATCCTTCCCGCCGTGGGCTGGCCGATCGCCATCGTGGGCCTGGTGCTCTTGATCGTCCGCTCGAATCGCCGGCGACGAACGGACCAAGCACTCGCTCCATCCGGATGATCCGGCGTCTCGGATCGCCGTGACCATCGTCCGGCCGGCTGGTCAGGGTGGGCGTGGCTCGGAGGATCACGTCGCGTCGCGATCCGGTCAAGAATGCGACATGGCATCAGATGGCGATCCCGAGGTGGTGCAAGAGGGCACGCCGTCGTCATCGGAGGACGGCGTCGCGCCGAGCCGACCAGTGGCCGCCGGCCGGTTGGAGCGCCTGCGCAGCTCGGCCCAGCACACCCGGAAGGTCATTGAGGCCCGGCGGGCCGATTCGGCGTCCATCGACACCGCGTTCAAGGCGGTCGAGCGCGACGCGCAGAGCGGGGGAGGTGTGCTCGCCGCGGCGGTGGCCTTCCGGCTGTTCATGTTCCTGGTCCCGTACGCCTTCGTGATGGTCACCGGCTTCGGGCTGGCATCGACGGCCGCCAGCCAGAGCCCGAACGACGCCGCCCGGTCGGCCGGCATCAGCGGGCTGTTGGCCAGCGCCATCACCAGCACGAGCACCTTGTCCCTGGCCAATCGCATCGTGGCGCTGGTGCTCGGAGGCATCGCGCTGGCCTTCACCGCGCGCTCGCTCATCAGGGTGCTCTGGATCGTGCACCGGCTCATCTGGGGCGTCCAGCGTTCCCGCAGCCCGTCGTTGTGGGGCGTGCTGGTCCTGGTCGGGGTCGTCACCGTGCTGTTCGGCCTCGGCGACCTCGTGGCCTGGCTCGGGTCGCTCTCCATTGCGCTGCGCCTGGTCGCGCTCCTCGTGACCGTCGTGGCGTCCGGCGCCGCCTGGTACCTGGCCTCGTGGTGGATGCCACGCGAGGAGTGCGCATGGTGGGCGCTCCTGCCCGGGGCCGTGATCGTGGGCGTCGGCGTGGGGGTCCTGCACCTGCTGACGTTGACCTACGTGGCGCACGTGGTGACGCGGAAGTCGTCCCTCTACGGCGCCATCGGGATCGCCCTGGCGTTGTTGCTGTGGACCTACTTCGCCGGCCGGCTGCTGACCGCGGCGATCGCCGCCAATGCGTCTCTGTGGAAGCGGCGCGACGAGGCCGACACCACGGCAGAGCCGGAGGGTACGGTCGGCTACCCGACCTGACGCGCCACGAAGCAGCCCGATTCGATCGTCACGGGCACCGCCCCGCCGGCGTCGCGGAAGCGCGCCTCGACGGCGTCCCTCAGGGCCCGGTGCTGCTCGGGCGAGGCCTCCTGGCCTGCGGCGGTGGAAGCGATGAAGGCCACCACGTCGCCGGGATCGGTGCAGAGCATCGTGGCCGGGTGGAGCTGCCACTCGACGGAGCCGAAGGCGGTGCCGAGGATGGACGCGCCGCTCGTGCTCCCGAACCGTCGGTCCACCAGGTCCAGGGGGGACCAGCCCAGCACCTGGCGCGACAGGTCCGCCACGGCATCGAGGTGCCGGGGCCCGTTGGTCGCCGCCATCAGCACACCGCCAGGACGCAGGACGCGGGCGAGCCCCGCGGCAGCCCGGGCCGGGTCGGGGACGTGGTACAGCATGTGGTTCGCCACGACGACGTCGAACGACTCGTCCGGGAAGGGCAGCTCCTGCACGTCGCATGGGAGAGCCCCGACAAGGTCGACGCCGTCCAGCGCCGCCACCGCGTCGGCGGCCGCCTCGACCATGCCGTCCGACAGATCGGTCAAGGTGAGCCGGAGGTGGGGGAGGAGCGGGGCGATGGCGACCCAGAGCGCACCGGTCCCGCAGCCGACGTCGAGCACATCGCCACCCTCGGGCCACTCGATGCGGGACGCCAGCCACGGGTACCAGGGCTCGTCCGCCCGGGAGTACTTCGCGTGCAGTGCGATCCTTGCATTGAGGTTCGTCGGGTCCCTGTACTGGCGCTGCCGCAGGTACTCGGGGTCGGTGCCGAGACCCTCGCGGCGAGTCACGGGCCACATTGTATTCCGGGACGGCCGACGCCGGGCCCCGCGTCGGCTCGTCGGAGGCGGCGGCCTCAGAGGGCCCGCTGCGCGCCTTCCCAGTAGGGATCGCGCAGCTTGCGCTTGTAGAGCTTCCCGTTGGGGTCCCGCGGCATCTCGCTGGTGAAGTCGATGGACTTCGGGGTCTTGAACTTGGCCAGCTTGTCGGCGCAGTAGGCCAGGATCTCCTGGGCCAGCTCGTCGTTCGCCTCGACGCCTTCGGCCGGCTCTATGACCGCCTTGACCTCCTCGCCCCAGTCCTCGTTGGGGATGCCGAAGACGGCGGCATCGCCCACCTTCGGATGCGAGAGCAGGACGCTCTCGATCTCGGCCGGGTAGATGTTCGCCCCGCCCGAGATGATCATGTCGATCTTGCGGTCCCGCAAGAAGAGGTAGCCGTCCTCGTCGATCAGGCCCACGTCACCCACGGTGAAGAACGGGCCGATCCGGTTCTTCTGGGTCTTCTCCTTGTCGCCGTGGTACTCGAAGTCGGCCGACTGCATGGCCATGTACACGGTGCCGATGACGTTGGGCTCGGTGATCCGGTTGCCCTCGTCGTCGAAGACCGCGATCTCGCTGATCGGCCAGGGCTTCCCGACGGTGCCCGGCTTGAGGAGCCATTCCTCCGCGCTGACCACCGTGCCGCCGCCCTCGCTCGCCGCGTAGTACTCGTCGACCGCGTTGCCCCACCAGGCGATCATCCTGTGCTTGACGTCGACCGGGCACGGTGCGGCCGCGTGGATCATGTGGCGGAGGGACGTCACGTCGTACTTGACCCGCACGTCCTCGGGCAGCGCCAGCAGGCGGTGGAACTGCGTGGGCACCATGTGCGANNTCGTCCTGGGGCTGGATCCCGAACAGGAAGAGGATGCCCGAGAGGCCGAGGGCCGCCTGTTCCGGGGTGATGCCGAGGAGCTTGCGGTAGATCCCCTTGGGATTCCCCGTGGTCCCGGACGTGTAGTTCATGACGTCGCCGATGGTCCTGTCCTCGGGGAGCGTCGTCGGCTGCGCGTCGCGCGCCTCGGTGTACGAGGCGAATCCGGGCACGTCACCCACGGCCAGGCGCCCGGTCCCGTCCAGTCCCACCTCGTCGGCCGCGGCGCGGGCGACGTCGGCGAAGCGCTCGTGGGCCACGAAGGCCTTGGCGCCC
>PMPX01000160.1 GCA_003169235.1 Acidimicrobiaceae bacterium | reverse complement strand
CGGCGGCGGAGTCGTCGAGCACCTCGTCGGGGCCATGACCCTCGACGAGAAGTGCTCCCTCACCGCCGGGCCCAACCTGTGGTACCTCCCGCCGGTCGAGCGGCTCGGCATCCCGGCGCTCAAGGTCTCCGCCGGCCCGTCGGGCGTCCGGGGTGACAGCCTGATCGGGCGCCGCTCGCTGTCGCTGCCCTGCGGCATGTCGATCGGGTCGACGTGGAACCCACCGCTCGTGGCGCGCCTCGGCGAGGTCCTGGCCGCCGAGGCCCGGTCCAAGGGCGTCCACGTGCTGCTGGGGCCGACGGTCTGCATCGTGCGCACGCCGCTGGCCGGGCGCACCTTCGAGTCGTTCTCCGAGGACCCGCTGCTGACGTCCCGCCTCGCCGTCGCCTACGTGGAGGGGGTGCAGGGGGGCGGGGTCGGGTGCTGCATCAAGCACTTCGCCTGCAACGACCAGGAGCACGAGCGGATGACGATCAGCGCCGAGGTCTCCGAGCGCGCCCTGCGGGAGATCCACCTCGCCGCCTTCGAAGCCGCCGTACGGGAGGCCGGCGTCTGGTCCGTGATGACCGCCTACAACAAGGTCAACGGCGTCTACTGCGGCGAGCAGCCCGACCTCATCGACGGGATCCTCCGCGGCGAGTGGGGCTTCGACGGGCTCGTCATGTCGGACTGGTTCGGCACACACTCCACCGCGCCCGCCGCGCTGGCGGGCCTCGACCTCGAGATGCCGGGGCCCTCCGCCTGGCTCGGCCCCACCCTGGCGGCCGCTGTCCGCGAGGGCCTGGTCGACGAGGCCGTGGTCGACGGGCAGGTCCGCCACCTGCTGCGCCTGATGGGACGGGTCGGGCTTCTCGACGGCGCGGCGCCGGCGCCGGCCGACGAGCGGGAGGAAGACGACCCCGGGCGGCGGGCAGTGGCCCGTGAGGTCGCCGCCGACGGGACGGTCCTGCTGGTCAACGACGGCCTGCTGCCGTTGTCCGACGTCGCCCGGGTGGCCGTCCTCGGACCGAACGCCAGCCAGCTGGCCA
This sequence comes from Acidimicrobiaceae bacterium, assembly GCA_003169235.1. Taxonomy (GTDB): domain Bacteria; phylum Actinomycetota; class Acidimicrobiia; order Acidimicrobiales; family RAAP-2; genus Bog-473. The sequence continues at coordinate 13,481 of PMPX01000160.1, read as the reverse complement.
TGGGCGGTGGCAGCTCGGAGGTCACGCCGCACCGGCGCCGGAGCGTGGCCGACGCGTTGGCCGAACGGCTCCCCGGCGCCGTGGTCTCCTCCGAGGTCGGATGCCGCATCGACCGCGGCCTCCCCGCCCTCGACCTGCGCCTGATGGAGGGCGGAGGGCTCCGGGTGGACTACTTCGACGGCGCCGGACCCCCGAGCAGAGCGCCCGTGGCGTCGGGCACGGCGTACGCGGCGCGCCTCATGTGGATCGGGCCACCGCAGCCCGACCTCGCCGTCGGGCGCTACACCGTGCGGATCGGCGGGACCTTCACCCCCGACGTGTCGGGCGGCTGGCGGCTGGGGCTCGAGAGCGCCGGGCGCGCGGTCCTGCGCGTGAACGGGACGGTGGTGGTGGACAACACCGAGCCGACGCGCGGCATCGGCTTCTACGGCGCCGGCAGCGAGCCGGTCGAGGCGCAGTGCGACCTGGAGGCCGGGACCTCGTACGAGCTGGAGGTCGAGGTGTGGCCCCGGTCGTCCTCCTCGCCGATCATGGGGGCGCGCCTCGGGGCGGCGCGGCCCGAGGCCGGCGACGAGCTCGAGCGCGCCGTGGCCCTGGCCCGCCGCGCCGACGTCGCGGTGGTCGTGGTCGGCTCCAACGGGCAGTGGGAGTCCGAGGGGCACGACCGGCCGGACCTGTCGTTGCCGGGACGCCAGCGCGAGCTCGTCGAGGCGGTCCTCGACGCCAACCCGAGGACGGTGGTGGTCGTCAACGCCGGCTCGCCCGTCGAGATGCCGTGGGCGGAGCGCGCCGGTGCGGTCCTGGTCAACTGGTACCCCGGCGAGGAGGGTGCCGATGCGCTGGCGGACATCCTCGTCGGGCTCACCGACCCCGGGGGCCGCCTGCCGGTGACCTTCCCGGTCCGGCCGGAGGACGGGGCCACGGGAGGTGACCCGGCGCGCTACCCCGGTCTGGACGGCAGGGTCGTCTACGGCGAGGGCGTGTTCGTCGGGTACCGCCACGACGGCGCCGCGCCGCAGTTCGCCTTCGGGCACGGGCTCTCCTATGGCGCGATCGCCTACGACGAGGTGACGGTGACGCCCGAGGCGGTGCGCGTGCGCCTGGTCAACGCGGGCGCGCGGCGCGGCACCGAGGTGGTGCAGGTGTACCTCCGGGCGCTCGAGCCGCGCCTGCCGCGACCCGACCGGGAGCTGGTGGGTTTCGTGAAAGTCGCGCTGGAGGCCGGCCAGCGGGAGACGGTCGAGGTGGAGCTCGGGGCTGCGGCCACCCGCTACTGGGATGTGGATACCCACGGCTGGCGGTCCGATCCGGGTCGCTACGAGGTCCTGGTCGGATCCTCGTCGGTCGACGTCAGGGCGAGCGCCGTCATCACGTTGACGTGACGTCGCGCCCGTGGACGTTGGTCTGGGACCGGCTCCTGGTCGAGCCCCGTCGCCCGGCGGTCGTCCGGGAGCAGCCCAACGCCTACTGGTTCGCCGTGGCGGCCGTGTGCATCGGCGCGTTCATGGGCCAGCTCGACGCCTCCATCGTCACCGTCGCCCTCCCCACCCTGCAGCACACGTTCGACGCCTCGGTGGGCGCCGTCACCTGGGTGGGCCTGTCGTACCTGCTGGTGCTGGTGGCGACCGTGACCGCCGTCGGCCGGTTCGCCGACATGTGGGGGCGCAAGCTGCTGTACGTCTACGGCTTCGTGCTCTTCACGCTCGCCTCGGTGCTCTGCGGGCTCGCCCCGGGGCTGGCCGCCCTGTGCGGGTTCCGGGCACTGCAGGCGGTGGGCGCGGCGATGCTGCAGGCGAACAGCCTGGCCATCATCGTGCTGGTGATGCCGGCACGATCGCTCGGGAAGGCCATCGGGCTCCAGGGGGCGGCCCAGGCCCTGGGGCTCGCACTGGGCCCCTCGGTCGGCGGCCTGCTGCTGGCGGCCGGAGGCTGGCGCCTCATCTTCTTCGTGAACGTGCCCTTCGGCCTCTTCGGGGCGGTGGCCGCGATCCTGCTGGTCCCCCGCAGCCAGAACCTGATGGCCCGGGTGCGCTTCGACTGGGCGGGGCTCGGGATCTTCTTCCCGGCGGTGGTGGCGCTGCTGTGCGCCATCTCCTTCGGGGCCGAGGTCGGCTGGTCCTCGGCGGCGATCGTGGGGCTGTTCGTCGTGGCCGCGGTGCTGGGCGGGCTGTTCGTGGCGCACGAACGCCGGGATCGGGACCCGATGATGAACCTCGGGCTGTTCCGCAACGCCCGCTTCTCGACGGGAATCGCCAGCGGCCTGGGCTCGTACCTGGTCATGTTCGGGGTGCTGCTCCTGGTGCCCTTCTACCTGGAGCGGGCCCAGGGCCTCGGGACCGCTCGCTCGGGCCTGGAGCTGATGGCCATGCCGTTGGCCTTCGGGCTGGTGGCGCCGTTCGCGGGGCGTCTCGCCGACCGGCTGGGCGCCCGGCCGCTCACCGTGACCGGGATGGCCGTGGTCGCCGTCAGCCTGGCGGTGCTGGGGGCGAGCCGGCCACCCACGGCGTGGTTCCTCGTCCTGCTGGCCGCGGTGGGGGTCGGGATGGGGCTCTTCACCTCGCCCAACAACGCGTCCATCATGGGCGCCGCCCCCGAGCAGGAGGCCGGGATGGCCTCCGGCGTGCTGAACATGACCCGTGGCATCGGGACGGCGCTGGGCCTCGCCGTGACGGGGACCATCTTCGTCGGCGCCGGCGGGGACGCCGGGCGTGCCGGCGGCGCCGCGCACGCCTTCACCGTCACCGCGTACGTGCTGGCGGCGGTCGCCGCGGCGGCGGGAGTGGTGTCGGCGCTGCGCTCGAACGGGGCGCTGGCCGACGCCACGCTGTCGTCGGTGGAATAAGCCCCCATTTCGACCACGACCGAGTGCCGGAGGGCTGGCGCCGGCGGGCGACCATCACCACGGGCGACACGCCCCACCCGTTCCCGACGGCCGCGCTGCTCCCCCGTCGGCTCGGCGGCGTCGACCAGGTCGAACGCAGCGCGGCGGCGTCGTCGGTGCTCGCTGTGCCCCTGGCCCCGGCCACCTGCCTCACCGTCGCCTGCGGCGCCCTCCGCTCCGCCGTCGGCCCCTGACCAGGGCCGGCACACGGGTCGCTCNNGGTGGGGGCACCGGCGCCGGCCGGTACGCCATCTCCATAGAGGAGATAGAGGACGCGGTCGTCGATGGCGACACCCCGCTGCCGCCCCGGCGGGGCACCGCCCGGGCCGCGCTCTCGCACCGGACCTTCCGCATCGTCTTCCTGGGTGCCTTCGCATCGAACATCGGCACCTGGATGCAGAACGTCGTCCTGGGTGCCTACGCGTACGACCTCACGCACTCGGCGACCTTCGTCGGCATCATCATCTTCGCCCAGCTCGGACCGACGCTCGTCCTGCCCATGGTCGGGGGCCTGCTGGCCGACAAGGTGGACCGCAAGCGCTTCTTGATCATCCTGTCGATTGAGCAGCTCGTGTTCTCGGTCGGCGTGGCCCTCGTCGTGCTCTCGCCCGATCCCTCCAAGGTGCTCCTGGTGGTCATGGTCTTCATGGTGGGGGCGGGCAGCGCCATGTTCGGGCCCACGTACTCGGCCATCCTGCCCGGCCTCGTCGGGCGGGAGGACCTGCCCGGCGCGATCTCGTTGAACTCCGCCCAGATGAACGCGTCCCGGGTCATCGGCCCCGTCATCGGGGGCGTGCTCTACTCGCTGGTGGGACCGGCCTGGATCTTCGCGGGGAACGCGGCCACCTACCTGTTCGTGGTCGGCGCACTGATGATGGTCACGCTCCCCTCCGTCCGCCAGGCGCCGACCCACGCCAGCCGGTGGCGCCAGCTGACGGCGGGCATCACGGTGGCCCGGCAGGACCCGGTGGTGGGCCGCTGCCTCGTCACCGTGTTCGTGTTCTCCCTCCTGGCGCTGGCCTTCATCGGGCAGATGCCGGTGGTGGCGGCCCACAACCTCGGGATCAACCTCTCCAAGTCGCCCGACTACGGCATCCTCTACGCCTGCTTCGGCACCGGGGCCCTGGCCGGTGCCATCTCCATCGGCACCGTGTTCGCCGGCACCTCCAAGCCGCTGATCGTGCGGATCTGCCTCGTCGGCTACTCCCTGTCGCTGTGCGCCTTCGCCCTCGAACGCAGCCCGGTGCCCGCGTACGTGAACGTGGCGGTCGTGGGCGCGTTCTACTTCGCGTTCATCACGGCGCTGAACACGACGCTGCAGGGCCGCCTGCACGAGAACGTGCGCGGGCGGGTCATGGCCCTGTGGATGATGGGGTTCGGCGGCACGGTCGGCATCGGCAACCTCCTCATCGGGCCGGTCGTCGCGGCCGTCGGCATCACCGATGTCCTGCTCTTCGGCGCCTGCGTCGCCCTGGCGCTCGCCTGGTACGCCGACGTCCGGCCGCGCCCTGACGCTCAGGTCGTGCTGGGCGTCGGGCTGGCCCAGTAGGCGTCGCGCAGGGCCTTCTTGTAGAGCTTCCCGTTCTCCCCACGGGGCAGCGTCTCGGTGAAGTCGACCGTGCGGGGGCACTTGTAGTGCGACAGGTGGTCGCGGCAGAAGGCGATGATCTCCGCCTCGAGCTCCGGGCCGGGGACGGTGCCGGGGGCGGGTTGCACCACCGCCTTGACCTCCTCGCCCATCTCCGGCTCGGGCACCCCGAAGACGGCGACGTCGGCCACCGCGGGGTGCAGCACCAGGACGTCCTCGATCTCCTGCGGGTAGATGTTCACCCCGCCCGACACGATCATGAAGAGCTTGCGATCCGTGAGGTACAGGTAGCCCTCGGCGTCGACGTGCCCGACGTCCCACAGCGTGCTCCAGCCCCGGTCGTTGAAGGTCTGGCGGGTCTTCTCGGGATCATGGTTGTACTCGAAGCCGGGCGCGCCGGCCCGTCCCCCGAAGTACACGACACCGTCCTCGCCGGCGGGGAGCTCCTCACCGTCGTCCCCGCAGATGTGGGCCTCGCCCCAGATGGTGCGGCCCACCGACCCGGGATGGGTCAACGCCTCCTCGGAGGTGACCCAGGTCATGCCCATCCCCTCGGTGCCCGAGTAGTACTCGTGGATGATCGGGCCCCACCACTCGATCATCCGGCGCTTCACCTCCGGGGCGCACGGGGCTGCCGCGTGCACCACGGCGCGCAGCGAGGACACGTCGTAGGCGGCGCGCTCCTCGTCGGGCAGCTTGAGCATGCGAACGAACATGGTGGGGACGAACTGCGCGTGGGTCACCCGGTGCTGCCCGATCAGCCGCAGGCACTCCTCGGGGTCGAAGTGCTCCATCACGACCGCAGTGCCACCCATGCGGATGGCGGTCATCGACCAGACGAGCGGAGCGGAGTGGTACAGGGGGGCCGGGCTCAGGTAGACGTCGCCCTCCCCGAAGCCCATGATCCCGCCCAGCATCGGGGCCAGGACCGCGTCCGCCCCGAAGGGCAGCCCGCTCAGGGGCCGGCGGATGCCCTTGGGGTGGCCCGTGGTGCCCGAGGAGTACAGCATGGGCGAGCCCTCCACCTCGTCGGGGAGGGGCGCACCGGGGAACCCCGACACGAACTCGTCGTAGTGCTCGTATCCCTCCTCGGCCCGGTCACCCACCATGAGCCGCAGCTCCACCGCGGGGGTCAAGGCGATCATGGCGGCGGCCAGCGGTGCCAGCGCCGACGAGGTGATCAGCGTGCGGGCGCCACAGTCCTCCACGATGTACGCCGCTTCCTCGGCGGCAAGATGCGTGTTGACCATGGTGCAGTAGAGCCCGGAGCGCTGGAGACCGAACGTCACCTCGTGGGTGCGGTGGTCGTTGGGCAACAGCACCGCGACGTGGTCCCCCGGGCGCAGGCCGTGGGCGTACAGGGCCTGCGCCAGCCGGCACGACCGCTCCTCGATTTCGGCGAAGGTCACCACCTGCCCCGACGAGGTGATGACCGCCGGCCGCTCGGGCGAGGTGGCGGCGTAGACGCCGGGACGGAAGCGGGTCGGTGGGGTCTCGGGGCTCACCGCCCTCTTCTAGCCCAACGTGCCGCCGCCGCGCCTGCTCGGGGCGGCGCAGGACCGTCCCGCCGGGCCCGCCGGGCTGGGCTTGCTGGTTCGGGACGACGTGAACGACTCGGTGGCCGCACACGCGCCTCCGCGCACACGCGCCTCCTCGAAGCCGCCGGCGAGGAAACAGGCGTCCGGCGGCGGCGTCACCCTGCACACCGTCGTCCCCGTGCACACCGTTGCGGCGGACGCCGCTGGCCCGGCTCGGCGGACCTCAGGACGAGACCCGGACGGCGCTGCTCCCGACCGAGCCCGCCGACACCTCCGTCACCGGCCAGGCCGTCGTGGTCGACGGCGGCCTCACCTGCTCACGGGGCCGCTCAACCCCGCTTGGGGGACCACGTCCAGCGCCGGAGGCTGACGAAGACGGCAACGGCCCCCCACACGGCGATGACCAGGAGGTCGTTCCACACCGACTCGCCCGGGATGCCGTTGAACGTGTACACCATCGCCAGGATCATGTGCCGGATCGGGAAGAGTCCCGTGAACGTCGCCAGCCCGGAGCCGGCCTTGACGGGGAAGTAGAGACCCGACAGCGCCACGAGGATGAAGAAGACGAGGCTGACCATGGGACCGGCGGCGTCCGCGTTGGGCACCAGGGTGCTCATGCCGACCCCGATGGCCGTGAAGCTCAACATGCCGACGACCAGCACGAGGAGAAACATCCCGACGTCGTGCGGGCCGTGCACCGAGTACCCGAAGTGGCCCACCAGCAACAGCAGCACCACCTGAATCAGGGCGATGATCATCCAATTGATGAAGATGGCCGCCAAGAGCATCCAGGTCGGGAGCGGGCTCAGTCGCAGCCGCTTCAGGAGTCCCATCTCGCGACGGTTGACCATGCTGATGGCCAGGACGTTGAAGCAGGCGGCCATCACCCCGTACGCCGCGAACGCCGGGACGTAGTACTGGCCGAGGTTGATGGGCAGGTAGCTCACCGTGGAGTTCCTCGAGGTGGACAAGAAGATCACCACGAAGACGACGGAGAAGCCGATCGTCAGCAAGGCGCCGATCGGGTTCAGCCAGAACGAGAGCTGCTCGAAGCGCACCTGGCGAGCGACGAGTGGCAGGTCACTGGCACCCCGGAAGGACCCCTTGACCGGGGTCTCGGCGGCGCTCATCGCCGGGACTCCGGCTCTTCGCCGCGACGCTCTGCACGCGCCTGGGTCAGACCGAGGTAGATGTCCTCGAGGGAGACGCGCAGGACCGACAGACCCCGCAGCGCGTGGCCACCCTCGAGGGCCCAGCCGGTGAGGTCGTGCAGCACGCGGACCTCGTCCTCGGTGTGGATCTCGACCCGGCCGTCGTCGGAGGGCTTCGCGAGAACCGGGAGGGAGGCCAGCGTGACCCCGTCGGGTAGGCGGAACCGGATCGTCACCGCACCGAAGTCACGACCGCCGATGGAGGACGGCGTGCCACTGGCGACGATCTCCTGGCCGAAGAGGACCGCCACCCGGTCGGCCAGCGCCTCCACCTCGTCCATGTAGTGGGTCGTCAACAGCACCGTGGTGCCCTCGGAGGCGAGGAGGCGGATCAGCTCCCAGGTCTCACGCCGCCCGGAAGGGTCGAGGCCGGTCGTCGGCTCGTCGAGGAACAGCAGCTCCGGATTGCCGATGATCCCGAGACCCACGTCCAACCTTCGCTGCTGGCCGCCGGAGAGCCGCTTGACCCGGTCGTCGGCCTTCTCCGAGAGCCCGATCAGCTCAATCACCTCGTCGACGGGCCGCGGGTTCGGGTAGTAGCCGGCATTGCGCGCCAGCACCTGGCGGACCGAGTAGTACGGCTCGACCGCCAACTCCTGGAGGATCACGCCGATGCGCGTGCGCAACCAGCGCTGCGTGCTGTGGTCCGCGGGGTCGACACCCAGCGTCTGCACCCGGCCGCCGCTCCGCTCGCGGAAGCCCTCCAGGATCTCGACCGTCGTGGTCTTGCCCGCGCCGTTCGGTCCGAGCAGGGCGAACACCTCGCCCTTCTGCACGTCAAAGGTCACGTCGCGCACCGCCACGGTGTCCCCGTAGGACTTGGAGAGGTGCTCCACGCTCACCGCCGGCACGGCGACCTCCTCTTCCCGCTTCCGGGTCGGCCCGAACGCCCTGGCGCGCCCTTCCGCCACGTCACTCCCGGAACCATCGGGCCGACGCTACCGGCCGCCGGGTCGCCGGGTCGCCGGGTCGCCTAGGACGGGGCGGCCGTCGCCACGGGGAGTTCGCTGCCGGCGGACCCAGCCGTTCGCTCGCCCGTGGCGGCCAGCACCTTGTCCAGCAGGTCACGCAACTGGCGTAACTCGGACTGCGAGAGCGCGGTGAAGGCCACCGGCGGCACCGACACGACGGCGTCGATCTGCGCCGCCAGCGCCCGGCCCGCCTCGGTCAGCACAATGATCTTGACCCTCCGGTCGTCGGGCGCCGGCTCCCGCCGCGCCAGTCCCCGCTGGTCGAGATCGTCGACGAGCGCCGTGATGTACGAGGGATCGACCCCGATGCCCCGCGCCATGTCGCCCATGGAGACGCCGTCTGCCTTGGAGAGCCGCATCAGGGTCTTGATGACCCCGGGTGAGAGCTTGGTGCGGACACCCAGCGCGGCCATCCGCTCCACGTGCTCACCCTCGAAGGCCACCCGGCGCAACCGGTCGAACGCCTCCTCGGCCATGCTCATGCTGCAATTGTCGCACTGCGGAAACTATTTGACAACTCCATACCTTTGAGTACTCTTAAGTATTCCGATGCCACGCTCACCGTCCAACGCCTTCACCCTGACACCAGAGGTCCGGCGCACCTCCACCGTGGTGGTCCTGGGGTCGATCATGTCGATCCTCGACACCACGATCGTGGCGGTGGCACTGGCCACCCTCGGGCGGGACTTCCACGTCTCGGTCACCACGATCCAGTGGGTGGCCACCGGCTACCTGCTGGCGCTGGCCGTGGTCATCCCCATCACCGGATGGGCGGTCGACCGCTTCGGGGCGAAGTCGGTCTGGATGACGTCGCTGAGCCTGTTCGTCGTGGGCTCGTGCCTGTGCGGGGTGGCCTGGTCGGCGAACTCGCTGATCGCCTTCCGCGTCGTCCAGGGCATCGGCGGCGGCATGCTGCTCCCCGTCGGCCAGTCGATCCTGGCCCGCGCCGCAGGCCCGCAGCGCATGGGCCGCGTGATGAGCATCATCGGCGTGCCCATGGTGCTGGGGCCGATCCTGGGGCCGGTCATCGGGGGCCTCATCGTCTCGAACTTCAGCTGGCGCTGGATCTTCTACATCAACCTCCCCATCGGCATCGTGACGCTGATCCTGTCCAGTCGCTGGCTGCCCAAGTGGGACACCGACGAGCGCTTTCCATCCCGCTTCGACACCCTGGGGTTCTGCCTGCTCTCCCCCGGGCTGGCCGCCCTGGTGTACGCGCTGGCCGAGGTGGGCACCACCGGCAGTTTCACCAGTACCTCGGTGATCGTGAGTTTCGTCATCGGGATGGTGCTGATGACGGGGTTCATCCTTCACGCGCTGCGGATCAAGAACCCGCTGCTGGAGCTGCACCTGTTCAAGGACCGCAATTTCACCGTCGCCAACATCTGCATCTTCGTGCTCGGCGCCACCCTGTTCGGGTCCATGTTCCTGCTGCCGCTCTACTACCAGATCGCCCGCGGCCAGGAGGCCTGGGTGGCGGGGCTGCTCATGGCGCCCCAGGGGATCGGCGCCGCCTGCATCATGCGCTGGTCGGGGAACGTGACGGACCGGTTCGGTCCACGCCGCATCGTCCCGTTCGGTGTCCTGCTGATGGCGGCCGCCACGATCCCGTTCGCCTTCGTGACGACCTCCACCAGCGAGGCGCTCCTGGCCGTCACGCTCTTCATCCGCGGCCTCGGCCNNCGGTCTCACGATGATGCCCGTGACGGCCGCCGCGTATTTCGACCTGAGCCACGCCGAGATCCCCAAGGCCAGCACGACCATGAACATCGTCCGTCAGGTGGGCGGCTCGGTGGCCACGGCGCTCTTCGCCGTGATCCTGGAGCGCCAGATCGTGGCCAACCTCGGGCCGGTCGCCGGCAAGGCCGGCGGCAGCGCGGGCGTCATCTCCTCGACCGTCACACTGCCGCCGCAGGTCGCAGACCCGGTGGCGGCGGCGTTCGCACACACCTTCTGGTGGGCGATCGCGACGATCCTCCTCGCCTTCATCCCGACCCTGTTCCTCACCGATCGCGCCCCGGCTCAGACGGACGCCGATGCCGGGCGGCCCGCCGCGGGCGGGGCCGCCGACGGCGACGAGGAGTCCGGACCCCGCGTCGCCGGGGCGATGCTCGACTGACCGGGTCCAACGATCCCGACGTGGTCGCCGCGTTGGCGGCCGCGCTCGCCCGGGCCNNGTGCTGCTCGCGTCGCTCGCCGAGCGCCGTATGAACGGCGAGCCCATCGCCTGGATCACGGGACGCGCGGAATTCGGCGGCCTCTCCGTGCACGTCGAGCCGGGCGTCTACGTCCCGCGGTGGCAAAGCCTGACACTGGTCGGGCGCGCCGCAGCCCGGCTCCCGGACCGGGGCACCGGCATCGACCTCTGCACGGGTTCGGGGGCCATCGCGGCCGCTCTGCGCGCCGGCCACCCGGCGGCTCGCATCGTCGCCACGGACAGCGACGGCCGTGCCGTTGCCTGCGCCCGCGCCAACGGGGTCGAGGCCTACCAGGGCGACCTGTTCGCCGGCGTGCCGGCGTCCCTGCGAGGCCGGGCCGACGTGGTGGTGGCGGTGGTGCCCTACGTCCCGACTGCCGAGCTCCGGATGCTCCCACGCGACACGCTGCACTTCGAGGAGACCTCTCACTACGACGGTGGTCCGGACGGCACCGACCTCCTTCGGCGCGTGGTGACCGAGGCGCCGCGGTTCCTCCGTTCCGGCGGGGCGCTGCTGCTCGAGCTGGGCGGGGAGCAGGCCGACGCACTGCGACCCGTGCTGGAAGAGGTCGGCTACCGCGCCGTGCAGACCTGGTCCGACACCGACGGCGACATCCGGGGTGTGGAGGCGATCCTCCGGTGAGCCCTCTCAGCGCCGGGCGAACACNNTCGGCCACCGGTGACCGGTCGACGACGTGCCACACGGGGTCGTGGGAGAGGTACTGCGAGAGCGCGGTGTGCGGTGCCCACACGACGTAGGAGACGTGGTACGCCGACAGCACCGGGTCCGGGTCCGTGGTGACGTTGGTCACGTCGAAGAACTGGGTGAGCACGCGACCCTCGAAGAGGTCGGTGCGCCCGTCGACGAACGTCGCCCGATGGCGCGCGATCGCATAGTCACCCCAGGTGTACTCGGTGAAGATTCGCCCGTGATGGGTGCCCAGATAGTCGAACGCCTGCACCGGCAGCGTCGACGAGACCGTCCCCGCGGGGACCGNNAACACGACGAGTCCTCCGCCCGCCCACCGCCGCGCCACGGTCCCCCACGCTCTCCGTGCCGGGAGGCTCGCCGCCAGTCCCACCGCGACGATCATCAGGTACACGGCCAGACGCTGCGTCCGTAACGCCTCGACGAAGAGGAGCGTCCCGAGAGTCCCTTCGAGCAGCGGGACCCGCCGCGTGCGGACGCACGCCACCAGCACGCCAAGGGGGACGAGGAACACCAGGAGCGTCATGAGCGAATGGAAGTCGGGTGAATTCCACTCGGCGATGTACTGGGCGATCTGGGGGTTACGCGTCACGTCGACGTCGTAGGCGAGCAGGGCCGGTCCATAGGGGGTGATGCAGGAGGCGATCACGCCGCCCAGCAGGGTCAGCGCGAGCGGCCCCGCGTGCGGCGACCGCCGCACGCCGCCGATCCGATCCACCAGTCGTGCCGGTACCAGCGCCCACGCCAGCTCGACACCCAGGACCAGGAGCCCGATCAGGATCGATCCATGGGTGTTGACCCACGCCACACAGAGCAACGGAACCGCGAGGAGCCACCGTGGGTTGGCCCGCGCCTTGGTGAGCACCAACAGCTCGAGCGGCAGCCAGACCAGCGAGAAGTCCAGACCCCGGTCACCCGCAACCACGCCCGCGATGCCCACCGCCAACAACAGGACGATGGCGACCACCCGACCACCCCGCGCACCAAGGGCACGGGCGTAGGCCGTGCTGGCGACGAGGCACAGTGCGCCCAGCACGATGGCGTAGATGTTGGAGGCGGCGGCACCGAAGACCCGGAAGAGCTCGGCCAGGGCGACCTCGGATCCCCATTCATCGGTCACCCAGCGGCGATGCGACTCGGTGTAACTGAAGGGGTCCAACCCGATCAGGGTGTGGTGGGCGAGCATCCACTGCCCGGCCGCCAACTGCCAGAACTCGTCGTTGGACAGCTCCCGGCCGAACGCGACCGCGGCGATGAATCCGACACCGAGGGCCAGTCCGACCAGCTCAATGGCTCGGGGCGACAGCGGCGGTCGCGGCGGGCGTGAGGCCTCCAGGCCCGAACGAGCAGGGGCGGCGGCGGCCGTGGACACTGTGCGTGTCTCGACGGCCTGCACGCTCGCCTGCACCGCTCCCCCCTCATGCCGGTCCCCCAACCGGCGCCCTGCTCGTACGGTAAACGCACAACGTCACGCCGCCGTCGCAGGACGGTTGCCATCTCGTGGCTTGGCCCCAGCAGGTGGGCTGGGCCACCGGCGTGTTCAGAGGGGCGGACGGCACGCCTACCGGGAGCACCTGCCCGGGATGGCAGCGCCCGATCCGCAACCGCGTCACCGTGCACCGTGCGCCGTGCGCCGTGTGACTCGACCGCATTCTGGCGGTACCATGACTGCGTGAGTTAGAGCCCGACGTGCCCGGCGGCCCACGATCGCGCCGCAGCCACCGTCACCCACGTCCCCATCCTCCGGAGCTCTCTCGTGCCCTCTCCCGCCGCAGCACCCCTGGCGACACTCGTCGCCCACGATCTCCGCCACGAGCGCGGGGGCCACACCGTCCTCGACGGCGTGTCGCTGACCGTCGGCCCTGCCACCTGCCTGGGCGTCGTCGGTCCCAACGGCGTCGGCAAGTCGACCCTCCTGCAGATCCTGGCGGGCCTCCTCGAGCCCGCCGGAGGTGACGTCAGGGTCGATCCTCCGACGGCGACGGTTGGCTACCTGAGCCAAGCGCACGCACGGTCCAGCACCGAGACCGTGCGGGCCGCCCTGTATCAGCGCACCGGCGCCGGCGCCGCCGAGACCGGTCTCTCCGCTGCCGCGGCCGCACTGGCGGCGGGAGAGGCGCACGCCGACGAGCAATTTGCCGCGGCTCTCGACCGATACGAGTCCGTCTCCGCCGGCGACTTCGAGGCGCGCCTCATGACCACGCTCGGGCAGGTGGGCCTCCGTGCACCCCTGGCCGACCAGCCCGTCGCCCGGCTGTCGGGCGGGCAGGAGGCGCGTGTGGCCCTGGCGGCCATCCTCCTGGCGCGCTTCGACATCACGCTGCTCGACGAGCCGACGAACGACCTCGATTTCGACGGTCTCGAGCGCCTCGAGCGCTTCGTGAAC
>PMPX01000231.1 GCA_003169235.1 Acidimicrobiaceae bacterium | reverse complement strand
TCGCGCACGACCCGCTCCATGCGGCTCAGCCCGACGCGCACCTGGTTCTGAATCAGCTCGCCGACCGAACGGATGCGGCGGTTGGCGAAGTGGTCCTGGTCGTCGATGCGGTAGGTCGACTCGCCGTCGGCCATGTGCAGGGCCAGGTGCAGCATGTACGTAGCCGAGGCCAGGATCTCCGAGGGGCTCAGCACCGACTGGTTCGGCGCCGGCTTCTCGATCTCGATCCCGAACAGGTCGCTGAGGCGGTCGATCTCCGGGCCGAGCTTGCGGTTCAGCTTGTAGCGGCCGACACGGGTCAGGTCGTAGCGCTTCGGGTTGAAGAAGGCGTTCTCGAAGTACACGCGGGCCGCCTCGGCCGACAGCGGCTCGCCGGGGCGGGCGCGCTTGTAGATCTCGAGCAGCGCCTCCTCGCGCGACGGCGCCAGGTTGCGCTCCTTCTCCCACTGGCCCTCGAGGAAGTCGAAGTGGCGGACGAAGCGGTCGAGGAAGGCCTCGTCGCCGTAGCCCAGGGCGCGCAGGAGCACGAAGAGGGAGAGGCGGCGCTTGCGGGCCACGCGGCAGCCGGCGGTGACGTCCTTGCCCGGCTTGGCCTCGATGTCGAGCTCGATCCACTCACCCCGGTACGGGTGGATGGTCCCGGTGAACACCGTCTTGGCATCGCGGCCCGGCTGGAAGATGACCCCCGGCGAGCGGACCAGCTGGCTCACCACGACACGCTCGGTGCCGTTGACGATGAACGTGCCGCGGTCGGTCATCATCGGGAAGTCCCCCATGAAGACCGTCTGCTCCTTGATCTCACCCGTGGTGGCGTTGAGGAAGCGGGCCCGGACGAAGACGGGCGCCGCGTACGTCATGTCCTTCTCCTTGCACTCCTCCACCGAGAACTTCGGCGGTGGGCGCAGGTCGGCGTCGGTCGGGTCGAACTCGAGCTCCAGGCTCAGCTGGCCTGTGAAGTCCTCGATCGGGCTGATGTCGTGGTAGGCCTCGGCGAGGCCCTTGTCGAGGAACCACTGGAACGAATCGCGCTGGATGGCGATCAGGTCGGGAAGCGGTAGAGCCTCGTTGATATTGGCGAACGAAACTCGTTCGGGACTGCGGGACCGTGAGGACAACGGTCAACTCCTCCCAGGTGAAAAGCGGCGGGTGAGGGCGGTACTGCGGGGGTAAGGGACGGACGAGGACGGGACGACGGGTCGGGGGGTCAGGGCTGCCAGGGCGCGCGCCGACCCCGCAGAATTACGGAATCAGGCAGACAGAGACGCACGGCAACCCTGCATCCTATCGTGGGGCGTGCCTGGATACAACCCCTCGGCCGCGCAGGCCTGACGGGCAGCGCCCGGGGTCCGTGACAGGCTACGAAAGCCCTCCCCCGCAGTCAAGGATCCTGGTCGGGGGGGGGGGGGGGGGGGGNNTCCTTGGCCTCCTTGAGGCCCAGACTGGTGAGGGCCCGCACCTCCTTGATGACCTGGATCTTCTTGTCACCGGCGTCGGTGAGGATGACGTCGAACTCCGACTTCTCCTCGTCAGCAGCCTCGCCGCCACCGGCGGCCGGGGCGGCCGCGGCAGCCACGGCCACGGGGGCCGCCGCCGTCACGCCGAAGCGCTCCTCGAAGTCCTTCAACAGCTCGCTCAGCTGAATCACCGAGAGCTCGGCGATCCCGTCGAGGATCTCTTCCTTGGTGAGGGTTGCCATCTGGGTGGCCTTCCTTTCTTTCCTACGGTCGTTTCTGGTTCGGTCTGGGAATTCGGTCGTGTGCTACTCGGAGGCGTCGGCGCTGCCCGCCGCCTCGGCGGGGGCCTCGCCCTCGGCGGCGGCCTCCACCGGCTGCTCCTCGGCCGGGGCCTCTGCGGTCTCGGCGGGGGCCGGGGCCTCTGCGGTCTCGGTGGCCGGGGTGTCGGCGGTCTCGGCGGGAGCCTCCGCCTCGGCGACCGGCAGCGTCTCCCCGCCGGCCTCGCGCTGCTCTATCAGCGCGGAGATCCCGTAGGCGAGGTTGCGGGGCAGGGCCTGGAGGAGGCCCGCCATCTGCTGCATCGGCGCCGCCAGGGCACCCGCCAGGCGGGCCAGCAGGACCTCACGGGGGGGCAGGTCCGCCAGGGCGGCCAGATCCGACGACGAGAGCAGCGACCCATCGGCCAGCCCGCCCTTGATGACCAGGTGCGGGTTGGTCCGGGAGAAGTCGCGCAGCGCCTTGGCGACGGCACTGATGTCGCCCTGGACGAACGTCAGCGCGCTCGGCCCGCTCAGGTACTCGGACAGGGGCTGGTACTCGCCGCCGTCGATGGCCCGGCGGACCAGCGTGTTCTTGAAGATCCGATAGTCGCCGCCCGCGGCGGTCAGTGCGTTGCGGAGCTCGGCCATCTCGGTCACGCTCAGGCCCCGGTACTCGCTCACGATGGAGGCCGACGCCGCCTCGATGCGCGTCTTGACCTCGGCGACCACCTCGACCTTGTGGGCCATCTGTGCGTTCTGCGTTGCCATCGTCGTCCTCCACCGGGATCAACCGGCTTCTGGGCCAGGATCTCCGGTGAGCGACGGCACGAGCCGGACGAGCCGGCTTGCACGGTGTCGCCTCGTCGGGCCGGCCCCTGCGGGCCGCTTCGGCACCCTGGGGTGCACCGGAGGTCTCTGGCGTTCGGATTCAGTGCCCGCTCGCCCCGGGGGCGGCGGACTGTTCGGGAAATCGTAGTACGTCTGCGGGGCAGGCTCAGGCCGGGACGGCCAGCTCCTCTTCGGTGAAGCGGGCCTTGACGGGGTCGATGTGGACCCCCGGGCCCATCGTCGTCGACACGGTGATGGAGTGGAAGTAACGCCCCTTGGCGGAGGCGGGCTTGACCCGCTGGAGCTCGTCGACCACGGCGCGGATGTTGGTCACCAGCTGGTCGCGGGTGAACGAGGCCTTCCCGACGCGGATGTGGACGTTGCCCACCTTGTCGGTGCGGTACTCGACACGGCCGCCCTTGAACTCACCGACCGCCTTGGCCACGTCGGTGGTGACGGTCCCGGTCTTGGGGTTGGGCATCAGGCCACGTGGCCCGAGGACCCGCCCCAGCGTGCCCACCTGTCCCATCAGGTCCGGCGTGGCGATGGCGATGTCGAAGTCGAGGAAGCCACCGTTGATCTTGGCCACCAAGTCGTCCGCACCCACCACGTCCGCCCCGGCCGTGCGGGCCTCGGTCGCTGCCTCTCCGGCGGCGAACACCGCCACCCGGACGGTGCGCCCCGTCCCCGACGGGAGTGAGATCGTGCCGCGCACGATCTGGTCCGCCTTGCGGGGGTCCACCCCGAGTCGGACCGCCAACTCGACGGTCTCGTCGAACTTGGCGCTCGCCAGGGATTTCACGAGGTCGACTGCTTCGGCGGTGCCGTAGAGCTCCTCGCGGTCCACCTTGCTCAGGCTCTCCGTGTACTTCTTCCCGTGCTGGGTCATTTCCTTCTCCTCTACGCGTCCGTCGGGCCTAGCCGGCGACCTTGATCCCCATGGACCGTGCCGTGCCGGCGACCTGCTTCTTGGCCGCCTCGAGGTCGTTGGTGTTCAGATCCTTGAGCTTGGTGGTGGCGATCTCCGCCAGTTGCGCATCCGTGATGGTGCCGACCTGCTCGCGACCCGTGGTGGCGGCACCCTTGTCCAGCCCAGCCGCCTGGCGAAGCAGCACCGGGGTGGGCGATGTCTTGAGCACGAAGCTGAACGAGCGGTCCTCGTAGATCGTGATGTCCACCGGCACCACCGTGCCCCGCATGCTCTCCGTGGCCGCGTTGTACTGCTTGCAGAACTC
>PMPX01000299.1 GCA_003169235.1 Acidimicrobiaceae bacterium | reverse complement strand
CCGCCCCGCCGGCCGCCCCGCCGTCGCCACCGCCACGGGCTCCCGCGGCCACGACGGTTGCGCCGGCGCACGCGCCACCGGCTGCCACCGCCCCGCCCGAGGTGGCTGCGCCCCGCGAGGCGGCCGAGGCGCCACCCACGTACCGGAGCCGCCTGGGCGGCGTCAGAGGGCTGTTCAGCGGTGCGGTCTCCGCGCTGCGCGGTGGGCGCATCGACGCGGCGACCTGGGACTCGCTGGAGGAAGCGCTCATCCGCGCCGATGTCGGTGTCTCCACCACGACGGCGCTGCTCGACGAGCTGCGGGCCAAGGTGCAGAGCAAGCAGATCACCAGCGGTGACGACCTGCTCCAGGCTCTGGGCGCGTCCATCCGCGCCCTCCTCGACGGAGCGGGGTCGCGGGAGCTGCACTTCGACGGCAGAGCCGGCGAGCCCGACGTCTGGCTGTTCGTCGGCGTCAACGGGGTGGGCAAGACGACGACCATCGGCAAGCTGGCCCGCCGCCAGTCCGACGCCGGCCGTTCGGTCCTGCTGGCGGCGGGCGACACGTTCCGGGCCGCCGCCGCCGATCAGCTCTCCATGTGGGCCGACCGCACCGGCACCGAGATCATCCGGGGGGCCGAGGGCGCCGACCCCAGCGCGATCGTGTTCGACGCCGTGCAGCGCGCTGCCGCACGAGGCAACGATCTCGTGCTCGCCGACACGGCGGGACGCCTGCACACGAAGGTGAACCTCGTCGAGGAGCTCAAGAAGATACGGCGCGTCGCCGACCGTGACCCGGGCCACGTCACCGAGGTCCTGCTGGTCCTCGACGCCACCACCGGCCAGAACGGGCTCGCCCAGGCCCGCCAGTTCGCCGACGCGGTGGATGTGACGGGGATCGTGCTCACCAAGCTCGACGGCACCGCCAAGGGTGGGATCGTCATCGCCGTCCAGCGCGAGCTCTTCGTACCCGTCAAGCTCGTCGGGCTCGGCGAGGGTCCGGACGACCTGGTCGACTTCGACCCCGACGAGTTCGTCGACGCGCTGCTCGCCGGCGACTGAACGTGCCGAGCCCAGAGGAGGCACCGGTGGACTCCCTGAGCGACCGGCAGAAGAAGATCATCGCCGTCGCGCTGGTGATCCACCTCGTCCTGCTCACGCTGACGTGGCGTGACCTCCGCACCCGCCCCGAGGCCGGTGTCCGTGGCAGGAAGCGTCTCTGGCGGGTCGCCGCCACCATGAACACGACGGGCTCGGTCGCCTACTGGCTGTTCGGCCGCCGCCGGGTGCCCGAGGCCGCCGCCGACTGAACCTCAGGACCTCAGGACCTCAGGACCAGCGCACCCGGACCGTGTCGAGGAAACAGGGCGCAGCACGTCCCGGTCGCAATCGAGGACGAGCCCTCGGGCCCGGAGCAGCGGCTCAGTTGATCTTGAGGAGGTCGATGACGAAGACGAGGGTGTCGTTCGGCGCGATCCCGGCGCCCGGGGACCGGGCCCCGTACCCCAGGCTCGGAGGGATGATGAGCTCGCGCCGCCCGCCCAACTTCATGCCCACCACACCCTGGTCCCAGCCGGGGATCACCTGGCCCGCGCCGAGCGTGAACGAGAAGGGCTGGCTGGTCCACGAGGACTGGACCACCTTGCCACTCGAGTAGGTCCCGAGCACGTACTGCACGGTCACGTTGTCGCCCGACGTCGCCTCGACGCCGACGCCGGTGATGAGGTCGGCGCTCTGCAGCTCTGTCGGCGGTGTGCCCGACGGGATCTTGAGGGTCGGTGCGGTGCCCGCGGTGCCGGCGGGGGAGAGGTCGGCGGTGGGGATCGGAGCGATGGCACCGTTCACGGTGGTCGTCGTCGCCGACGGGCCACTTCCCGTGTTGTACGACGTGCTCGCCACGTTCGACGACGCCGACGAGTGCGACGGCGACGAGCTGCAGGCGGCCAGGCCGAGGGCGCCGGCCGCGCCGATCACGACGGCAAGGGTCCAGGGGCGGAGGTAGGGGCGCGACATGGGCCGAGACGGTAGCCGGTCCCCCCGGCGCCGCAGGCGCACCCACCGGTCCCGGATGGATGCGAGCGGTGGGAACCGCCCCCGTGGGTAACCTGAGACCCCATGTTCGACGCCCTTTCCGACCGCCTGGAGCGAATCTCCACCCGCCTGCGCAGCAAGGGGCGTATCAGCGACGCCGATCTCGACGAGGCGCTCCAGGAGATCCGCACCGCCTTGCTCGAGGCCGACGTCGAGCTGACGGTCGCCCGACGCTTCTGCGACGGCATCCGCCTGCGGGTCAGCACCGAGGCGCTCTCCAAGAGCCTCACCCCGGGCCAGCAGGTCATACGGGCGGTGCACGAGGAGCTGGTCAGCGTCCTGGGCGGCGACACGCTCAAGCTCAGCTACGCCTCACGGCCCCCGACCGTCGTCCTGATGGCCGGCCTCCAGGGCTCGGGCAAGACGACCAACTCGGCCAAGCTCGCCCTGTGGTGGAAGCAGCAGGGGCGGAACCCGATCCTGGTCGGTGCCGACCTGCAGCGACCCGCCGCGGTCGAGCAGCTGCGGGTCCTCGGTGAGCAGGCCGGCGTGACCGTCTTCAGCGAGGCCACCGACCCCGTCGCCTGCGCCAAGGCCGGGCTCGAGGAGGCCCGTCGCCTGGGCAAGGACATCTGCATCATCGACACCGCCGGCCGCCTGACCATCGACACCGAGCTGATGCAGCAGATCAAGGACATCTCGGCGGCGACCCAGCCCCACTACACGTTCCTCGTGATCGACGCCATGATCGGCCAGGACGCCGTCGCCACCGCCAAGGCGTTCCACGACACCCTCGAGCTGAGCGGCGTGATCCTCACCAAGCTCGACGGCGACGCCCGCGGCGGCGCCGCGCTGTCCGTCAAGGGGGTGGTCGGCAAGCCGATCGCCTTCGCCAGCACGGGCGAGCGGCTGGCCGACTTCGACCTGTTCCACCCGGACCGCATGGCCGACCGCATCCTCGGGATGGGGGACGTGCTGAGCCTGATAGAGCAGGCCGAGCGCACCATGGACTCCGACGAGGTGGCCAAGAGCGCCAGCCGCCTCATGCAGGGTCAGTTCACCCTCGAGGACTTCCTCTCCCAGCTGCGCCAGGTCAAGAAGATGGGATCGCTCGGCGGCCTCATGCGCCTCATGCCGGGCATGTCCAAGGAGATGCGCCAGGCCGCCGGCCAGATCGACGACGGCGAGGTCGCCAAGGTCGAGGCCATCGTCTGCTCCATGACCCCGGCCGAGCGCAACGACGTCGCCCTCCTCGACGGCTCGCGCCGCAGCCGGGTGGCCCGGGGCTCGGGCACCTCGATCCAGGACGTCAACACCCTCCTGAAGCAGTTCAAGGAGATGCAGAAGATGATGAAGGGGATGGCCACGGGCACCATGCCCAACCTCCCCGGCATGCCGAACATGGGCGGCATGAGCCCCCGTGCCGCCAAGAAGCTGGCCAAGCAGGCGCAGGCGGGTGGCGGCCTCCCCGGGCTGGGAGCCGGGGCAGGTGGGGAGCCCGATTTCGACATGTTGTCCCAGTTGATGGGCGACAGCGGTGAGGTGCCCTCGGGGTTCCCCGGGCTGCCCGCACCGGCCCCCGCCCGACCCGTGGTCAACGTCAACAAGGGGACCAAGAAGAAGAAGAAGGGCGGGCGGGTCACGCCGCCGAAAGGCCGGTAGTCCCGCCATCTGCCAGAATGGACGCCCGATACGTCCAGATCCGATGGAAGGAACCAGTTCGTGGCAGTGAAGCTCCGCCTCGTGCGGATGGGAAAGAAGAAGCAGCCGACCTACCGGGTCGTCGCCGCTGACAGCCGGTCGCCCCGTGATGGTCGCTTCCTCGAGATCGTGGGGACCTATGCGCCCCGGGGCTCGTCGACGGCCGAGCCGGACGCCGTGATCCAGATCGACAACGCCAAGGCCGTCAAGTGGCTGGTCAACGGCGCCAAGCCGACCGAACGGGTCGAGCGGCTCCTCAAGACCTCCGGGGCTTGGGACGAGTTCGCGGCGGCGAGGGCCAAGTGACCGACCTCTACGAAGCGGGTGACATCAACCAGTCCGACGGCGCCGGCGGCGACATCAACGAGGTCGACGAGATCGACGACGAGATCGACGACGACATCGACGACGAGGTGGACGACGAGGTGGACGAGGTCGGCGAGGGCAACGAACTCGCCGCGGCCGACGGGGGCACCCCGCTCACCGTCCTGACGTACCTGGCGCGCTCGCTCTCGAACGAGCCCGACTCCGTCGTCATCGACACCGAGGAGCGACGCAACGGCGTGCGGCTCAGCCTCCACGTGGCCCCCGAGGACATGGGCCGGGTCATCGGCCGCCGGGGTCGCACCGCGCAGGCGATCCGGACCCTGGTCAACGTGGCGGGCGCCAAGGACGGCGTCCAGGCCAGCGTGGACATCGTCGACGACTGATCTGCTCAAAGTCGGCCGGGTCGCCAAGGCCCACGGCCTGCGGGGCGAGGTCGTGGTCCAGCTCTGGACCGACCAGACGCAGCGGCTGGACCCCGGGATGGTGCTCGCCTCCGCCCGTGGCGACCTGCGCGTCGTCTCGTCCAAGCCGTTCGGCCACGAGCGCTTCATCGTGCAGTTCGAGGGGGTTTGGGACCGCACGGCCGCCGAGGCCCTGCGGGGGGTGGACCTCGAGGCGGAGCCCATCGATGCGCCCGGCACGCTGTGGGTCCATGAGCTGGTCGGGGCCATGGTGCGGGACGCCGCCGGCACGGAGCTGGGGCGGGTCGGCGCCGTCGAGGCCAACCCGGCCAGCGACCTCATCGTGCTCGAGTCCGGGGGTCTCATCCCGATCCGCTTCGTGACCCGCCACGACGCCGAGAGCGGCACCGTCGAGGTCGACATCCCCGATGGGCTGCTGGACCTGTGAGGCGTCCGTGAGGATCGACGTCTTCACGATCTTCCCCGAGGTGGTCACCGGGTACTGCGGCACCTCCATCCTCGGGCGCGCCACCGACGCCGGGGCACTGGACGTGCGGGTGCACGATCTGCGCGACGGTGCGGACGACCAGCGGCGTTCGGTGGACGACAGCCCCTTCGGGGGCGGCGCCGGCATGGTGCTCATGGCCGAGCCCCTCTTCCACTGCGTCGAGGCCGTCGCCGACCTACCCCGGCCGCTCTACCTCCTCGCCCCCGGCGGGCGCCGCTTCGACCAGGCGGTGGCCGCCGAGCTGGCGGCCTCGCCGGCCGGGTTCTCCCTGCTCTGCGGCCGCTACGAGGGCGTGGACCAGCGGGTGTCGGACCACCTGGTCGACGGCGAGCTGTCGGTGGGCGACTTCGTGCTGGCCGGCGGGGAGCTGGCCGCCCTGGTGGTGGTCGAGGCCGTGGCCCGCCTGCTGCCCGAGGTGCTCGGCAACGAGGACTCGGCCCTGGAGGAGAGCTTCTCGGACGGGCTGCTCGAGTACCCGCAGTACACGAGGCCGGCCGAGTTCCGGGGCTGGGCGGGCCCCGAGGTGCTGCGCTCGGGGGACCATGGCGCGGTGGCGGCCTGGAGGCGCACCCAGGCGCTCCTGCGGACGGCCGAGCGCCGCCCCGACCTCATACAGCGCCTGGTCAGGGCGTCGGCACTCGGTCCCGGCGACGTGCGGGCCCTGGCCGCACACGGCTACGATGTTCCGTCCGGCACTGAGCCGGAGTGACCGAAGGACGCCTCCCATGCACCCCACCGAAACGATCGATCGCGACAGCCTGCGCGACGACATCCCCGAGTTCCGCCCCGGCGACACCGTCAAGGTCCACGTCCGGGTCGTCGAGGGCAACCGGGAGCGGGTGCAGGTGTTCCAGGGCGCCGTCATGCGCCGCCAGGGCGGCGGCGTGCAGGAGACGTTCACCGTCCGCAAGGTGAGCTTCGGCGTGGGCGTCGAGCGCACGTTCCCGGTGCACTCGCCCACCATCGCCAAGATCGAGGTGGCCACGCTGGGCGATGTCCGGCGGGCCAAGCTGTACTACCTGCGCGACCGGCACGGGAAGGCGGCGAAGATCAAGGAGCGGCGGATCCCGCGGGGCGGCAAGGCGGTCGCCGACGTGGTGGTCGAGGACGAGGTCGTCGACGAGGTCGAGCAGATCGACGTGGTCGACGAGGTCGAGACGACGGAGAGCGACCAGGCGGACGACACCGTCGAGGAGGCCGCCGCCGAGGAGACCTCTGACGAGTAGGACCGGCGCCGGGTGAGCGAGGAAGACCTCGAGCGCTACGAGTCCGAGATAGAGCTCGGGCTCGTCCGGGAGTACCGGGCCGTCCTCCCTGTCTTCGCCTACGTGATCGAGACGGAGCGGCGCTTCTACCTGGCGAACGAGGTGTCGCTCAACGTGCGGTCCGACACGACGCCGGCGTGCATCGAGCTCGAGCTGCGCGACGCCTGGGTGTGGGACATGTACCGCCCCGCCCGCTTCGTCCCCGAGGTGCACGTCGTCACGTTTCGCGACGTCAACATCGAGCGGCTGCCCGAACAGGAGCTCTGAGCGACCGTTCCCCTCCGTGGGGGACGGCAACCGGCGCAAGGCCGCACTCGGGCACCTCGGCGAGGAGCGCGCAGCCGCGCACTACCGAGCGCACGGCTACGCCGTCCTGGAGCGGAACTGGCGCGCCGCGGCCGGCGAGGTCGACCTGATCTGCGCCCGCGGCACGACGCTGGTCATCTGCGAGGTGAAGGCCCGCACTCGGACGACCCACGGCCACCCGCTCGAGGCGGTGACGCGGGCGAAGCAGCTCCGCCTGCGCCGCCTGGCGGGGGCGTACCTGCGCAGCCAGGACCGGCACTGGCCCGAGGTCCGCTTCGACGTCGCCAGCGTGCTGGGGCGGACGCTGCACATCACCGAAGGTGCGTTCTGAAACGCCGCGGCCTAGGGTCGGAGGCCATGGAGACCCTCATTGTGGAGCGCAAGGACGGCGTCGTCACCGTGACGATGAACCGTCCCGAGCGCAAGAACGCCGCCAACAACAAGATGCTCAACGAGCTGAAGCAGATCTTCGCCGAGGTGGAGGACAGTGACGCCGACCGCGTGTTGGTCCTGACCGGCGCCGGCGGCGCCTTCTGCTCGGGCGCGGACCTCTCGGACCCCGACGGTCCCGCCACCGACCGCACGCGCTCGGGCCTCGCCCGCATGCGCCGGCTGGGTGACGTCGCGCTGGGGCTGCACCGGGTGACCAAGCCCACCATCGCCAAGGTCGACGGGGTCGCCGTCGGCGCCGGCCTCTCCCTCGCGCTCGGCTGCGACCTGGTCGTGTGCAGCGACCGGGCCCGTCTCTCCATGATCTTCTCCCGCCGGGGGCTGGCCCTCGACAACGGCGCGTCCTGGCTGCTGCCCCGGCTGGTGGGCCTGGCCCGGGCGAAGGAGATCGCGCTCTTCGGGGGCATGTGGGGCGCCGAGGAGGCCTTGGCCATCGGGCTGGTCAACCGCGCGCTCCCCGTCGACGAGCTGGACGCCTTCGTCGACGACTGGGCCACCACGCTGGCCGCCGGCCCGCCGCTGGCGCTGTCCATGACCAAGACCCTGCTGAACGCCTCGTCCATGTCCTCCATGGAGCAGGCGGTGGAGGACGAGGCCCGCTGCCAGGCGCTCAACTTCTCGACCAAGGACACCAACGAGGCGATCGCGGCCTTCACCGAGAAGCGGGAGCCCGTTTTCGTCGGCCGCTAGTAGCGTGGAGACCGTGCTCAGTGGCGTGCAGGGGATGATCGGCGACACGGCCCTGGTGACCAAGGCCATCAAAGGCGAGCACCACCCGGGCCGGATCAAGGCCCGCGGTGAGGAGTGGCTCGCCATTCCGCTGGACCCCGAGGCGACCATCGCCTCGGGAACGAGCGTCGTCGTCGCGGACGTCGAGCGAGGGTTGCTCGTCGTCTACGCCATCGACAGTTAGAGAGGCACCCCATGGTTCTGTTCGCGTCTGCCGGAGAGGTGGTGGGGATCATCGTCGTGGCGGCCCTGGCTGCCATCGGGGTGGTGACCCTGTTCGCGTCCCGCTTCATCAAGGTCGTACAGCAAGGGAGCGTCGGCGTGGTCAAGCGCCTCGGCGAGTTCAAGGCGGTCGACCAGCCGGGCCTGCACATCCTGGCGCCCTTCATCGACAGGATGGAGAAGGTCGACGTCCGCGAGTTCCCGATGACCGGCGACCAGCAGGCGGTCATCACCAAGGACAACGTCTCGCTGCAGGTGAGCGCGACCATCTTCTGCCAGGTGATCGACGTCAAGTCCGCGCTCTTCGAGATCAACGACTACCAGCTGGCGGTCGACCAGTTGTCGCGCACCGCGTTGCGGGCCGTGTTCGGGGAGCTCTCGCTCGACCAGGCCCTCTCCGAGCGCGAGACCATCAACAGCCGCATGCAGGACCACATGGCCGATGCGACGGCGAAGTGGGGTGTGCGGCTCAACCGGATTGAGATCCTCGACATCACCCCGCCGATGAACGTGGTGCAGGCGATGTCCGAGCAGAAGGAGGCCGAGCAGCACAAGCGGGCCGCCATCTTGAAGTCCGAAGGGGAGCAGCAGGCCGCCATCAACAGCGCCGGCGGGCGCAAGCAGGCCGCCGTGCTCGAGGCCGAGGGTGCCAAGCAGTCGGCCATCCTGCGGGCCGAGGCGCAGATGAAGGTGCTGGAGCTGCAGGCCGAGGGCGAGAAGAAGGCGCTCGAGCTGCGCGGCCAGGGCGAGGCATCGCGACTGACCTCCATCGACACCGCCACCATCAACCCGCACACGCTCGCCGTGCTGCAACTCAAGGCGCTCCAGGACATCGCGTCGTCGGAGAACGCCAAGATCGTGGTGCCCTACGAGGCGACGAGCCTCATGGGGGCGGCCGAGGTCCTGCTGTCCACGCTGCGCAACGAGAACCTGGGCGACGCCAGCGGGAACGGAGCCACGCCTCCGGCGGTCGCCACGCCGGCCCGGCCCCCGAACAAGGATCTGCCGCCGGGCTCCTGACCGCGGCAGCTGTCACGTGATCGGTCGCGGGTGTACGCCCGCAGGCGGTCGCAGGATGCTCCCCCCGGCATCTCCAGGACGCTGCTGACCGGACCGTAGGCTGGCCAGGTGGGAACGCTCCTGGCCACGGTCCTGCCGTTGGCGCTGGGCGCGGCGGTCAGCCCCACCCTGTTCACGCTCGAGGTTCTCGTGCTGTCCGGCCGTCGTCATCCCGTCAGTCGCGGCTGGGCCGTGGCGGGTGGTTCGGCCGTCATGCTGGTTCTCTACACGGTGCTCGGCCTGACGGTGCTCGAGCATGTCGTGCACCACCGGGGCCACTCGGCGACCGATGCCGCGATCGACCTCGGTGCAGCCCTCCTCCTGGCCCTGCTGGCGATCCGGGCATTGCGCCGGCATCCCACGGCGGCCGAGAACCACAACCACAAGGCGTCCCGGATGCTCGATGCACCGACGGCCGCCTTCTGGGGCCTCGGGGCCCTCGCCATGTTGGTGAACTTCTCCACGCTGGTCCTGTACCTGGCCGCCCTCCACCAGGTCTCCCATTCGTCGGTCGATCTGGACGAGAAGGTGGTGGCCGGCCTGGTGCTGCTGCTCATCACACTGCTCCCGGTCCTCCTGCCGGTGACCCTGGTCGCGGTGCTGGGCCACCGGGCGGACCCGGTGCTGTCCCGGGTCAACGGCTTCGTCGGTCGTCACGGACGAGCGATCACGGCCGGGATCGAGGTCGTCTTCTGCCTGGTGCTCCTCTTCAAGGGGATCGGCGAGCTGCCCTGACCAGGGGAGGTGGGCGCCGCTACGCGCGTGCCTTGCGCCGGAGCGGCATCATCGTCTCGGGAACCGGGTTGGCCGTGAAGTCGAGCACGAGCTGGTTGAAGAGATCCGGCTTCTCCATCGGGACGAGGTGGGACGCGCCCGGCACGACGGCCAGCTGCCCGTTCTCGACCGCATGGGAGAACGCCTGTGCGTGTTCCACGGTGATGTAGTCGTCGTCGCCCACGATGACGAGAGTCGGTGCCGAGATCCGCTGCACCTCGGCCGTCCAGTCGAAGGGCTGGGCCCACATGGTGCGGATCTTCTCCCACACCTCGGGGAAGTGTTCAGGGCCGTCCGGGGAGGCCTGGGCGTACATGGCGGCGAACATCGCCATGTCCTCGTCGTCGGGCGACAGGTCCACGAGGGCCTCCATCGCCCCCGGGACGTAGCCGGCGCTGGAGAAGCCGGATCCCGTGACGATCAGGGTCCGGACGAGCTCGGGGTGCTCGGCCGCGATGAGGGTCCCCACCATGCCCCCGTCGCTCCAGCCGAGCAGATCGACCGGCCCGAGGTCGAGCGCGAGGAGGAAGTTGACGGTCTGGTCGGTCATCGCCTGGTAGGTCAGGGGGCCCGGCCGGTCGGGAGTATGACCCTGCGCCTGGCGCTCGGGCGCCACGACGTGCCGGTGCGGTGACAAGCCCGAGAACTGCGCGGCCCACGTGGAGTTGTCGGCCAACCCTCCGTGGAGGAGCACGATGGTCTCCCCGTCGCCCTCGGTCTCGTAGAACACGGCCAGGCCGTCGATCTCCATGCTCCCGGCCGTGCGAGGCGTGACCATCGGACGAGCCTACGTGGTCCGATTCGGAGTCGGCTTCCCCAGTCGGTATCGCCGAAGTGCTGGACGGTGAGACTCGTGACGCGGCCCGCCCCGTGCATGCGTGGAGTACCTCCCGCACACGGTCCACGGGCGCGAGGCCGATGGTCTGATCCGATGGACGCCCGCGCCCCCTGGGGTCCCCGTTTCGAGACTTCGGCTCGGGAGAGCTGATAGCGCCCGAGCGACGTTGCCTGTCGCGGCAATCGGACGCGGGGCCATGGTGGGCATTCGGGCAGTGCGGGAGACGAATATACGCCGATCGGCGTATTGCGCTTCGAGTACACAGCCAGAAAGATGAGCCGTCCGTTCGCTGTCGGGCAGGAAAAGAGGTTACGCGGGTGCACAGACGTTCGAGTTCGAACAGGTACATCTGCTCGCGAATGGTCGAAGCTGGCGACTCCGAGATGTCTCCTTCACCTCCGGTCGCGGCCCTTCCCGCCCAACCCGCGGTGGCCGGCCGCTGGCTCGCCCTTTTGACCTGCGTCTCCTCGGATCCCACCGCTCGCTCGAGAAGCGACCGCAGGTAGGAGATGGAGCGGGTCAGCGGCGGAGTCCCGGGGCGATCGGGACGCCCTCACCACCGACGAGGAGCCTTCGTCGTCCCGATGGCGATCTTCGTAGCGGTGCTGCTGCTGTTGGGCGCCACCGAAGTCACCGGAGCGGCACGGGCGGGTGCCGATTCGCTCCCGAATTGTGCCACCACCCCGGAGACGACCACAGAGGGCTGTGGCTACTACATCAACCAGAGCGGGGTCGTGGGTGGCACCTCGGTGCTGGCCGGGGAGAGCAGCGCATCGCCGACCGTCATCACCATAGGCGGCCCACTCGAGCAGACCGCCACGGTGATGGCCAATCCGGGCGTGTACGACGTGACGATGACTGCATATGGGCCGATCACCAGTTACTCGCCGCAGGGCGGCAGCGGGATCTCCGTATCGGTCGTCGGCTCACAGGTCACCTGGACGCAGCCCGTCACCAATGGGTTCACGGCGTTCTCCGTCGGCCAGGTGTTCACTCTGGACAGCACGGCGACCTCGCTCGGTGTGAGCTCCTGTACCACGTGCGCCAGCCTTGGGGTCGATTGGAACTACGGCATCGGTGGTAACCCATCGGGGTATTCACAAACTCCCTACCTCAGTGTGGGATCGGGCGGAACACCGCCAACGGCCTCGTTCACCGCCACCGCCGACACCACGGTCCCCGGGGCCGTGGACTTCGATGCGTCGGCATCGACGCCGTCGCCCGGGGCGGCCCTCCAGATCTACACCTGTAACTTCGGGGACGGCTCGGCCCCCGTGACCACGACGACT
>PMPX01000094.1 GCA_003169235.1 Acidimicrobiaceae bacterium | reverse complement strand
GAAAAGGTGATCTTCCGCCAGCTCGTCGACGTCGATCTGGACCCAGCGCACCTTGCCCGTGAACCCGTTTCCCTTGCCCGGGTACTCGTCGCTCACCGGGGTGCCCAGGTCGGATCCGACCTCGGTTGTCTCGTCTCCCGAGTAGATGAGCGGCACCGTCTGGTCTACCCGTCCGCTGCCGGCCGGCTCCCCGTCCACGAAGAAGGATGCCGTCCCGCCGACTCCGAGTCCCGGACCGTCCACCGTGAATTCCATTCGCACCTGGTGCACCCCCGGGGGCAGGGCGGTGGTCGCCCCGACGATGTAGCGGCGGAGGCCGACCAAGTTGTGGCAGTAGCGCGGGACACCGCCGACGACGTAGAGGCTCCAGCCCCCGAAGCCGCCGCCTTGGGCGATGATCACCCCTTCGGCGCCGCTCTCGGGGACTTCGACCTCCGCCGTCACCGCATGGGTGCGGTTCTTCACCACGATGACCGAACCTTCGGACAGTCGCCGCATGCCGCCGAAAAGGGTCTGCGAGGTGCCCGTGATCAGCTCGGGTCGTCCGGCCAACGACGCCAGGAACCGCTCCACCGATCGATCATCGAGTGGCAGCACGTTGTTGCGGGTCGCCTCTATGAGCCACAACCGCTGGAGGTCGTGCAACTTCCCGGGCTCGGTGGCCGCCAGGTCGCGTGCTTGGGTCCAATCGTCGGGCCCGTAGAGCTCCCAGGTGTCCTCGTCGAAGGGAGGCATGCCGGAGGTCTCCCATGGCGTGCGGTGCTTGGTGCAGGCCGTCCAACCCTTGTGGTAGATGCCACGATTCCCCATGCACTCGAAGTACTGCGTCTCTCGACGATCGGGGACTGACCCGTCGGCGAACGAGTAGCGCATCGACACCCCCTCCATGGGGTGCTGCATGACGCCGTGGACGTAGGTCGGCTCCGGGAGGCCGGCGACGTCGAGCACCGTGGGGGCCACGTCGATGACGTGGTGGAATTGGTCCCGGATCTCCCCCGGGGCGGTGATGCCTTGCGGCCAGTGCACGACCAACCCGTTGCGAGTACCGCCCCAGTGCGAGGCGACCTGCTTGGTCCACTGATAGGGCGTGTCCATGGCGTGGGCCCAGCCGACCGCGTAATGGTTGTACGCCTCGGGGCCACCGAAGTCTGCGAACTTCGACATCATGAACTCCGGCGTCTCGAGCGCAGCCATGCCATTGAACGTGAGGAGCTCGTTGAAGGTCCCGTTGAGCTGGCCTTCGGCTGACGCGCCGTTGTCCCCGATCATGTAGTAGATCAACGTGTTGTCGGCGATGCCGAGCTCCTCGATTGCCTCGACGACGAGACCCGCGTGATGGTCGACATGCTCGAGGAACCCGGCGTAGATCTCCATCTGTCGGGCCAGGATCGGCTTGAGCTCCTCGGGCATGTCCTCCCAGGCGGGAATCTCACCGGGACGGGCGGTCAGTTCGGCGTCGGTCGGAACGATGCCACGCTGCTGCTGTCGCTCGAATGACTCCGCTCGCAGGTTGTCCCATCCCTGGTCGAACTGGCCCTTGTATCGGTCCGCCCATTCGGGCCACACGTGATGCGGCGCGTGGGTGGCGCCCGGCGCGAAATACGCGAAGAACGGCTTATCGGGCATCAACGACTTCTGTTGGCGGATCCAGTCGATGCAGCGCTGTGCCAGGTCTTCGGTCAGGTGGTAGCCCGCGTCGTCCGGCGGTTCGATCGGTACCGTGTCCTGGTAGAGCGCCGGCGCGTACTGGTGCGTCTCCCCGGCGACGAAGCCGTAGAAGTGCTCGAACCCCGAGCCTGTAGGCCAGCGGTCGAAAGGCCCCAGCGGACTGGTCTCCCACGTCGGGACTTC
The DNA here is from genome assembly GCA_003169235.1 of Acidimicrobiaceae bacterium. Lineage (GTDB taxonomy): Bacteria > Actinomycetota > Acidimicrobiia > Acidimicrobiales > RAAP-2 > Bog-473. Next base: position 5,282 of record PMPX01000094.1, on the reverse strand, counting down.
ATGACATTTGCCGAACTGTGCGGTCGAGTACCCGTTGAGCCGGAGGATCTCCGCCAGCGGGGCACACGTGTTGGGCCGAATGGACGTGTACCCGGGTGCCGACGTTGCGATGTCCGCCACGGCACCCATGCCCACGGTGTGGTGATTCCGACCGGTGAGCAGTGCCGCTCGGGTGGGCGAGCACAAAGCTGTGGTGTGGAAGCGCCGGTAGCGGAGCCCGCCCGCTGCAAGCCGGTCGGCCGTGGGGGTGGCGACGGGCCCCCCGAAGGTCGCCGAGGCGCCGAACCCGACATCGTCGAGCAGGATCAGAAGGACGTTCGGTGCACCGGTAGGCGGCCGGAGCGGCGACAGGGCGGGAAACGACGTGTCGGGGTCCTTGGCGTCGTAGGTGACGGTCCCGACATGCGGGAGATCCGGAACGGGCAAGACGGTGCGTGGCACGGCATCGCGCCTTTGGGCAGCAGAACGTGTGTCATCGGTCATTCGGGTGTCTACTCCTCACTGGGTTCCGGGATGGTCGATCGGTGACGCGAGCGATGCAGCGTGCGAAGGGCGAGCGGCTCCAGTTCTTCGGCGCCATTCAGCGGGCGAGTTCGGGCGACGGCGGCTCTGTAGCGGCAAACGGGGACGCGGTGACGCCATGGGGTAGGACGGAGAATACGACCGTCACCGAGGCGAGGACGAGAGATGACGGCGAGCGCTGCGATGCCGACCCCGTGGTTCACAGGTAGCTCCTGCGCCGCAACCAGACCATCGCCATCCAGCCCCACACCGGTGGGAGGTAGGTCGTGCAGATGCGGTAGAGGAAGACGGCCGCCACCGCCTGGTCCTGCGGCACGCCGACCAGGGTGAGCCCGGAGATGTAGCAGGCCTCCATCACGCCCATGCCTCCCGGCACAGGGGCCATGCCACCGAGCAAAGCCGTGAAGGTGCAGATCATCACCAGCGCGGCGAACCCCGCGTGCGCGCCGACAGCCCGTAGTGCCACGCCGAGCCCGGCCGCCATGAGGAGCTGGGTGGCGGCCGATCCGACCAGCAGGCGTACCACGCGGCTCGGCTGGTGGATCAAGGCCTTGACGTTCTCCCAGGCGGAGGCGAACTGGGGCTTGAGCCGCGAGGCCACGATGCGGCGGAGCTTCGGGACCATGAAGACCACCCCTCCGACCAGGCCGGCGCCGGTCAGCACCCACAACAGGATCTGGAGGATCTCGGGACCCGAGCCGGACGATCCGGCCGCCGTCAGGTGGAGGTCACTCCAGACGAAGGGCAGGATCAGCAGCGTCAACACGATCTGGATGAAGAATCCCGAGAGGCTGTAGAGCACCCCCGAGCTGAGCGCCACCCCCGGTTCGAGGTCACGTTCCTTGAAGAAGCGCACGACCGTGGCCGTGGTCGCCACCGTGCCTCCGATGAGTCCAGTGAAGCCCAGGGCGAAGCGCAGGAAGGTGAGCGGCCGAAGAGGGATGGGTACAGGAGAGGCGCCCATCATCGCAACCGCTTCGGTGATGGCCGTGGCCTGGGTCACCACAAGAACGACGAGCATCCAGGCCCAGGTGACCTCGTCGAGGACGCCGCGGATCTCGCCCAGACCCAGAAGCTGCTCGACGACGAGCCACAGTCCGAGCCCGGTGAGGACGGGCATGAGCAGCTTCGACGGCTTGATCCTGGGCAGGCGCGGCAGGTGGATGCGGTGTGGGGCCTCGTCCTGGGTCGCCGACGACCCTGAGGCCTGCTCCTGAGCCGGGTCGACGGTCACGCGGTGCCGCCTTCGGGTGCAGGCTGCTCTTCCACGCACCACTCCACCGCGGCGGCGACGGTGGGGAAGAAGCGTTGACGGCCTATTCGTGTTGCGAGGCCGGTGGTGTCGAACCGCTCCATCTGGTGACTCTTCAAGCGGGCAACGACGAGAGCGATCTCGTCCTTGGTCAGTGCATCGATCATCTGGAACAGGGCCTCGATCCCTGATGCATCCATGCCGGCAAATCCCTCGGCATCGAAGACGACGAAATGAGTGGTCGTCGGCGCGCCGGCGACGGCCTCACGGATGCGGCCCTTGACGTAGCGGACATTGGCGAAGAGAAGCCGGTCGTCGAAACGGTAGACCACGACCCCGGGGCTCACGCGGGCGCTGGGATGCAAGGACACGTCGGCCCAGCGATCCAACCGCGGCACGTAGCCCAGCACGGCGTCGTGAGGCTTCGACGAGCGCATTACGACATCGACGATCGAGAGCAGGACGGCGATGATGAGGGCCTCGAGAACCCCGAAGAGCACCACTCCGGCGGTCGTGACCGCGGCGATCACCACCTGCGAGCGGCCCGCTTGAGCCAGGGAACGCCACGCGTCGGGTTCGATCAGCCCGATGGCGGCGACGATGATGACGGCCCCGAGACACGCCTTGGGCAGCACGGAGACGGGCTGGGTCAGGAATAGGAGCACGAGCGCAGCGACTGCGGCAGCGACCAGACCGACCACCTGGGTCCGGCCGCCCACCTGCTCGTTGACCGCGGTGCGACTCCCGCTGGCACCGATCGGGAAGCCCTGCGTCAACCCGGCGGCGACGTTGGCGGTGCCGAAGGCCAAGAGCTCCTGGTTGGCGTCGACGTGCTGGCCGTTGCGGCCGGCGAACGAGCGCGCCGTCAGGATGGCGTCGGCGAACCCGACCGCGAACACGCCGGCGGCAGCAGGGACCAGATCGAGCGTCTTGCCGACTCCGACGTTCGGCCAACGGAAGGACGGTAAGCCGGCAGGGATGTGGCCGACGGTGGCCACGCCATGGTCAGTGAGGTCGAACGCGGCGGAGGCGGCGATGCCTGCCGCGACGACGAGAAGCGCGGCCGGAATCTTGGGCATCCTCCACTTGAGCAGCAACAACACTCCGATGGACAGGGCGCCGACGAGCACCGTGAGTCCATGGATCTGGTCGAGTTCGCTGAAGAACTCCTTGAGCTGTGGGAGTGGATCCTCTGCGGCGATCGGCACACCGAACAACTTGCCCAGCTGCCCGCAGACCAGGACGACCGCCACGCCGTGCAGGTACCCGACGAGCACGGACCGGCTGAAGTAATCCGCCACCCAGCCCAGGCGGATGACGCGACCCACTACCGCGATGGCTCCCACCAGGAGGCCCAACATCGCAGCCAATGCGGCGTAGGTACTCGCGTTGCCGGCGGCAAGCGGAGCGACCGAGACGGCGACGAGGAGCGACAGGGCACCTTCCGGACCGACGACGACCTGACGGGACGAGCCGAGGAAGGCGTAAGCCACGGCTGGCAGCAGGAGGGCGTAGAGCCCAGCGACCGGCGAGAGCCCGGCGAGTTCGGCGTACGCCATGGCCGATGGAATGGCCAGAGCAGCCACCGTCACACCTGCGATGACGTCGTGCCGCCCGTTCCGCTTGGGGTATCCCGGCATGCTGGTCGAGACAGGGAACGTGCGCGCCAACAGTGGAGGCTGCTTCCGGGGTCGGAAGGGTGATTCCCCCTCGTAGGAGTATCCGTCGGCGTTCAGGTGGCGCTCACTCACGAGGCGTTACGACAGATCGGGACCCTGGACGGCACGACGGGTTCGGTCATGCCACCGAGCGGCGTACAAGGGAAACGGGCGCTGCATAATCACGAGCGCAGATACTAGTTAGGACCCTAACTAGTATGCTTGCAGAGGAGGAGCGGCAACCTTCCGAGGCCGGGAGGTGATGGGCGTGCCAGTACGAGTCGAGGATGGCTTCGAAGACGAATTCCCAGGTAGCAGCGCTCGTGCCACCGAGTGCTTCCTGACGCTGGCCTATCTCGGGACGGCGATGCTGGCCTCGCTGAACCGGTTTCTCGAAGGCTTCGGAATCCCCTCCTACACCGGCTTCAACGCCCTGGCCGTGCTGGCCGGTGCCGGTGAGCCGGTTTCCCCGTCCGCGGTGGCCCAGCGGATGATCGTCACCAGACCCACCGTGACAGGGATCTTGAGCACCCTGGAGAAACGTGCTCTCGTGGACCGCACCGCCCACGGCTCCGACGGACGCATGCACCTGGTCAGGCTCACGGTGACAGGGCGAGAATTGGTCCGCCAGGTGCTCCCGGAGGTCCATCGGTTCGAGAGCGAACTCTTCGGCGTCCTAGACGAAGGACAGCTGCAGAGCCTTCTCGGCATGCTGGACACCGTTCTCGAACGCCTCAACTCGGGCGGAACCAACGCTCCGGGGTGAGTAGGACTCAGGGCCCTCAAGCAGTGATCTGAGCCGTCGGAGCCCTGTTTCTGGCCGTCGTCGAGATCGTCCCCGCACACCGGCAGCCGTGCGTCCCCGGGTCCCGCTCGACGACACCACCCCCTGCCGGACCCCCGGCAAGGCAGGGCGGGCAACGACCCCAGTGACGGTGTCGTCGCAGAGCCCTTCCGCCCGTCGCGGGCCAACCGCCGTCAGAAGGAGACGCCTCCCGTACTCGGAGCGGTGGTCGTGGTAGTCGGTGAGGTCGTGGGCGTCGTGGTTGGAGGTGGCGGCGGAGATGTGGTCGGCGTTGTCGTCGGCGGCGCAGTTGGCGTCGTCGAGGGAGTCGGCATTGTGGCGGGAGGCGGCGACGTCGCAGGAGTTGGCGTTGTCGCACGAGTCGTCGATGTGGAAGGAGTCGTGGCGGTGGGAGCCGGGGTTCTGGGTGTTTCGGATGCCGCCGGAGAGGATGTACCTGGTTCCGTCGCGATCGCCACCACCGACCACGCGCCCCAGGTGTCGGTCACGTTTCCGTGTACCTGTCCGGGAGCCTTGTCTCCGGAGAACCAGTAGAGGGCCCTGCCCGAATAGGTCACTTGGAGAGCGCCGCCTCTGCGCCGTATCGTGCCGAGCTTCGCTGCTTTCACGCCCGCCCCAGCCGTTGCATGCTTCACGTGCTTGGGAAGGAGTACCTCGGGCCAGACCTTCACGCACTGGGCGGAGCACGGCGTCGTGCTTGCTTTCAATGTGTAGACCGTCTTGCCGCTCACGAGGAGGATCGTGCCCGGCGCGGCGATCTCGGTTGTCGAGACGACGACACTCTTCGCCCTGTGGCTGGATGCCGCACCTGCTGAGCTGACAATTGCCGAAGTGGTGAACCCCCCAACTGCGAGTGCCGCAATTGCCGTCCGCCTCGAGCGTTGACCGGTCAAACCTCGGATTCGTGTCACCAGTTCCATGCTGCTCGTCTCCTCGTGTCGTAGGCGATGGTTGTACGGGCCTGGTTCGCCAAAGGTTCACCACGAATCGAGAGATCGGTGGTCGGGAGACAGCCCCAACCCCCAACCCCCAATCCCCAATCCCC
>PMPX01000211.1 GCA_003169235.1 Acidimicrobiaceae bacterium | reverse complement strand
ACCATGGCGGCGGCGCCGTCGGAGGACGGGCACGACTCCAGGTAGTGCAGGGGGTCCCACAGCATGATGGAGTCCTCGACCATCTTCATGTCGATGTCGGGAAGGTGGAGGTGCGCGTAGGGGTTCTTCAGCGCGTGCAGCCGGTCCTTGACCGCCACCATCATGCCGATGTCGCTCGGCGCGCCGGAGCGGTACATGTAGGCCCGGATGATCGGCGCGAAGTAGCCGCCGGCGCCAGCGAGCAGCGGGGCGGAGAAGGGCTGGGGCACAGACAGGGCCCACATGGCGTCGGAGTCGCTCTGCTTCTCGAAGGCCACGGTCAGCACCCGGTCGTGGATGCCCGAGGCCACCAGGTGCGTCGCCACGATGGCGGTGGACCCGCCGACGGACCCGGCGGTGTGGACGCGGAACATCGGCTTGCCCACCGCGCCGAGGGCCGGCGCCAGGTAGAGCTCGGGCATCATGACGCCCTCGAACATGTCGGGCGCCTTGCCGACCACGACGGCGTCGATGTCGGCGAAGGTGAGCCCGGCGTCCTCGAGCGCCGCCAGTGCGGCCTCGCGCACCAGCCCGGCGATGGAGACGTCCTCCCGCTTCGACTTGGCGACGGTCTGGCCGATCCCGATGACTGCGCAGCGCTCCGCCATCACACACCCTCCAGGACACAGACGAGGTTCTGCTGCAGGCACGGACCCGAGGTGGCGTGGGCCACCGCCCGGTCGGCCTGGCCGGACCAGATCCTCCGCGCCGACTCGCCGATGCGGATGAGCCCGGCCGACATCATGGGGTTGGCCGCCAGCGCGCCGCCCGAGGGGTTTACCGACACCCCGTCGCCCAGCCCGAGGGCCTCGGCGAGGATCAGCTCCTGGTGGGCGTAGGGCGCGTGCAGCTCGGCCACGTCGACCTTCTTCGTCCCCACCCCGGCCTTCTCACCGGCCGTCCTGGTCGAGGGCGACACCGTCAGGTCCCGCGCCCCCACCGAGTGCGTCTCAATCCGATGGTCGATGCCCGTGATGAAGGCCGGGCGCTCGCACCACTCGTAGGCCTTGTCCCCCGCCGCCAGCACCACGGCGGCGCAGCCGTCGGTCAGCGGCGGCAGCGCGTGGCGGCGCAGGGGCGCCACCTCGTAGTCCTCGGCCAGCAACTCCTCCGCCGAGCGGTCGTACGCGACCTGGGCCTTGGGGTTGTCCAGGGCCGAGCGCCTGGATCGGCTGGCCACGGCGGCGAAGTCGGCCTCGGTGGCCTTGCCGGCGTCAATCAGGGCCTGGGCCTGCAGGGCGGCCAGCGAGGTCGGGTCGGGCCACAGCGGGGCCAGGTAGTAGGGATCGAGCTGCACCGCCATGATCTCGCTGAGGTCCCCCATGGACGAGCGCCCGAAGCAGTAGACGAGGGCGGCGTCGATCTCGCCTTCCTGGAGCAGCACCCAGGCCTCGTAGAGCGCCCAGGCGCCGTCCATCTCGACGTGCGATTCAGCCCTGGGCGGCCACACGCCGACGGCGTCGAGGGCGGCGACGAAGGAGAACGGCCCACCGATCAGGTAGTCGGTCGAGCCCGAGCAGATGAAGCCGACGTCGTCCTTGGTGATGCCGATGTTGCCGAACACCTCGGTCACTACCGGCATGAGCATCTCCACCTCGTTGCGGGCGTCCTCGCGCCGCACGTTGTCGTACTGCGCGAACGACACGACGCCGACGGGCCGGCGGCCCGAGGTGAGCGCGGGGTACTGGCTCACAAATACTCCTTGTAGGTCTCGTAGTCGGCGTCAGGCTCGCCGTTGGGGCGGAAGTACTTGACCGAGGCCAAGGTCGGCCCCAGCTCCTCGGGCGGCACCCACACCGCTTCCACACGCAAGCCCATGCGCACCTCGTCGATCGGGATCTCCTGGAGCAACCCCATGAACGAGAGGTTGGCGCCGTCGAGGAGGATCTGGCCGCAGATGTACGGGATCTCGATCGACTGGCCGGCGAAGGGCACGTTGACCACGCAGTAGGTGGTCACGGTGCCGGTGTTGGGGAGCTCGACGATCTCGTCGGTGGGCAGGCCGTCGGTCGGGCACGAGCCGCGTGAGGGGACGTAGACCTTCTTGCACTTGGGGCAGCGCTGCCCGATGAACTTGCCCTGCTCGTACCCGTGAAGGTTCTTGCTCATGGCGACGCCGGCGGTGAACTCGTAGTCGAGGCGCGTTGCCGCGTCCATCATCGTCACCGGCTCTCGCTCGCTCACGACGCACCTCCCGTCGCCACAAAGTGGCTGATGTCCTTCACGTGCCCGACGCGCTCGTCCTCGGGTGCGAACTCCGGGCGCACGCGCATGCCGGTCGAGACCTCGTCGGGCCCGGCCGCGGGGAGCACGTGCAGGAACGAGGTGTCAGCGCCGTCGAAGCGCACCAGCACCCAGGCGAACGGCGTCTGCAGCGGGTGCTTCGGACGCGGCCGGGGCACCCACGACCACGAGGTGACCGTCCCCTCCGGGCCGACCTCCACCACGCCGGACGTCTCCTCGCCGGTCTCGGGGTCGTACTCGGTGGGGGGCACGATCACCCGGCCGCCGCTGCCCCGGGTCCCCACGACCCTGCCGTCGCGCAGGCCGGTCAGGAAGGCCCCGATGACCGGCCCGACCGAGCGCACGAATGGGTACTCCAGGACATGGTCGGACCTGTAGATCACCTCGTCAGCCACGTCACCTCCCCGTCTGCCCCGGACCCGGTCCGGGCCCCGGGTGAAAATAGAACAGATTCCATTTCTCTGCCAGGTGCGGGCGCCGCTCCCGGGAACGAACCAGGTGGGAGCTGCCTCAGCCGGCCAGGTCGGACAGGTCCACCCCCTCGAGGAGCTGCGCGATGAAGGCGCGGTCGTTCAGGATCGGCACCTCGGACACGAACAGGCGCCCGTAGCGCTCGAAGTACATGAGCTGCTTGGCCAACAGGAACGTGCCGCGGTCGAAGTCCGACATCAGGCCGCCGGCCTGGTCGGCCATGCGACGGACCCTCCGTTGGGTCCGCAGGCGGCGCAGGATCGCCCGCACGCTGCGCTGGTGCGCCTCGACCCCCTGCGCCTCGGCCATCTGCAGCTGAATGGTCTGCATGATGCCGGCCAGGCTGACCTCCCCGAAGGGCCGGGTCAGCGCCGGCTCGAAGATGGAGCGGATGAACACGGTGAGCTCGTCGTCGGACATGCCGACGGCCACGCCGATGGCCGGCCCGTAAACGTCGGTGATGTGCTTGGTGACCACCGGCCAGGCCGACTCGTCGCCCATGGCGGCCGACAGCAGCGCCAGGAAGAAGCGGTGCGTCGACGGGTCGAGGCGCCCCACGATGCCCCAGTCGATGACGCCGATGCGCCCGTCGCGCAGCAGCATCATGTTCCCCGCGTGCACGTCGCCGTGGAACGCGCCCCAGCGCACCGTGGTGAGGAAGAAGGACCGCATGACCTCCTGGACCAGCGGCCCGGGATCGAAGCCGAGGTCCGCCACCTGGCGCAGGTCGTCGATGGGGACGCCGTCGAAGTACTCCATCGTGAGCACGTTGCGGCCCGACAGCTCGGGGTACGGCTCGGGCACCGCCATCAGCTTCAGGTCGAACTCGCTCTGCAGCCGCCGGAAGTGGGCGAGCGAGCGAGCCTCGTTGCGCAGGTCCATCTCCTCGCCGATCTGCACCCGGAAGCCGTCGAGCAGCTGCAGGGTGGAGCCTGCCATCTGGTCCCCGGTCTGGCGCACCAGGATCTCGAGCAGCGGCTGCATGAGGTCGAGGTCGGTCGCCACGGTGTGCTCTATCCCGGGCCGCAGCACCTTGACGGCCACCTGGCGCCCGTCGTGCAGGCGCGCCCGGTGCACCACGGCGATGGACGCCGTGCCGATGGGGACGGGCTCGAACGCGGCGAACGCGTCGCGCAGCGACATCCCGAGGTCCTCCTCCACCCGCTGGCGGACGTCGGGGAACGGCACCGGCGGGCCCGTGTCGAGGCAGGCCCGGAACTCGTCGGCCACGTCGTCGCCGAACATGCCGGGCGACGAGGCGATGATCTGGCCGAACTTCATGAACGTGCCACCGAGGTCCTGGAAGCTCTTGCGCAGCGGCCGGGCGAGCTGGGCCGCCGGCAGCGCGCCGTGGCGGATGGTGCGCAGCTGGCGCAACGCCGTCGGCGTGAAGTGGACGGCCACCACCTTGGCGATGGTGCGCCCCCGCCGCAGCAGCTCGCGCGACGTGGGCTCGGGCAGTCGGCGGGGGTAGATCCGCGGCACGTCCTCGGTCGGCGGGGCCGGCCGGGTGGGCCGGCCCGCTGACGGGGGTGCGGCATCGGCCGCGCCGGCCGCCGCTGCGTCCGCCGCGCGTGGGGTCACGTGGTCAGGGTAGGCGCGGCCGCCAGGGCCCACCCATCCGCTGGTGACGCCCTACGAGAAGGCGCCCTCGACGGCGGCCAGGGCCGCCTTGTAGGTGTCGCCGAAGACGGCCGCCATCTCGTCGGGCGCCACGTCGTAGGCCCAGATGACCAGCGAGCCGTCGCCCTCGGGCTGGACCGAGATGGTGGCCGTGTGGCTCTCGATCGGGACCCCGGCGACGACGGAATAGGTCAGCGTGCGGCTCTCGTCGTCCCGTGCCAGCAGGCGCTCGCGGATCTCCATGCCGAACATGCCGATCACCCGCTCGTCGCCCTCCAGGCGGAACGAGTCGATGCCGGGGAAGAACTCGCCCACGGCACCGAAGTCACCGACCTTGGCCCAGACCTCGTCGGGTGCCGCCTTGACCGTGACGTCGACTGCCCCTGCTGCCATCGTTGCCTCCTCGTCATCCACACGGTTCTCCGACCAGGAGCCGCCGGTACAGTACTTCCGGCCCGGTTCCCCTGCACGGGCGGGCCGAGAGGAAGGGAGTCACCGGTGGAGACGCGCACGATCGGTTCGCTCGAGGTCAGCGTCGTCGGGTTGGGGTGCAACAACTTCGGCATGCGCATCGACCGCCAGCAGACGGAGGCCGTGGTGGGCGCCGCGCTCGAGTCCGGCATCACCCTGTTCGACACTGCGGACATCTACGGCGGGGTCAAGTCCGAGACGTATCTCGGCGCTGCACTGGGCGCCCGCCGGGACGAGATCGTGCTGGCCTCCAAGTTCGGCGTCCCCTACGAGGGCCATCAGGGTGGCGCGTCCGCCGCCTACATCCGCACCGCCGTCGAGGACAGCCTCACCCGCCTCGGCACCGACCGCATCGACCTGTACCAGCTGCACACGCCGGACCCCAAGACCCCGATCGCCGAGACCATCGGGGCGCTGGAAGAGCTGGTGACCGAGGGCAAGATCCGCCAGTTCGGGTGCTCCAACTTCGACGTCGCCCTGCTCCAGGAGGCTGCGGCGGCCACGTCTCCCGGTGCTCCCGGCTTCGTGAGCGTGCAGAACCAGTACAACATCCTCTTCCGCGAGCCCGAGGACGGGGTGCTCGACGAGTGCGCGCGCATCGGGCTGGCCTTCCTTCCCTACTTCCCCCTGGCGAGCGGGCTGCTGAGCGGCAAGTACCGGGCCGGCGAGCCGGCACCGGAGGGCACGCGCCTGACCGCCATGGGCGAGCGGGCGGCCGACCAGCTGAGCGACGAGCGGCTCGCCACGGTGGCCGCCCTCGAGGCGCTGGCGCACGAGAGCGGCCACAGCGTGCTCGACCTCGCCTTCGGGTGGCTGCTGGCGCGCCCCGTCGTGGCGTCGGTCATCGCCGGGGCGACCCGCCCCGAGCAGATCGCCGCCAACGTGGCCGCGGGGCGGTGGCGCCCGGGTGCCGACGTGCTGGCGGAGGTCGACGCGATCGCCCCCCGCGCCAAGCCCTGAGTTACGCCCGGTCCCCGCTGCGGGCCGCGGCGGCGTGGCGCCCGGTGCTCACGCGCACCGGGGCGACGTGGACCAGGAGGTTGTAGGTCACCAGCGCAATGGCCACGTGCATCGACATCAGCACGAGCACCGCCTGGGCCGACTGCCCCTGGTGCCAGATGTAGACGTCGGGGAGGAAGAGCACGAGCGTGACCGCGATGGCCAGGCGGAAGAAGAGCCAGCGCGGCGCCGAGCTGACGCGCGCCACCACGGGCCAGGCGGCACNNCCTTGGTCGACGGGAACAGGTGCGTCCCGATGGCCACCAGCGCGGCGTCGGCGGCGAGCGAGAGCGCGACGGAGAGGACGGTGGCCACCGCCACCCGCCACCAGGCGGGTGGCCGGTGCGAGGGCCGGAAGTCGATGCGGGCCCAGGCCAGGGCCCGCTCGACCAGGCCGGAGGAGGTCGCCATGACCCCCAGGCTACGGAACGGGGCGGCCCCGCCGGGTCATCCGTGAGGCGGAATCGTCGGGCGGGCCCTCATCCTTTGGGTGCACCTTGGGTGCGCCTACGAGCCGCCGGACCCCATCACGGCCGCCTCCACGATCTGGATGTCGGGCGGCTGGATCGCCAGCGGCCCACCCGCCACCGGGACCTGCCACACCATGGAGAGGTAGGGCGTGGGTTGGAGGACCGAGCCGCTCGCGCACGGCGGGTAGCCCGTGATGTCGAGCGGCATGGTGGGTGACGTGGACCCCGTGCCGCACACCTCGGTGCGGCGGTGCCACTGGACGAGCGCGCCATAGGGCATGGGCACCTGCGTCTCCGTGGCCGGGAGGATGTACATGGCGGCCGCCAGCACCTCGGTGCCCGCGGGAGTGGCGGCGTACACCAGGCCGTCGACGTGCTGGGGGTCGAGCGTGCGGCGTGCCGCCGCGTTGGCCGCCACGATGGCGGGGTTCACGTAGTACACGACCGGGTAGTCCGTCGGCGACGCGGGGACGTACCCCGCCGCCTCCGCCTCGGCCGGGGTGCGCAACGACGAGACCGCCTCGCTGGTCGCCTGGACGTACTGCTCGGCGCCGATGTCCTGGGCGGCGGTGAGATGGGCGGCGCAGCCGCTCTCGGCCATGTGGACATCGACCGGCCCGTTGTTGCCGTCCGCCAGGAGCGCCTGGGCCTCCGCCTGCGGGATGGCGGGCCCCGTGTAGTGCCAGCCGGGTTTCGTCGTGTTGAACCCGGCCGCCGCGCTGGCGTCGGCGCCGTTCATGTCCATCCCGTTGGTCCCGCCCATGATCATGTAGGGCGTGTTGGCCAGGTCGAGGCCGGCGATCTTGAAGCCGACCTGGTGCGAGACACAGGTGTCGGCGGTGGCCGACTGCGACGGCGAGGCGGCCGCGCCCGCACTCGTGCCGCCCATGGCCATGCCCGCCATGGCGCTGCCGGTCGACTCCTCCGCCGCCACGGGATAGCTGGCGCTCAGCGCCAGCGCCGCCCCCAGGGCACCCACCCCGAGCACGGCCGCCGCCGGGCTCCGCCGCAACACCTCGCCGGCGGGCGAGCGCCAGGCCTCCCGCGACGCCACCACGGTCGGCACCATGGTCGCCGCCAGCAGGATCACCAGCGGGCCTGTGTTGGGGTCGGTGTCCGATCCGGTGAAGAGGTTGCCGACCAGCCCCTGCCCGGCGATCCACAGCAGGAAGGCGAACAGCGCGCCGGCGCCGAGGAACCCCCCGGGGCGGCGGGCGAAGAGCGGGCCGAGCCCGATCACCACCGACACGGCGGCGAGGATCCAGGCGGTCTGGGTGCCCGTCGTGGAGAACAGGTTGCCCAGGCTGGTCAGGAAGTGCGAGTACCAGCCCGGCTGCCCCGACGCCATGCCGACGATGGCGCTCGTCACCGAGGTGCGCGTCCGGTTGTCGGGCAGGAGGAAGAGCACCGCGGCCAGCGACCAGTAACCGGTCCACACCGCCAGCGGCGTGATGGAGTGGCCGATGCCCTGGGCGGCGGCCGACGAGGCGATGCCGACCGGCTCGTCGCTCCAGTCGACCGGACGGCGGCGGCGCGGCCACGCCATGAGGCCCAACAGCCCGTAGAGCAGCACGGAGCCCGGCGCGCCCGTGAGCGCGCTGGCCGTGCCGGTGAGGACCATGCCCATGCCCTCGCCGATGACCCAGACGCCGAGCGCCCAGGCGAACGACACGGCGAGCGCCGGGCGCACGGTGCGCCGGAAGAGCAGGCCCACGCCGATGAAGAGCTGGATCAGCGCGAAGAAGGTGTTCCACACCGCGACGTCGGGCGCCACGAAGTGCCCGATGTGGGTGATGAGGTCGCCGAGGACGAAGGGCTGGCCGGTGGCGTTGGGCAGGATGAACGTGTCGACGAAGCCGCGGCCGAACATGAAGGGCTGGAACTGCAGGGCCGCATCGAGGATCCAGAGCAGGCCGAGGGCGACCTGGAGCACCCGCTGGGACCGGATCGCCGGCGGGAAACGGCCCGCCCCGGCCGTNNCGCGTCCTCGCCCTCGTGTGCCATGTCCGGTCGTACGCTACCGGCGGCCCGCCGGATGGCGGGGTCAGGACGGACGCTGGACGGCGCCGACCTGCCCTTCCGTGAGGTGTCGGTGTCGCCGACGGCGGGCCGCCCGGTCGGCCGGGCGGCCCGCGTGTCCACGCGCTACGGTTCGAAACCGTTCAGGGGGGATCCGCATGGCGATCCGCTGGGGGCGACGGGGAGGGCTTCGGTCCTCCCCGTGCCGCGTGCGGCGTCACTCTCCCGACGAAGCCGTGGACCCGGGACCGGTTCCCGTTGCGGGACAGGCGCATGCCCCGGGAGCCGCCGGCCGGGCGGGGCTCAGGCGACGGCGACGGCCGCCACCAGCTTCTGCAGCGTGTCCTTGGCGTCCCCGAAGAGCATGGTCGTCTTGGGGTCGTAGAGCAGCTCGTTGTCGATGCCGGCGAAGCCGGGACGCATGGAGCGCTTCAGGAAGATGATGTTCTCCGCCTCGTCGGCGTTGATGATGGGCATGCCGTAGATCGGGCTGCCGGGCGTCGACTTCGCCGCCGGGTTCACGGTGTCGTTGGCACCCACCACGAGCGCCACGTCGGCCGTGGACATCTCCGGGTTGGCCTCGTCCATCTCCTTGAG
>PMPX01000216.1 GCA_003169235.1 Acidimicrobiaceae bacterium | reverse complement strand
AATCGACCGACGGACCTTCGCATCGTGCAACCTCCAATGGCCACCCGGCGATTCCGCGGTGAACTCGGGCTGAACGTACACCGGAACCAACCCCAATTGCACCGGATCGAAGCCGAATTGCGATGACCGTGTGGTGCGGAGTGGGGGCCGCCGAGCCGATTCCGGGGGCACGACCGCGGCGGGGGGCCCTGGCCGCCGCACGCACCCCGTAGACTCGTTCCCATGGCAACGACCACCGAAGATCTCCAGACCACCAGCCCCGTCGTGACCCTCACCCCCGAGGCGCACGAGACCGTGCTGCAGGCCATGAAGCAGGAGCCCGATCCGGGCAGCCTGGCCCTGTGGCTCGAGGTGCGCGGCGTGCAGGCCGGCGTCTTCGTCTACGACCTCTACTTCCAGGCCATCTCCGACGCCGACGAGGCCGACGCCCGCCACGCGCAGGACGGGATCGAGGTCATCGTGCCGGCCGCCAGCGTCGACCAGCTGCGCGGGGCCCGCCTGGAGTGGTCCGAGGAGGGCGGAGGCGGGCTGGTCCTGGTCAATCCGAACGCGCCGAGCCCCGAGGAGGCCGCCCCGGGCGTCCCGCCCGAGGTGCTGGCCAAGGGCATCACCGGACCGCTCGCGCTGCGCGTCGTGGCCGTGCTGGAGCAGGCCGTCAACCCCTCCATCGCCAGTCACGGCGGCCGGGCCGATCTCGTGGCGCTGGACGAGGACGACGGCACCGCCTACCTGAGGCTGTCGGGCGGATGCCAGGGATGCGCCATGTCGCAGATGACGCTGCGCCAGGGGATCGAGACCACGCTGCTCGAGGAGGTCCCCGAGCTCACCAAGGTGCTCGACGTGACCGATCACGGCAGCGGCGAGAACCCCTTCTACGCCTGAGCCACGCCGGCGGGAGCCGTGCGCTCCCAGCTCAAGGGCACCATCGGCCGTCCGGTAGCGTGGCCCTGTGCTGCGTTTCCTGACCGCCGGAGAGTCCCACGGTCGCGCCCTGGTCGTCATCGTCGAGGGCCTGCCGGCCGGAGTCCCCGTCGAGGCGTCGGACATCACCGACGAGCTGGCCCGGCGGCGTCTCGGCTACGGCCGTGGTCCCCGCATGCGCTTCGAGGCGGACGAGATCAGCCTGGTCGGCGGCATCCGTCACGGCCGGACGCTGGGTTCGCCGGTCGCCATAGAGATCGCCAACACCGAGTGGCCGAAGTGGACCGAGGAGATGTCCCCCGATCCGGGAGCGCCGACCAAGGTGCTGACCCAGCCCCGGCCCGGCCACGCCGACCTGGCCGGCATGCTCAAGTACGGCTTCGAGGACGCCCGCGACGTGCTCGAGCGCGCCTCGGCCCGCGAGACGGCGGCCCGGGTGGCGGCCGGCACGCTGGCCAAGCTGCTGCTGGCCCACCTCGGGGTGTCGATCGTGAGCCACATCGTGGCGCTGGGGGCGGCGTCCACGGGCCCCGACAGCCCTCGCCCGGGCCCGGCCGACCTCGACCAGGTCGACGCCAGCTCGGTGCGTTGCTTCGACCCGGCGGTCGAGACGGCGATGATCGAGGAGATCAAGGCGGCCGGCAAGGCCGGGGACTCGCTGGGCGGGGTGGCCGAGGTGCTGGCCTACGGCGTCCCGATCGGCCTGGGCAGCCACGTGCAGTGGGACCGCAAGTTGGACGCCAACCTGGCCCAGGCGCTCATGTCGATCCAGGCCGTCAAGGCGGTCGAGATCGGCGACGGCTGGGACAACGCGGGACGTCGCGGCTCGGAGGCGCACGACGCCATCCGCTACGACGAGGCCGAGGGGTACGTGCGGCCGACCGCCCGGGCCGGCGGGATCGAGGGCGGCATCTCGAACGGGGCGCTCCTCGTGGCCCGGGTGGCCATGAAGCCGCTGGCCACCTTGAACCGCCCCGTGCTCGAGACGGTCGACGTCGCCACCAAGGAGTCGACGCTGAGCTTCCGTGAGCGCACCGACACCACGGCCGTGCCGGCCATGGGCGTGGTGGCCGAGTCGATGACCGCGCTGGTGCTGGCCAACGAGGCGCTGCGCAAGTTCGGTGGCGACTCGCTCTCCGAGGTGGTGCGCAACCGCGACGGCTTCGTCGCCGCCCTGGGCTCCACCCCGTCGGCCGCGGCGGGTGCGCCCGGCTCGGGTGCCTTCGGAGGCAACGAGCCCGAGCAGACGCCCGACACCGGTCGCGCCGCGGGATGACCCCGCGCCTCCTGCTGGTCGGGATGATGGGCGCGGGCAAGACCACCACGGGGCACCTCCTGGCCGAAGAGCTCGGCTGGGGTTACCGCGACTCCGACGCCGACGTCGAGGCGGCCACCGGACTGACCGTGCCCGAGCTCTTCGCCCGCGACGGCGAGGCGGCGTTCCGTCAGGCCGAGGCCGACGTGCTCGCCCAGGCCTGCGCCGACCCCGCCCCGTCGGTGGTCTCCGTCGCCGGCGGGGCCGTGCTGCGACCCGAGAACCGCCGGCTCATCGCCGGGAGCGGCACCGTGGTCTGGCTCCGCGCCCGACCCGGGACCCTGGCCGCCCGGGTGGGCGACGGCGCCGGGCGTCCCCTGCTCGGCGACGACCCGGCGGAGGCCATGGTGCGCCTCAACGAGGTCCGCGCCCCGCTGTACGCCGAGGTGGCGGATCTCGTGATCGACGTCGACGAGCTGCCGCCCGAGGAGGTCGCCCGGCGCATCCTGGCAACGGCCGGCGCAGTTGCCACCGACGACGTCACCGCGGCCGGGACCGGGGGGGAGTGACCGGTCCCGTGCGCGCCCTGTCCGTCGACCTCGCCGAGCGCGCCTATCCGGTGCTGGTCGGCCCCGGCGCGCGCCACGAGATCGCACGCTTCCTGCCGCCCGGCGCCAAGTCGGCCGTGATCGTCACCCAGGAGGCGATCAGGGACGCCGGCTGGGTGGACGGTCTGAACCCGGGCCTGCCCGCCACGACCCTCCTCATCCCCGACGGGGAGGACGCCAAGACGCTCGCCACGGTCGAGGACCTGGCGCGCCGCTTCGCCCGGGCCGGTCTCTCGCGGGCCGACGTCGTCGTCGCCGTCGGCGGGGGGATCGTGACCGATGTCGCGGGCTTCGCCGCGGCCACCTACCACCGCGGGACGCCCTACGTGAACGTGGCCACCACGCTGCTCGGCCAGGTCGACGCCGCCATCGGTGGCAAAACGGGGGTGAACCTCCCCGAGGGGAAGAACCTCGTCGGCGCGTTCTGGCAGCCCACCGCCGTGCTGTGCGACACCGAGACGCTCTCGTCGCTGCCCCCGCGCGAATGGGCCTGCGGCCGCGGCGAAATCGCCAAGTACGCCTTCCTCGGCGACGGCCCCCAGGCGGACCAGCCGATAGAGGAGCAGGTGGCGCGCTGCGTGGGGATCAAGGCGGCGGTCGTGGCCGAGGACGAGCGCGAGGGTGGCCGACGCATGGTGCTCAACTACGGCCACACCCTGGC
>PMPX01000167.1 GCA_003169235.1 Acidimicrobiaceae bacterium | reverse complement strand
CAGCGCCGGCTCGTCGTGGGCGGCCGGGTGCAGGACCGCGGGCGCCCGGACCTGGCCGATGGCCGCCACGGTGGGGTGGTACAGGTAGGGATAGAAGGCGATGACGTCGGCGTCGGACGCGCTGACGGCGTCGACGAGCTCCATGGAGACGGGACCGTTGTAGTCGACCCACCGCCGTCCCTGTTCCAGGGTCGCCATGCGGGGTGCCAGCCGCACGAGCCCGTCGAGGCCGTAGAAGTCCGGAAGCCGCCCGTGCGTGCCGCGGTGCCGGTGCACGGGCACCCCGTTCACCTCGGTGGTCCCCGGCTCCAGCTCGTCGGCCCAGGTGTGGGGGTCGAGCGCGCAGGTCGTGTGGACCTCGGACTCCCAGCCCGTGTGGGCGCGCAGCTCCTCGGCCAGGCGGCGCGCCCCCGTCTCGGCGCCCCCCATCACCTGGGTCCCGTAGCGCGGGGTGACGAAGGCCACCTTCGGGCTCATCGGGCCACCGCCCCGGCCACGGCGTCGACCAGGGGCGCCGCCGCCGCGCCCCCCGACAGCTCGGCCGCCCTCCGACGCCCGGCGGCGACGAGCGCGGTCCGCAGGCGGTCGTCCGTGCAGGCCCGGTGCAGCGCGGCCGCGATGTAGGCGGGGTCGGCGGCGGCCAGCACCAGGGCGGCACCGGACACCGTCTCGGCGACCGCCCCCGCGCCCCGGGTGACCACGGGCACGCCGGCCACCATGGCCTCCACAAGGGGAACGCCGAAGCCCTCGTGGGCCGACAGCGAGAGGTAGACGTCGGCTGCAGCGAAGTGGGCGGCCAGCGCCGCGTCCGACACCTCGCCGGTGATGCGGACCGCGGCCGCCAGGCCGAGGTCGTCGACGTACCCCTGCAACGCCTTGGCGTACTCGAAGCTCGACGTGCCACCGACCAGATGCAGCCGCGCCCGTGCGTCGTAGAGCCGGCGGTAGGCCCACAGCGCCTTGACCAGATCGTGCTGCGCCTTCGACGGCACGATCCGCCCCACGAAGAGGATGTCGGCGCCACCACGCTCCCCGAGCGCGGCGAGCTCGGCGGCGACGCGCCGGTCGGGCGCGCCCGTCACGCGCCCGTAGTCGGCGAGCACGGGCACCACCACCGTCCGCCGGCAGCCCGCCCGGCGGAGCTGCCGCTCGCTGAACGGGCTCTTGGCCATCCCGAGCACGGCCTGCGGCGCCAGCAGCGCCAGCTCCTCACCGGCCGCGGCGGCCCGCTGCACGCTGCGCGGCTCCCATCCGGCAAAGTACTCGGGCGCGGTGAAGTCGTGAAAGTCCAGGATCAGGGGGAGCCCCTGCTCGGCCAGGTAGCCCGCCACGGCCGAGGACGTCGTGAACTGGTAGATGGCGACGTCGCCCTCGGCCGCGTGCTCCGGGTACATCCAGTGCTTGTAGGCCTGGGAGGCCAGGTCGTCGTGGATGGCCTCGGCGAAGATCTCCGACCGCCACCCGGCGGCGCGCAGGGCGTCGCGCAGCTTGAGGGTGTGCGTCCCCGTCGCATCGTGCGGGTTGAGGGCCGGGATGAACTGGTGGACGGCCACCGGCCTCCCGGCGGCGGCGCTCACCGCTCCGACGGCGGGTACGGCGTCGTGATGCTGGAGCGGACCGCGGTCACGAGGAAGTCCTCGCCACCGGGCCCCGGCTGGGCCACGGCCTCGTAGCCGCTGTCCCCCAGGAGGCGGCACCAGGTGTCGGCACGCAGCGGCCGCCCCGGTGACAGGTCCGCCTCGGGCGGCGCGCCCGCGGCTTCCCAGGCGTCGCGGCTCACGGAGTGCACCACGAGCGCCCCTCCGGGCGCCAGCCGGGTCGCGATGGCGGTGAGCAGCTGGGTGCGTTCGCCGCCGCCCATGCCGTCCACGATGCCGGTCAGCACCACGCCGCCCAGGCCCGCCGCGGCCACCGCCCGCAGGTGCTCGGCCACGCCCTCACCGCGCAGGTCGAGGATGCCGAGCTCGGCGGCGTCGACGAGGTGCGCGCGGGGATCGACGCCGTAGGCGTCACCGCCGGCGGCGTCGATCCGGCGCACCAGCCACCCGTCGCCGCACGCGGCGTGGAGGACGCGCCCGGGCGCCTTGGCGACCGCGGCGACCGCCGGCTCCACCCACCAGGCGTCGGGCCGGTGCAGCGCCGGGAACTCGACCACCTTCGCTCCCGGGATCCGCTGCACCTCCACCTGACGCTCCAGGTCCCCCAGACGGTCGTCGACGATGTGCAGGGCGCGGCTCACCGCGGAGGAGGACTGGCTCATCTGATGGGTGATCCACCCGACGTACCAGAGGAGCAGCGAGCGCATGCCCTTCTTGACGACGGCGCCGGCGGCGCGCTCGGACTCGACGGGCACGACCGGGTCGATGAAGGTGGCGGCATCGACCATCCGCAGGGCCTCGCCGAGGTCGCCGCCCCTACCGGCGACCGGGGAGTGGGCCAGGAAGAGCTCGTCGAGCTCGCGCTCGAGCTTGGGCGGCAGGTCGCCCGAGGCGCGGCGCAGGCGCACCTCGTCCGCGATCTCCGCCATGACCTGCTCCACGTAGGCCTGGGGATCTGCCGGCAGCGTCGGCTCGGTGTCGCTCATGGTGTGTGAGTCTTGCTCAGAGCGGCTGTGCCAGCGCGGCAGAGGAGTCGACATCGCTCTCGCTCGAGATCAGCGCCGCGTGCACGTCCATCCGGAACAGACCGGTCATCTTGCCCGGGTTCATGACCTCGAAGGTGCCGGCGTCCTCCCGCCAGTCGTAGAGCACCCCGCCCCGGCTCTGGATCCCCAAGGCGAAGGAGAACGAGCCGTCGAGCAGCGGCACCCCCACGATCCCGAAGTGCATGACGCTCGTGCCGGGGGGGACGGCAATCGGCACACCGATGATCGACGTGTCCGTCCTCATGAGGCTGTTGCCGTCGAGGTTGCGGATCTCCAGCGAGAACACCACGTCGTCCATCGCATGGAGGGCCTCGAATTCCACCCGGATCGTCAGATCGTCGCCCGTACGCAGGTACGGCACGGAGTTGTCACCGGAGAAGATGCGGTGGACGGAGCGGAACCGGACGGGCCGCTCGGCGTCCGGCAGCGTCCCGTTGACGATGGAGCTGGGCGTCGCCGGGACGGCGACGAGCGTCGGGTCCACGATCGACATGCCCGCCCCCTCCGCCATCAGGCGCTCCCGGAAGATGCGGGTCACCTCGCCGGGTTCGCCCTCGGCCACCATCCGGCCGTGGCTCAGCACGACCCCCCGATCGCAGATGGAGCGCACCGTGTCAGACGAATGCGTCACCAGGAGGATGGTCCGGCCCTCCCGCTGGAACTGGTCGATCCGATCGATGCACTTGCGCTGGAAGCGCTCGTCCCCCACCGCCAGGACCTCGTCGACCACCAGCACGTCGGGGTCGACGTTCACGGCGACCGCGAAACCCAAGCGCACGTACATGCCCGAGGAGTAGAACTTGACGGGGCCGTCGATGAACTCCTCGAGCTCCGAGAAGTCCACGATGGCGTCGAAGACCTTGTCGACCTCGCGCTTGGACATGCCGAGCAGCGAGCCGTTCAGGTAGATGTTCTCGCGGCCGGTGAGATCCTGCTGGAAGCCGGCCCCCAGCTCCAGCAGGCCTGCCAGCTTCCCCCGCACCGCCACCTCGCCCTGCGTGGGCTGGAGCACGCCGCAGATGCACTTGAGCAACGTCGACTTGCCCGAGCCGTTGCGGCCGAGGATGCCGACGGTCTCACCCTGTTGGACGGTGAGCGACACCTCGTCGAGAGCCCAGAAGTCCTCGACGTTCTGACGCTTCCCGCCGTGGATGAGCCGCTCCTTCAGGGAGTTGTACTGGCCGTGAGCCAGCCGGAAGCGCTTGGAGACGTTGCGGACGTCGACGGCGAAGTCGCTCACGACCTCACAGTTCCTCGGCGAAGTTGCCCTCGAGCCGGCCGAACGCCGCAATGGAGACCAGGAACAGGACCACCGCTGCGATGAGGACGCCCGCAACGAGAACGGCGTACCAGAGGTATCCGTGCTGGGGTAACACCGGAATCACCTTGCCGTTGAGGACGTAGCTCGGCTTGTTGTAGAGGCAGCGCTGGAACGCCAGGACGAGCGGCGTCATCGGGTTGATCAGGTACACCCATGTCAGGCCGCGCGGCCCCAGCTTGGCTTCGACCGTCTGGTAGGAGTACACGATGGGGCATGCCCAGAACCACGCCGTGAGGATCACCTCAATGAGGTGCTGCGTGTCGCGCAGGTACACGTTGACGGACGAGAGCAGCACCGCCAGGCCGGAGGCCAGGATGACCCCGGCGACGAGGGCCACGACCACGAGTGGGAGGTACGCCAGGTCGGGTGCCGACCGCAGGATCACCATGAAGATGACCATGACGATGGCCTGGAAGAAGAAGAAGACGCAGGCCGATCCGACCGCAGCCAATGCCAGGATCTCCCGGGGGAAGGACACCTTCTTCACGATGCCCGCGTTGTTCACCACGACACCGGTGCCGGTCAGGACCCCGAGCTGGAACAGGTTCCACAGCAGCAGTCCGGCGAAGAGGTAGATGACGAAGTTCGGCATCTTGTTGTCGAGGAGGATGGAGAACACGAAGAAGTAGATCGCCAGCGTCATGGCCGGAGCGATCATGGACCACACCAGGCCGAGGACGGAGTTCTTGTACTTGACCTTGATCTCGGTGCGGACGAGGTAGATCAGCAGCTCACGGGAGAGCCAGATCTCGCGCAACCGCTTGCGCACGCTGATGGTGGGCGTGACGATGCGCGTGACCGAACCGCGCCGGGCGTCGCGCGGGCCGGCGCCCGCCACCTCGGCGGCCATGGGTGAGCGATCCCCCACCCTTCGTTCGACGGCCTCCTCGACCCTCGGATCCGCGTCCGACGAGGCAGCCGGGACGTCCAGAGCCACGTCTATTTGTTCCCTGCCGTCGCCGTGGCCGTGGAGCGGTCGATGACCTTGTCGATGAAGCCGTACTCGCAGGCCTCGTCGGCGGTGAACCAGCGGTCACGGTCCGAGTCGGTCTCAATGCGCTCCAGCGGCTGCCCGGTGTGGAAGGCGATGCGCTCGGCCATCATGCGCTTCAGGTAGATGATCTGCTCGGCCTGGATCGCGATGTCGGCCGCCTGGCCCTGCATGGACCCCGACGGCTGGTGCATCAGGATGCGCGAGTGCGGGAGGGCGTAGCGCTTGCCGGGGGCCCCGGAGCACAGCAGGAACTGGCCCATGCTGGCGGCCAGCCCGACGCAGATGGTCGAGACGTCCGGCTGCACGTACTGCATGGTGTCGTAGATGGCGAGACCGTCGGTCACCGAGCCGCCCGGGGAGTTGATGTAGAGCGAAATGTCCTTTTCCGCGTCCTCGGCCTCCAGGAGGACGAGCTGGGCGCAGACGAGGTTGGCCGTCACCTGGTCGATCGCGCTGCCGATGAAGACGATGCGCTCCTTCAGGAGCTGCTGGAAGACTCGGCCGGCTGATTCCAGGTCGGCCCCGGCAGCCATGATCTTGGGGGCTTCAGAAGCGTGGGGCATGGCCACGAGGCTAGTGGGCGGAGGGGGCGCCCGTAGGCACAGGGCCGTACACTCCCTGTTCACCCGCACAGCGGGACCGCTGCGGGCGTGGCGGAATTGGCAGACGCGCCGGGTTTAGGTCCCGGTCCCCGTGAGGGGGTGGAGGTTCGAGTCCTCTCGCCCGCACCCCTGCTCAGGGGCACCCGGGCCGGTAGCTTTCCTCGGCGTGCCCCACCTCGTCGCCGCCCCGGACAAGTTCCGCGGCACGGTGTCGGCCGCCGAGGTGGCCGCGGCCGCTGCCGCTGCCGCGCGCCGGGCGGGGTGGACGGCCGACGAGGTCCCGATGTCCGACGGCGGTGAGGGGTTGCTCGACGCGCTGGGCGGGACCCGGCGCACGAGCACCGTGACCGGCCCGCTCGGCCAGCCCGTCGAGGCCGAGTGGCGCATGCTGGCCGGGACGGGTGGGCAGGGCCCGACCGCGGTGATCGAGATGTCGCGGGCCGCCGGGCGCGCCCTGCTGCCGCGACCCACCGGCGACGACCCGGTGCGCGCCGGCACGGCGGGCGTCGGGCAGCTCCTGCTGGCGGCCCGCGACGCCGGGGCGCGCCGCATCGTGGTCGGCTGCGGGGGATCGGCGACGACCGACGGCGGGCTGGGCGCCTTCGAGGCGGTCGGATCGCCGGAGCCCCTGCGGGAGGTGGATCTCGTCGTGGCCAGTGACGTGACCACCCCGTTCCTCGACGCCGCCGCGGTGTTCGGGCCGCAGAAGGGCGCCACCCCGGCCCAGGTCGACGCCCTCGGCCGTCGCCTGGCCGACATCGCGGCACGGTACCGCCACGACACAGGCGTCGACGTGACGGGCGTGCCCGGTGCGGGCGCCGCCGGGGGGCTGGCCGGTGGCCTCGTCGCGCTCGGGGCCCGCCTGGAGCCGGGGTTCGCACTCGTCGCCGGCCTCGTCGGCCTGGCCGACCGGATGCGGCGCGCCGACCTCGTCGTGACGGGCGAGGGCCATCTCGACCCGCCGTCGTTCCACGGCAAGGTGCCGGGCGGCGTGCTCGAGCTGGCCCGGGCCCGGCCCGGGGCGCCGCCGCCGGTCCTGTGCATCGCGGGCGGTGCCGACCGGGCGCTCCTGGCCGCGCCGCCCGACGGCATGGAGGTGGTGAGCCTGACGGCCCGCTTCGGACGAGCCAGGGCGAGGGGCGAGACGGCCGCCCTGATCGGCCAGGTCACCGCCGAGGCAGTGGCCCGGTTTTGCCCCTGAGCGGGCCCATCGGCCACACTGCGTGCGCGGCGAGGCGGCCAGACGGCACCACGCGGCGGGCCCGCCCCTTGCGGGACGAGCGGCCCGGCACGCGCACCCGCACACGAGACGACACGCACAGGGAGGCATCACGATGGGACTGCTCGATGGCAAGGTGGCGGTGGTCACCGGCGCGGGACGGGGCATCGGGCGCGAGGAGGCACTCCTCCTGGCCGCCGAGGGGGCCAGGGTCGTCGTCAACGACGTCGGTGCGGGGCTGCACGGCGAGAGCGGCGGTGACGCCCACCCCGCCGAGGAGGTCGTGGCGCTGATTCAGACCGCGGGCGGCGAGGCCGCCGTCAACGGTGACGACATCAGCTCGTGGGCCGGTGGCAAGAACGTCGTCGAGCAGGCGATCGACACCTTCGGCTCGCTCGACATCCTCGTCAACAACGCAGGGATCCTGCGCGACAAGATGTCCTTCAACATGGACGAGTCCGACTGGGACGACGTGATCCGCGTCCACCTCAAGGGTCACTTCGCCGCCACCCACCACGCCGCCGTCTACTGGCGCAACCGAGCCAAGTCGGGCGAGGACGTCACAGGCCGCATCATCAACACCTCGTCGGAGGCCGGCCTCTTCGGGAACGCCGGCCAGGCGAACTACGCGGCCGCCAAGGCCGGCATCGCCGCGCTCACCTGGGTCGAGGCCCGCGAGCTCGGGCGCTACGGCGTGACCTCCAACGCCATCGCGCCCCGGGCCCGCACCCGCATGACCGAGACCATCTTCGGGGGCGACGGCATGAGCGCCGCCGAGGGCGCGTTCGACGCGTGGGACCCGAAGAACATCGCCAACGTGGTGGCCTTCCTGGCCGCGCCGGCGTCGGCCGACATCACCGGACAGATCCTCGTCGTCTTCGGCGCCGACATCTACGCCATGAGCGCGTTCAAGGCGGTCGGTCAGGTGACGCGGGACAAGGCCTGGACCCCCGAGGAGCTGGTGGCCGCCAAGGGCGACCTCTTCAAGGGCATCAGCTCGGGCGTGCCCGACTTCAGCTTCATTTAGAGGCGAGGGCGACCCCTCCACCGGCGGCCGCGGCCGGATGGCGCCGGCGTGGTGGAGCGTCCCGCGCTCGGTGCCCTGCGGTACGGTGGCGGCGCCGTGACTGAGTGGTCCCCGGGAGCTGACGTCGCCACCGCGGAGGGTCCCGCACCTGACGACCCGACGACGCAGCCGCCGTACGACGGGGAGCAGGGCGAACCGGGTGCTGCCGCCGAGACGGGCACCGGCGACGAGGTACCCGGTCGCTGGCGCCGGCTGTGGCTGGAGTGGCGGCGGCCGCTGACCATCGCCGTGGGTGCCACGGTCGGGTTCCGCCTCATCGTGACGTGGATCGCGTTGGTCAGCGCGGATGGGGTGAACTTCCCCCACGTGGTGGCACGCCACCCGTCCACGCTCACCGACGTCCTGGCCCAGTGGGACGTCGGCTACTACCTCACGCTGGCCGCGCACGGCTACCCCGGCCACGCCGTCGGTGCCGCGCAGACGGGCAACCGGGCCTTTTACGCGTTCGGCCCCCTCTACCCGGGGCTGACCCGCTTGACGCACGCCGTCACCGGCATCGGCTACGTCACCAGCAGCGAAATCGTGAGCACGCTGGGCCTGGTCGTCGCCCTGGCCGCCCTGTGGAAGCTGGTCGACCTGGAGGTCGGGCGCAGGGCCGCCGACGCCGCGTGCGTCATGCTGCTCGCCTGGCCGTCCGCCTTCTTCCTGGTGGCCACCTACCCCGAGTCGGTCACCCTGGCGGCGGCGACCCTCGCCTTCCTGGCGGTCCGGCGGGGGCACTTCGTCGCCGCCGGCGTGCTGGCGGCCGCGGCGGCCATGGGCAAGTACTACCTCGTGCTCCTCCTGGTGCCGCTGGCCATGGAGGCATGGTTCGCCCCGCGAGAGCGCGACAGCTGGCGGGCCGGGCGTGACCTCGAGTGGCTGTCCCCGTTGCGGGTCACCGTGGGCCGCCTGGTGGCCGTCGCCACCCCGACCGTCCTGGTCCTGGTGGCGTGGGTCGCCTACCAGAAGGCGCACTTCGGCGAGTGGCTGGCCTTCGTGAAGTCCCAGGCGCAGTGGCACCGGCACGTGAGCTGGCCGTGGACGTCCATCGGCCATGCCGTCTCCGACCTCGTGCACTGGCGGCTGCTCGACACCTCGACGGCGTCGGTCACGGAGCTCTTCGACCTCGTGACGGTGGTGCTGCTGGCGGTGGCGGCCGTCGTGGCCTACCTCCGCATCCGTCCCTCCTACGGCGTGCTCCTCGGGCTCGCGTGGTGTGTGTTCACGTTCCAGACGATCCTGCTCTCCGAGAACCGCGAGGTCCTCGTGCTCTTCCCGTTCTTCGCCGTACTGGGACTCTGGGTGGCCCGGCACCAGTGGCGTGAGCGCGCGCTCCTGTTCCTGTTCCTCCCGTGCGGCTACTTCCTCCTGGAGCGGTTCGTCACCGGGAAGTTCGCCGGCTGACCGGGGCTGGCAGACTCCCAAAATGCAGGACGTAGCCGCAGGGACCGGCGCACCGGGCGCGGCGGGCGCCCTGGCCCCCGACGCCGGGGGGACGCCCGGGCCGTCGTCGGCGGGCGGGGCGCCCCGGGACGCCGGCCGCTGGGGGCGGAGCTGGGAGGGCCTC